>CAXUHC010000134.1:0-12252 GCA_964250705.1 uncultured Chthoniobacterales bacterium | reverse complement strand
GTGTTTATTCACCAGTACAACCAGCAACCAATCATTTAACTAATACCCACTACCACAAATTTGATCTCACCCTGCTTCAGAAATGGGATGAAGAGCGCGATGGTTTGGCGTCAAAATGGGCGGAGACCAGGGCAGAACAAATTCCTCATGTTCTTAAGGCTCTTGCTGCGGGCAAACTGTCCGAGGAAAGGATTATTGAAAGACCGAGTTTATGCAACGGCCCGAAGCGGTATTACGCCGTTGAAGAAGACAAATCATATGCAGTGATCGAACTCGACTGGAGTTTGAATAAGCATCAACTCAGGCAAGCGTTCGACCGGCTCTTGGAAAGGTGTCCTAAAAATCTCTCCGGCAGAAAAAACAAAAAATCATCCAGGGTGGGAAGAGGACTGGCGAAAGATCGGCTAAACTGGCTCGGGGCCAAACGACTCCATAAACAGTACAAAACCTACGAGGCGGCCATAAATGCCGTGGATTTGGCTTAAAGCCTATCCGGATTACTCTGGCTGTGTAGCCACGGCGCTCTGTCGCCGTGTCCGCTCCGGCATCCGGACACGGCGACAGAGCGCCGTGGCTACATAGCCAGAAGAAAAGGTTAATCGGATAGGCACTTACGCAGACCGTGAAAAGGAAGCACCTTATACGAATGTGGATGCGTTACGTCTGGCAGCGAAAAAATCTGATGCGGTTTTAGCTGATTTCACGAAGGCTGGGCGTTTCTGCGCCTTCAGTATTTTCGACCGTAGCGGATGATTTAAAATCTTCCGCCACTTCAAAGGGTGACGCCGTTGTGGGCAAAGTGCTGCCCATGAAACCAAACGTGTCACACCTCACTGACAACTCCACCTCGCAAGCAGAGTGGATTCGCCTCCCCCGTCCTGGAACGCGGTGCCCCCACACGGGGCTCTCGCGCAGCACTCTGGTAGAGCTTTGCGAGCCTCGGGGTCGTAGCGGGATCGCGCCAGTCAAAAGTGTGGTCATCCGCAAACCGGGAGCCATTCGCGGAATTCGCCTGATCAACTATGCAAGTTTGATGAATTATCTTGCCGGTTTGATCAATTCCCCCGCAGCGACCGCCAAAAATGGTAAGGCAAAGCCGGCTCGGCAGTAATAATTGGATTGCACAAAAAACTTCAACCAATCCGAAATTATGCCAAACCTTGAAGAGCGTATTGTGATGCTTCGGAGGCGTGCTGCCACACGCAGGGAAAAAGCCGCCAATCTGGCAGCGGCTCGAAAGCTGACGGCGGCGGCGGAAGCAGATGAAACTCTTGCCGCCAATCTTGAGGTTAACCACTTGAAGCTGGAAGCCGACAAAGCGCGCAAAGCTATTAGTCATGCAAAAATCGTCATCGGAGCAGGCGTTTTGCTCTTACCTGCAAACTCCTGTGCCTCGACTTTAGCGGGTATTCTACCTTTGCTAACAGAAAGGGATCAGAAGTGGCTGAACAAATGGTTTGCGGAAAAAGAAATCGACTTTGCCGGTCCCGTCATCGCCGGCAACTCGAACGCTGCCTCCGCTCCGGTTGACCCAGCGTCGACTTCCGAAACTGCTGGTGGCGCAATTGGAAAAGCCCTTCAACGTACTATTGACGGCATGACTGAGGGTGAACTCGGATTGCTTCTCCCGGATATTTTGGGGCACGCTAACGACGAGGACCGAGCGGTGTTGGATGCCTGGCTGGGAAAACGCAATCCATTGCATGCGTAATTGCTTGATGGTAGGCCAATCTTCCCAACCAAGAAAATCAGAATTTTGGATGGCTGGGGGCATGAGCGTATGCCGGTCACCTCACCGATTCGAAGATTCACGGTCAGCCATGAAAGTGCTGGTGCAACGCTGAGATCCTGTTACAATACGTCGACCAATGTGAATAAATGCCGACGTTTAGAAGCAACCCTGATAAATCCGTGCAAGCTCCACGCTCGCAAGCCAAGGAAGTGCTCGTGCTGGCGAAGCAACAGGGGGTGTTGCGAGCCTGTGATTTGGACGCAGCAAAACTACCAAGGGCAATCCTTCGGCGTTTGAGCCAACAGGGTAAATTGAGCAAGATTAGCCGAGGACTTTACGTTTCGGAAGATGCCTCGCCGACAGAAAACCGTTCGCTGGCTGAGGCCGCCCGTCGGGTACCCGCTGGCGTGATCTGCCTGCTATCCGCGCTGCGTTATCATGGGCTCACCACTCAATTGCCTTTTGAAGTGTGGATCGCCTTGGATCGCAAGGCACGCAAACCTGTGGAGAAAATGATGTCGTTGCGCATCGTGCGCTTTTCAGGGGTATCTCTAACGGAGGGAGTTGAAGTGCATCAGATCGACGGTGTGACGACCAGAATTTACAGTGTAGCCAAAACGGTTGCGGATTGCTTCAAATACCGGAACAAAATTGGCCGGGACGTGGCCGTAGAGGCACTTCGAGATTGTTTATGCCAGAAAAAGGCACCCGTGGACAGCATCTGGCGGTACGCTCAAATTTGCCGTGTGACCAATGTGATGTCGCCGTACCTGGAGGCTTTGGCGTAAAGACATGTAACGGAGCGGGCTGTGTAACGAAGACCGCCAAATTCACCGCCTTTCTGATCTGACGGTTTGCCTTGTTTGCCGCCAACCGGCAAAGTCTGGTTTTTCCATGCTGCTGACTCTGACCACCACGCACGCACCGGCCACCGAACTCGGCTACCTCCTGCATAAGAACCCGTCCAGGACGCAGGCGTTCGAGTTGCCCTTTGGCCGTGCGCACGTCTTCTATCCGGAGGTAACGGCAACGCGTTGCACGGCAGCGTTGCTACTGGAGGTTGATCCCGTGGGACTCGTGCGCGGTCGTGGCCCGGCGGGGGAAGGTTTCGCGTTGCAGCAGTACGTCAACGACCGGCCCTACACGGCGTCCTCGTATCTGAGCGTGGCGATCTCGCAGGTGCTTGGTTCCGCATTGAACGGTCGCTGCAAGGATCGACCGCAGCTGGCGGAAACGGCGATCCCGCTGGAAGCGCGGCTCTCGGTTGTTCCCTGCCGACCAGGCGAGGCGTTTCTGCGCGGTTTGTTCGAGCCGCTAGGCTACGAGGTGGAAGCCGAGCGTCATCCGCTGGACACCCGCTTTCCTGAGTGGGGCGAAGGCTACTATTTCACCCTGACCCTACGCAAAACCACGCGTTTGTGTGATCTGCTGCGCCACCTGTACGTGCTCGTGCCGGTACTGGACAACGACAAGCATTACTGGATTGGCAACGACGAGGTGGACAAACTCGTGCGCCAAGGCGAAGGCTGGCTCTCGGAGCATCCGCAGCGCGAAAGCATCGTGCGCCGCTACCTCAAACACCGGCCCACCTTGGCGCGTGAAGCATTGGGCCGCCTGCTGGCCGTGGAGGAGGAAGCCGACGCCACCGATGATCCCGAGGCGGCGCGCGAACGACGCGACCGCGAAGAGGAGACGGTGGAAAAACCGCTGAGCCTCAACGAACAGCGTCTGGCCGCCGTGCTGGCGGCCTTGAGGGCCAGCGGGGCGGCAAGCGTGCTGGACCTCGGATGCGGCGAGGGTCGGTTGCTTAGCCTGCTGCAACCCGAGCGGACCTTCACGCGCATCTTGGGTATGGACGTATCACCTGCGACGCTCCAGATCGCCGTGCGGCGGCTGCACTACGACCGCTTGACGGAACTCCAACGCGAACGGCTGCGTCTCGTGCAGGGCTTACTGCTGTATCGGGACGTGCGGTTGGAGGGCTTCGACGCAGCGGCATTGGTGGAGGTCGTCGAACATCTGGACCCGCCCCGGCTGCGCGCGGCGGAGCGCGTGGTGTTCGAGTTTGCGCGACCGAAGACCGTGGTCATCACCACGCCCAACCGCGATTACAACCCGAAGTGGGAAAGTCTACCCGCCGGCAAATTTCGGCACCGGGACCACCGTTTCGAGTGGAGCCGCGCGGAGTTTCAGTTCTGGGCAAGTGGAGTAGCGGAACGCTTCGGCTACGCGGCGCGCTTTCTGCCCGTTGGTCCGGAGGATAACGCGCTTGGCGCGCCCACGCAGATGGGAATTTTCAATCGGATACGCGATGCGGTTTGAATTTTTCATCCAAGGAACCCCGCTGTCGCACCAAACGAGGGATCGCGAGCGGCTGCGCGTGTGGCGAGAGGCGGTGCGGGCAGCCGCGATCCGCTTCTGGCCACCGGGACAGGACCCGTTTGTCAACAGTCTGCAGATCACCGCGGTTTACTATCACGATGGCCCCACCGTGCGGATGGACAACGACAACCTTCTAAAACCTATCCAAGATGCTTTGAACGGGCTAGTCTATGCAGACGACCGGCAGATTGTGGATACCAGCGTGCGCAAGACTGAACTCGACGGCAGTTTCCGGGTGCGAGGGATGTCGCGCATTCTGGCAGAAGGCTTCTGTCAGGGGAGAGAATTTTTGCACGTGCAGATCACCGACCCGACCGATCACCGCGAATTGCTTCAACCTCGATGAAACCGCGTCTTTACCCATCGGAAAGTGAACGAGTACAGGAAATCGCCCGTGAGTACCAGGACAAGGGGTACCTCGTTGTGGTGGAACCGCACGGCGCGCACCTCCCCGAAGCGTTGGCTGGATTCCAGCCCGACCTGCTAGCTAGTAGCCCGGAGGAAACGGTCGTGGTGGAAGTCAAGTACGGCAGCTTGCTCACCGAGCAAACCGACATGCCCGCATTGGCTGACGCGGTGGCTACCCTGCCCGGCTGGCGGTTCGAATTGGTAGTGATCGGCCAAAAAAAGACCACCTCGGTAGTGCAGGCGGCCCCAGATCTCAACGAAACGGAGATCCGCCGCTGGGCCGACGCCGCACAGCAGTTGTTGAACGGCGGCTACCCTGAAACCGCGCTGTTGGCTGCATGGTCGGTCGCAGAGACCGCCTTGAGGACTGCAGCCCGCGCGCAGGATATTCCTTTGGAAGGAAGCTCTGCACTCCAGCTCGTCAAGGATCTATATTCTCTCGGATCACTCAGCCATGATGAGTATGGTTTTCTACAGAAAATCATGAAAGGACGCAACCGGCTTGCTCACGGCTATTCGTGGTCGGAAATCAGTGATCAACATGTGACCGAATTGCTTGGATTGGCAACGCGGTTGTCTGCTGCCAACGTCGCGCCCGCGTGAACCTCACCATTCCCGAACTCGCGCTGGTCGTGCTCGTCGGCCCCAGCGGTGCGGGCAAAAGTTCGTTTGCGGCCAGGCATTTCCTGCCCACCGAAACGCTGTCTTCCGACGAATGCCGGGGGCTGGTCAGCGACGACGAGAACAACCAGGCCGCCACCAACGACGCCTTCGAGGTGCTGCACTTCATCGCTTCCAAGCGATTGGCTGCCGGGCGGTTGACCGTCGTGGACGCCACCAACGTGCAGCCCGAGGCGCGGCGTCCGCTCGTGGCCCTGGCACGGCAGTTCCACTGCCTGCCGGTCGCCGTCGTGTTCAATCTACCCGAGAAGGTCTGTCACGAGCGAAACAAAAACCGGCCCGAGCGGGACTTTGGCCCGCACGTGGTCCGCCAACAAAGTTCACAGCTTCACCGTTCCCTGCGCGGGTTGGGCAAGGAAGGCTTCCGACATGTATTCACGCTATCCAGCGTGGAGGAGGTGGATGCGGCCACGATCACGCGCCAGCCTTTGTGGAACAACCGCCGGGGAGATCACGGACCCTTCGATTTGATCGGCGACATGCATGGCTGTTTCGATGAGTTGCGCGAACTACTGGTGAAACTCGGCTACCTGCCGGGCGAAGGAGGTGCGTTCGTGCCGCCGGACGGACGCAAGGCGGTGTTCGTCGGCGACCTGGTGGATCGCGGACCGAAGATTCCCGAGACCATGCGCTTAGTCATGGACATGGCGGCGGCGGGGCACGCGCTCTGCGTGCCGGGTAACCACGACATCAAGTTTATGCGGGCGGTGTTCGGCAAAAAAGTGCAGGTGAACCATGGCTTGGCCGACTCGCTGGAACAGTTCGCCGCTTACGACAAGCACGATGGAGAATTCTCCCGTGCGGCTGCGGAGTGGATCGATAAGCTGGTCAGCCACTACGTGCTCGACGACGGCAAGCTGGTGGTCGCCCACGCTGGCATGAAGGAGTCCATGCAGGGACGCGGCTCGGGAGCGGTGCGCGAGTTTGCGATGTACGGCGAGACCACCGGCGAAACGGACGAGTTCGGCCTGCCGGTGCGCTACAACTGGGCCGCCGAGTACCGGGGGCGGGCGACGGTCGTTTACGGCCACACACCGATTCCGCAGCCTGAGTGGCTTAACCGCACCATCAACTTGGACACGGGCTGCGTCTTTGGTGGTGCGCTGACGGCCCTGCGTTATCCCGAAATGGAACTGGTTAGCGTGCCAGCTCGCGCGACGTACTGCCAGCCCGCGAAACCCTTCCTGCCACCGGAGGGTACTGCTCCCACGTTGAGCGCGCAGCAGGCTAACGACGACGTGCTCGATCTGGAGGATGTACTCGGCAAGCGCATCGTCTCAACCCGGCTGCGCGGTAACGTGACCGTGCGCGAGGAGAATGCCACCGCCGCCTTGGAGGTAATGAGCCGGTTTGCAGTCGACCCCAAGTGGCTCATTTATCTGCCGCCAACGATGTCGCCCTGCGAGACGAGCCAAGCAGAAGGGTTGCTCGAACATCCTGCCGAGGCGTTCGCGTATTACCGGGACCGGGGCGTGCCGCGCGTGGTTTGCCAGGAAAAGCATATGGGTTCGCGCGCGGTGGTGATCGTTTGCCGCAGTGCGGAAGCAGCGCGCCAACGTTTCGGCGTGGACGAGACGACCACCGGCCTAGGCACGATCTACACGCGCACGGGCCGCCGCTTCTTCGACGACGCGCATGCGGAACAGGAACGCGGCCTCTTGGATCAATTAGGGACAGCCATCACAGCTTCCAATCTGTGGGAAGAACTCGGCACAGATTGGCTGTGCCTGGACTGCGAGTTGATGCCGTGGTCGGCCAAGGCGCAGGCGTTGTTGGAAACCCAGTACGCGCCGGTCGGCTCGGCGGCAAGCGCGGGGCTGGCGGCAACCGTCAGTACCTTGGACCAGGCGGTGTCAAACGGTGTGGACGTAGCGGTTCTGCTGACCGCTGCGCGCGAACGCCTGGATGCCGCCAGCCGTTATGTGGCTGCCTACCGGACGTACTGCTGGTCCGTGCATGGAGTGGACGATCTGAAGCTGGCCCCCTTCCACTTGCTGGCCACGGAAGGGAAAACTTACTTCGCCAAGGACCACACGTGGCACATGGAAACTTTGGCTCGCCTGTGCGCTCACGACCCCGTTCTGCTCGCCACGACGAACCGCATGGTCGAACTCACAGATGCTGAGAGCGTCACCGCTGCGACTGCTTGGTGGGAGGAACTTACTGCGCGCGGCGGCGAAGGGATGGTGGTGAAGCCTTTGGAGTTCATTGCCAAGGGCACCAAGCGCGGCGACCTGCTCCAGCCGGCGGTCAAATGCCGAGGGAAGGAATACCTGCGTATCATCTACGGGCCGGAGTATGACCGACCGGAAAACCTGTCGCGGCTGCGCTCACGCGGCCTGAGTGGAAAGCGTTCGCTGGCACTGCGCGAATTCGCGTTGGGCGTGGAAGGACTCGAACGGTTTGCGACCCGGCGCGAGCCGTTGCGGCGCGTGCACGAGTGCGTCTTTGGCGTGCTGGCCTTGGAGAGCGAACCGGTCGATCCTCGCCTGTGACCGCTATCCTCCGGCGGGGTGCAGGAACCTTCCGAATGAGCCTGCTTCGTTGAGCGGATAGCCAAAGCGAACCCGCAGCTTGTCCCACCAGGCCTTGAGCAGCATCGGCTTGGCGACGGTGAAGAGCTGCGGGTTCCACGGCTCGGTCAGAAGTTGTCTGGAGATCGTCAATCCACCGTCCTGCCAAACCAACAGGACGGCGCGCAGATCGCTTTGCAAATCCGGCTTCGCCTGTACGACGATCACTTCCCGGATGCCGTGCCCCTTCAAGAACGCCGCCGTAGGCACATCCGAATAGCGGATGATCGACCGGTTGTCGAACGAGCCCGCGCACGGAGCAGACACGGCGCGCTGCCGGTTTGCATCCAACAAAAATGCCGGCGGCGCGGAGGCAGGAACCGCGAGGCGTTTCAGCGTGTTCGCCTCACGCTCAAGCGCACTCATGATCGGGACAACATTGATGACGGAGAGAACGCCCGACGCCGCCGGTTGTACCCCGAACACGTCGATGGCGTAAGGGCACGCATTGTAAAGCGGGATCGGCTGATAACCTGACCGGGCGAGCGTCACCCCGAACTCGACACCCTCTGCGCCTGCCAGTTCGACGAACAAGGCCGTCCCCTGACTGAACGGCACTCGTAATAACTCGCTGACCGCCGAGCGAAGCTCGGGCAGGTCGTCCGGCATGAATCCAAAGAGAACCGCTTTGGTCCACCGACTCCACGGTGAGTCTGGCGGTGCCCAGATTGACAAGGCTTCTTCGCGGTTCATTGCAGTGTTTGATCCGGTACGATGTACAAAGGGGCTTCCAAGGCGTGTGCGTCGGTGACCTGGGTCGTTGACAATCTGACATACGCGCCGGCTGCGCGGCTGCCAATGACGAAAATACCCACGCACGGCTTCAGTGGTCCACGCGTGGAAGCGAGAGCATCGGTATCAAACCGGCGTTGCGCGATCCATCCGAAAGGATTTTGCCGCGTCGCCTTGAGCAACTTCTTCCAGTTGCGTGCAGATAGCTCGGCACCGATATGGACCTCGTCACCCGTGTTTGAGTAGGCCGCTTTGAGCACCCACTCTTCACGTTGGGTTTCGGCAATATGCGTTGGTTCCCGGCTCTCCGGGAAAAGTTCTCGCAGCGTCATGCAAGTCTCTTTTGCGGCCTCGAAGACGAGAGGCAGGCGTTTGCTCTCGGAGATCACGCACACGGACGGGTTGAAGACGCGAGTTCCGCTCTGCTTCTTGAACAACTCCCGCCAACCGGATCGACCGGGCAGTTGGGCAAGCCATTCCGCCTGGAAAAACCGAACGATCAAGAGTAGCCGGACCGAGTCGTCATCTGCGAGATGAGCCCAGCCGTCTTGCCAACGCAGAGCAGCCGGGCTTTGCACCAAATGCGGCGTAAAACCTCTGCGCCGAAGTTCTCGGCCCAAGGTCAGGACCACCTGCTGATCTTCCAGGTGTCCGGGTGCGCACATCAGGGCCACGTGACCCGGCACGACCTCGGCCTCGACCGCGTCGCCCCAGGTCGTCAGCGCGCACGGTGGCGTCGTGGCTTGTTCCTGAAAAGGTTTGTATAGAGCAGGCAGCGCGCTGGCCTCGCCGAATCCTCCCGGCACGTCGGTGTTCACTTCGGAGAGAACCCAGCCGGTCGAAGTCGGGTGGAAATCAAAACGCAAGGAGCGAAGGCCGTTCATGGACGCACCGGACATCAGTAATGCCCTCAAGGCAACGGGAACACCGATGAGTTTTTGCAAAGCCGGATCACCGGCGATGGCTTGTTCCAGGGAGTAAATTTCTGCGGTCGCTTTTTCGGCCTTGGCCGAGAGCCAGTTCCATGTGCCCTGAGCCATCAACAGCGGCTGAAGGCACAAAACTCTGGTGTCACCCACCTGCGTGTCCCACTTGAAATGGCGCAGTTGCATCGCACGCTCGATGGACCGCATTGCATTCGCAGGGACGGGTTCGCCGAGGCGAAGGGATGTAATCGGCGGAAGCGGTGGCATCGGGCTGGAAACAGCCCGGCATTCGACAGGGCAGCCAACTTCGGATAGGCGTCGCACGGATGTCGGAGCGAAATCAAAGTCCCAAGCTCATCAATCGTGCGGCCACTGCATCAAGGTCCGCACGGGTCTCCAATTGTTTCAACCCCACCAGCGGCAGAACAAACGGCAGAAACTTACCGAAGGCTTCCTTGAGCAGGGTGACTTCGAACTGGGTCGTGTCGTGCTCGCTGGCCTTGGGAAAATCCTGTGCGGCGCACAGTCGTGCGATTTCTGTCAGGAGCGTGGCGATGGCTGCCATCTTGCCGTAGGCGAGCTTTTCTGGCGTATCGCTGCGCTGGTGATAGTGCTCCCACCTGCCGCAGGAAAAGAACAGGTAAGGCAACCCAAGCGTACGAAAGATGTGGTGGTCGCTCATGTCGCCGACGTAGTCGTTGAGTGCCGCAACCAGCGAGAGACCGTCGCTGGGCAGGCAGCCGTTCACCAACTCTGGTAGGGCGGGATGGCTTTCGGCTCCGGTCATGAAAAGCAGATTCTTGATCCGGGGCAGCAGCGCGCCTGTGATGGCGGTTGGCAGAAACGGCACGTTGATCTCGTGGCCGGTGAGGTCTTGGATGAGTGCGAAGCCCACGCCGCGTGCGTCCATCTGGTCGAGCACGAAGCGCACGCTGCCCATCGCCTGCGAGAGGAAGTAGGGCGGTTCCTCCGCATCGAAGAACGCCACGATGACATCGCGCGTGGGTTGCGCCTCGCGCAGGAGTTCAACCGTTGCCAAGGTGATCGCCACCGCCGCCGCGTTGTCGTCGGCGCACGGGGCATCAATGACGCTGTCGTAGTGTGCACCGAGCAGGATGGGCCGCGCTTGACGGTCCGCGCCCGGCAACACGCCTACGACATTGAAAAACTCCTGGCCGCCATGCGCGTAGCGCAACGGGTAGTCAGGTGTGCCGCCGTAGTGTTCCAACTGCAACTCTGCCATGCGCGTGCAAAGAAACCGCCGCGCGTCCGCATGGCCCCGGCTGCCGACCATGCGTCCGGCTGGCGTGGCGAGTGCGGCCACATCGGCGCGAAGCTGAGAGTTGGGCGGATTCATAGTGGATCAGTAGGGTGGGAGCAGTCGGCGAAACCCATGGGTCAAGACCAGCGCGGTGAACACGCCGCCGCGTACAAAGAGCCAAGGCGAAAACGCGGTGTTCACTGGCGTGGCTGGCTCCGCCAGTGCAGTCGCCAATCGGTGAAGATAGCCGAGGCTGTGCGGCCAATCCACCACGCCTGTCCGCCACGCATCGGGAATGCCTTCCGGTCCCGTGCTGATGCCCGCCAGAGCACCAGCGATGGCGGCCACCGTGTCCACGTCACCACCCGCCTGGGTGGTCGTCTCAATGGTCGCTCGGTAGTCGTCGAAGTGGTGGTGCCACGCCACGATGGCAAACGGCACGGAACGCAGCACGTAGCCGGACACGCCTTTATGCGAGCCGAAACGTTCCACCGCCAGCGACAACGGCGCGGGAGCCTCACAACATTCCTGAATGGATTGGACCACTTCCTGCCATTCCGCTTGGGAGGAAAGGCTTTGTAGGATGGCAGCCAAGTCTTCTGGGGCAGGTCGCGCCGTCCACTCACCAGACGCCAAACGAGCGGCAATCTCCGCGACCGCAAGCGCGCCGCTCAACGCGAGCGGGTCTGTGTGCGTGAGCAGGGTGGATGCTTCGACGTGTGCGCGACGCGCTGACGCATCGCTGGCGAAATACACGCCGAGGATGGCACTGCGCATGGCCGGGCCGTTGCCCGCCGAGAAGACGCCGCTTGGTCGCAGTCCCAGCCAGAGCCGCACGATGCTACGCAGCGTGGCCAGACCGATCCCCGCCGGCAGGCAGAGCAGCCAGAGGCGCAGCCTCCACGCCCAAATCGCTTGGAAACGTGCCGGGTCACCTTTGGAACGGATCAGTGCCTGCGCGACGAAGACCGTGTGGTCCGTGTCATCGCTAACCATACCGCGCCCAAATACGAAGCGATGGGTGAGCGGCAGCCGCGCGAAGCGAGGAGCCCGGCGAGCGGACAATCCTTCGTAAGGCAAGCCGATGGCGTCACCTACTGCGCAGCCCCACAGGCATCCGGTGAAAGTTTCCGCGCGCATGAATATTCAAGCAATATGTATTGTCTCTAAGCTCGCCTCGAAAGGGCCGTTTTGCAGGTGGGTTTATAGTCGCCCAGCAAGGTGGCGATCCTCGCATCAATCCCGATCCGAGGCCGATATTTAAGATGGCTTGTTCTCTGCCTGTGACGACGCCACGGAGTGGGAGAGAGAAGACGTTCGCCGGAAGGGAAATAAGGCTGTATGCTGCGCGGATGGCTTTTGACGAACAGCCACGGATGGTGTCCGAACTTCGGGCCAAGTACCGGCATTTGGCTTGGAGCAATCCCGAAGGGGCTTCCGACGAGGCATACATCTGCGCCGCGTTGGCCCGTGCCAGCTTTTTCGAGTTGGTGGACTTTTATGCGGTGTTCGGGCTGGACAGGCTGCGCGAGGTCTGGCGGTTGTTCCAGGCCGAAG
>CAXUHC010000133.1:7261-12380 GCA_964250705.1 uncultured Chthoniobacterales bacterium | reverse complement strand
GGTGCGGGTGCGGTTGGAAGAGCGCATTGTGCGGCACTTCCAGACGCACCTGGCAAAGCCGTGAATCGGAAGAATTGTCCGCAGATTCCGCAGATTTTCGCAGATTGAAGAACTGAAATGAGAATGTTTCCCCCATTCTTTTCATCTGCGAAAATCTGCGGAATCTGCGGACCTTACTCAATGCCTACCGAAAGGGCGGGTGACGGACCCGACGCACCTCAAGGGGCCGTTCCGGACCGCCGCCGCACCGCCTCGCAAATCGCCACCGCGAGCGCGTTAGCCCCGAGCGCGACGAGGCCGATGTTGAGTCCACCCACGACGGGCACCTTGCCCAGGTATCCGCCGACCAGCACGCAGAGGCCCGCCGCGATGCCCATCCCGACGCTCAACGCCGCCGGACGCCGCCGGAGAAACGACAGGGCCACCCCCGGGAAAAGCTGCGTGATGCCGTTGTAGGCGATGAGCAGCAGGCCGACGAGCGAGGTCTGCGCGAACACCCAGAACACGAAGGCCGCCACGGCCACGGCCAGCACGAAGGCCCGGGTGGCCGCCGTCTGTGCCCGCGCGTCCCGGGCGAGGCCGAACTGATCCGCCAGCACGTTTTTCGAGAGGATGCTGGCGGCGGCCAGCAGTTGCACGGACGCGGGCACCAGACCCGCCAAGCAGCCTGCCGCCGCCACCCCGCCCAACAGCCACGGCGGGTAGTAACGCTGGACGACCAGCATGAAAGACTCGTCCGCGTGCTTGCCTTGCAACCCAGGAATGAGCAGCAGCGCGGTCCACCCGGCGAAGTAGACCAGCAGCAGGAGGAGTTGATAAAAGGGCAGGAAAACCGCGTTGCGGCGGATGGGTTCCTCGTCCTGCGCCGAATACAGCGCGGCCATCGACTGCGGCCACATGTAGAAGCCCAGCGCGTTGAGCACGACCGTGGAGACGAACCAGGCCGTGCCCTGCGCGGAAAGGTCGGCGCTCAGCGTCATCCAGTGCGGACGCGCGGCGAGCACCCGGTCGATCACCGCCGCCGGTGAGCCGAAGAAATGCACCGGCAGCCAGATTCCGGCGAACACCACGGCTACCAGGACCAGAATGTCCTTGACCACGCTGGCCCAGGCCACCCCGCGCAGACCGCACGAAAACACGAAGAAGATGATCAGGGCAAACGCGATGCCCACCGCCGCCCTGGAGTTCAGGGAATCGTAGCCCGCGATACGCAGGAGGGTTTCGATGCCCGAGAGTTGTAGCGTGGCGTAGGGCACGATGAACACGACGCTCACGAGCGCCACGAGCACCCCGAGCGCGCGGCTGCGGTATTGGGCCACGAAGAAATCCGGTCCGGTGAGCAGGTTGTGCTCACGCGAGACCCGCCAGATCAATGGCCCCAGGAAGTAAGAAAGGATGTAAGCCAGCGGGCCGTAGCACAGGATGTAAAACGCGGGCGCGCCTTTGCCGTAGGCCCAGCCCGCCGCACCGAGAAACGTGAAGCTGGTGTAAATTTCCCCGGCCAGGAGCACCCAGAGCAGCAGCGTGCCGAAAGAGCGCCCCCCGACGATGAGCTGGTGCGGGTCCATGCGGACGCGGCGCACGCCCCACATCCCGAGCGCAATCGTGCCGAGCAGAATGACGCCGACGACGCTCAGGGCAACGGTGGCGTTCATCGGCAGGAGGGGCGGCGGTCTACCAGCGGCCCCGGTCCAGACGGTGCACGACGGCCATGAACACCGGGGTCAGCACGATCCAGGCGACGATCCACGCCAGCAGGAAAGGCAGCCCGAAGACCCGCGGTTCCAGCCGGTTGACAAAAGGGATCGCGGCGGTCAGCGCGAGCGCCGGCACGAGGGCGACCACGACCGGCAGCAGCGCAATGGCGCGGGTCTGCTTCGGCGCGGGCAGTGGGGACCGGGGTGCCATTTGCCCGGGAGAATGCGTGGTGCGTGGGGGCGTTGGCAAGCGCGAAATCAGAGCGCGAACCGCAGCGTCTCGCCGAAGCGCGGCACGCGGAAACGTTCCGGCGCGACGCCGTGGGCTTGCAAACTGGCCGCCAACGCCTCGGCGGGTGCGTCGATGCCTTCGTCGGTGAGCCGGAACGTGCCGAAATGCATGCCCACGCTGTGTCCGGCTCCCAGCGCGAGGTGCGCCTGCACGGCTTCGTCCGGGTTCATGTGCTGTTCGCGCATGAACCAGCGCGGTTCGTACGCGCCGATGGGCAGGAAGGCGGCGTGCGGCGATCCCAGCCGTTCGCGGATGAGCGCGAAGTGTCGATGGAAACCCGAATCCGCCGCGAAGAACACGCGCAGATTTCCCTGCCGCAACCAGAACCCGCCCCAGAGCGTACGGTTGCGCCTGGTGACGCTCCGGGCCGACCAGTGTTGCGCGGGCGTGAACGTCGCCTCAACGTCCTGGCCGGGCAGGGCGTGAGCTTGCCACCAGTCCAGTTCCTCCACCTGCTTCAAGCCTTGCCGCCGGAGAAAAGCCCAGTTGCCCAGGCCGGTCAGGAACAACGGGTGGAACCGCTCCTCCAAGCGTCGCAACGTCGGCAGGTCCAAGTGGTCGTAGTGGGCGTGGCTGACGAGCACCACCGCCACCGGCGGCAGCGCGTCGAACGCCAGCGCGGGCGGGCGCACCCGGCGCGGACCCGCGAACGACACCGGACTAACCCGCTCGCTCCAGACCGGATCGGTGAGCACGTTGCAGCCACCGCCGAATTGCAGCAAAAACGTGCTGTGACCCACGAAGGTCGCCGCCATTTCGCCCGGCGCGAGCGTCGCGGGCAGCGCCGGGGCCACGGCGTCGGGGTCGGGGTGTGCGGGCCAGGGGATGACCGGGCCACCGAGCAATTTCCAACGCAGCACATCGACGAGGGGCCGCCCGGCGGGCACGCCGTCGAGATTGTGAAACTCGCGTCCGTCGAAGTGATCGCTGACCATTGGCCGGGACTATCGCACGTTTGGGTGATGGTACAGCCGGACAAAACAACCGCCAAAATGTACCGTTACCCAGTTTGTGGTCGATGGCGACCGCCACTCCTGAGCGTCCCCCGGAGTCGGAGGCGAAACTGATGGTTCCCAGGAGTCCAGCCACGCGCGGCGGCCTGCTCCTCCCTGTGACTACGGATCGGGGGGCACCAGTTGCTGCATCACGACCGCGCCCAGGCATTCGAATGACGAGCAGGCGTCGTTGGGAGTGGGCTTCTTCCAATCGTTCCAGGTGACGTTGAGGTCGGTGCGCCGGGAGTTCCAGGCAGACTTGGAATTGGCCACCACCCAAGAACGGTAGCGGTCCCAGAGGTTGTTGTCCCGGCAGAGATTGCCCAGGCCCCGCGCAAACTGGTCCGACCAACAGTTGTCCTCGCGGGCGTTGTGCGAGAGAATGGGATGCTTCCCGACCACGTGGTCTGCGGCCAGCAGCGCGTCGTGATAATAGTTAGCGGCTCCGGTGACGTTGTGAAGGCAGTTGGCCGCGTTGATGAAGCATCCCGCATTGTAGACGTTGTCGGAGACTTGCTTGCCGTCTCTGGCGATCCCTTCGTTGACTTGGCCGGTCGTCTGGTCAAAAATGTTGTCGTGCACCCAGGCATAGATTGCCTTGCACCGGGTCAGGTAGGTAGCATCGTGCGTGATGCGATAAAGAGCGCAGCCCGCGACGATCATCGGATCGTTGCTCAAGGCGCATTTCGAGAATTTCGAGTTGTTATCTTCCCAAATCCCGCCGCCGAACGTGTCATCCCAACCCCGGTCGTAAGCCATTTTCCACTGGGTCTCGGCCGTTTTGAGCAGGATGGGATTACGGGTAATTTCGTAGCCGCGGGTGCAGGCAATCACCATCCAGGCGATGTCGTCGTTCCAACTGTCGTACGACCAGTTGGTGCCTTCCTTCGCCAGAAAACTATTGAGCAGGTCGCTGACCAGCTGGCGATGGGCTCCGCTGTGGGTGCGCTCGTAAGCGTCCTGCGCAAGTTGAATCTCCAGGGCCAGGACCCAGGTGCCGGTCGGTTCGGATTTGACCGTGCTTTTCTTGTAAAGGGTTTTCCCTTTCTCCTTCAGCAAGAATGCCGCATTGTAAGCATCGAAGGCGACATCCGCACTGGATTTGGCAGCGGTTTGATGAAAGAAGGGGACGGGTGCCGAGGTAGGGCCGGGGGTCGCGGCGACGGTCCCCGGGGAAGACGCGCGGCGCATTTGAAAGACGAGCAGTTTGTCCTCCGTGCTCAGGCGCGCCAGCGGAAAAGAAAATTCCTTGCCGTTGACCAGAAACACCGCCGAAAGCCCATCCACACGCACGTATTCACCCTGCCAGGTGCGGGCGAGATCGTCGGTCCAGGTGCGCGCCGCAGCCGGCGCGGCCGCACCCGTCACGAACAGGCAGAGGGCGGCCAGTGCTGCGGCGGTCCCGGATCGTTTTGTCGCGCGAAATCTCATCGGATTGGTGTTTGCGTCATTTGGCAGTATTCCGACGAAGTTTCATCTTGTCGACGAGCCCGGTCCAAAAACTTTTTCGATCTCGGGCCGGATGGCGTCGGCCCAGACCTCGTAACCTTTGGCGTTGGGATGCAAGGTATCCGGCATGAGGTCGCGGTTCATCGTCCCGTCCGGCAGGAGAAACTTGTTGCCGAAATCCACGTAGACGACCTTCTTGCCGTCACCGATTTTCGAGATGATCTGGTTGATGCGTTTGATCTTTTCGCGGGTCGGGTCGGTGGGGCTGTCAGCCCGGGGAAAAACCGCCGGGACCAGGATGACCGCCGTGGGACAAAGCTTCTGGTAGGCGCGCGCCACGGCGGTGATGCCCTCGGCGATCTGCACGTCGGTGCAATCGTTCGTGTTGTTGGTGCCGATCAGCATGACGACGAGTTTGGGACGGAGGCCCGCGACCTGACCTTTGTCCAGACGCCAGAGCATGTTCTCGGTGCGGTCGCCGCTGATCCCGTAGTCCACGGCGTTGAGCTTGCCGTAGTTCTTCGTCCAGACATCCTTGCCGGCACCCATCCAGAAATCGGTGATCGAGTCGCCGTCGAAGATGAGGTCGACGTTGCCCTTTTTCGTGCGATCCAAACTGCGCTGGAAATGCGCCATCCAGTCGTTGCGAGGCGAGGCGAGAGTGGCGGGATTCATCCCGGAAGCCG
>CAXUHC010000133.1:0-7251 GCA_964250705.1 uncultured Chthoniobacterales bacterium | reverse complement strand
CCGGGGTGGGAACCGGCCAGTTGACCACCGATGACTGCTGGGCCGACGCGACCCGTGGCAGGAATGCTAGGCAGGCGAGGCCAACGAGACGCAAGAGACCGGCTTTGTGAAGCAGCGTGGGAAGAGGAATCAGCATGATCAGGGAGTCGATGGATTGGACGGTCATTTCACTGCGGTCGTCTGGAAGGTAGCCGTCGCCATCGGCAGACCCGCGGCGGTGGCCGTCAACGTCACGGCACCCGGCTTGCCGTCCACCGACTGCACCACCGCGAGGCAGTGCCCGTTAAACGCACGCCGCTTGCCGGCCCGATCCGGTGCGAGGTCGCTCGGATTGCCGTTGCCGACCCCCGCTACCTGCGCCGGACCGCTGACGCTAAAAGTCACTTCGTCGTCCGCCACCGGCACGACCCGCCCTGCCGAGTCGAGCACGTTGCAGCGCACCATGACCACGTCCTCGCCGTCCGCCAGGAACCGCGTGCGGTCGGGGACGATCTCCAGCTTGGCCGGTGCGCCGGTCGTGGCCAGCATGTCGGTGGCCACGGTCTTTCCGGTCGCGTCGTAGCCTCGCGCCTCCAGCGTACCGGGCGCATACGCGACTTTCCATTCCAGGTGCTCGTGCGCGGGCATGTCCTTGGCGCCCAGACTCGTGCCGTTGAGGAAGAGTTCGTACTTGGCCGCGTTGCCGTACACCCACACGGGGATTTCCTGGCCTTCCTGCCCGGCCCGGTTCCATTGCTGCGCGATGTGCGCGACCGGCTTGCCGCCCCATTCAGACAGGTAATAATAATATTTGTCTTTGGGGAACCCGCAGGTGTCCATGAATCCCATCGGTGAATTGATGACCGGCCAGCCGTAGGGATCGGGTTCGCCACGGTAATCGAAGCCGGTCCATACGAACGCCCCGGCCATCCAGGGCCGCTCGGCGATGGGCTTCCACGCTTCTTCCGCCTTGGTCCGGAGAACAGAAACATAGCCCTTCGTTTTGTCGTCCGCGTAGATGCCGCGCGTGGTCGTCTCGCTGGCCGTTTCGCTGCCGTACATCGGGAGCTGCGGGAACTTCTGGTGGAATCCGTCGTATTCCTGGGGGCTGTAGTTGAAGCCCTGCAAATCCTCGACCAGCGTGATGCCGCCGCCCCAACCGTAGTTCATCGCAGCAGTGATGGGCCGGGTGCGGTCCCACTTGAGCGCAACTTCCTTCATGGCGGCAAACTGCTTGCCGCCTTTTTCCGTGCCCTGGGCGCGCTCCTCGTTGCACAGACTCCACAGGAAAACGCTCGGATGGTTGCGGTCACGGCGGATCAGGCTCTCCACCTGGCCCAGGATTTCCGGGGAATCGCCCAAGCGGCGGTTTTCGTCCATCACCAGCATGCCCAACCGGTCGCAGGCGTCGAGCAGTTCGGGGGCCATCGGTTGGTGCGAAAAGCGGAACGCGTTGCTGCCTGTTTCCTTGAGCAATTTGACCTTGTATTCGCTCACCGCGTCGGGCAGCGCGATGCCGAGCCCGGCAAAATCCTGGTGGTTGCAGGTGCCCTGGATTTTGAAGGGCTTGCCGTTGAGTGAAAAACCCGTGTTCACATCCCAATGCAGACTGCGCACACCGACGGCGATCTCCGCCTGGTCGAGCACGGCCCCGTCCCGCCGCAGGGTAGTGACGAGCCGGTAGAGCATCGGAGAATCCGGCGACCACAAGGCCGGATGTTGAATCGTCAAACGCTGCGCTACGGTCACCTGCTGGCCCGGCATGAGGTTTAGGGAACGCGAAGTCCCCACATTGGCGACAGCCGCTCCGTCCGGCCCGAGCAGACAGCTTTCCAGTTCACCGCCCGCGCTCCCTTCACGCCCTTCGTTGACCACGTCCACCTCGACGGCGATCTCCGCCGTTTGAAAATCCGCGCTCGGCGTCGCGGTGACGGACGTGCCCCAGTGCGCGATGTGTTCCGGCGCGAGCGTGGTCAGATAAACATGCCGGTAGATGCCGCCGCCCTCGTACCACCAGCCTTCGTTCTGCCGGGGGTCCACCCAGACGCTGATCTCGTTCTCCCCGCCGTAGTTGGCCGCACGGGAAATATCGTAGTAAAAGCTCGTGTAACCGCTGGCGTGTTGGCCGAGTTGATGGCCGTTGAGCCATACGATGCTGTGGCGGTACACGCCGTCGAACTCCAGCCAGATCACCTGGCCCTCGGCGTCCTTAGGCAGAGTAAACTTCCGGCGGTACCAGCCGGTCTCCTTGGGATGAAACCCGTGGGCCTTTTCGGCCTTGGGATCGAAGGGAGCTTCCACCACGAAGTCGTGCGGCAGGTGGACCTCGCGCCAGGCGGCGTCGTCGAAGCCCGGCGCGGCGGGACCGCTTTCGGTGGATGGCGTTCCCGGGGTGGGTTCCGTGCGCAGGAACACGTCGTCGATTCCTCCCGGGCCACCGTCGTTCTCCACCAGCACGGTGAGGACGTTGGGGCCGTCGGCGTTCCAGGCCGCCGCGAGCGGCACGTCGAAGCTCTCGCCGTAATCGGTATGCTCGCCGACTTTCCGGCCATTGAGGTACACGGTTCCCTTGTCGTCCACGCCGTCGAAGTGCAGGGACGGCTGGCGGTTGGCAGCGGGCGGCAGCGTGGTGCGGAACCATCCCATCCCTTTCGGGTCGTGGATCACTTCGTGTCCGGAGACGATCTCGCTCCACCCGGCGGCGTCGAAGTCCGGGCGGGTGACCTCGGCCGTTTCCCGCGCCGGGTCGTTGGTCGGTTGCCAGCGCCATCCCTTGATGATCGTGCTGTTGGCCGATACGCCGGTCGGCTCTCCGACCGTGTGATCGACGAGGTGAAACTTCCAGCCGTCGTCGATGCGGACTCGGCTGCGCCCCCCGGCAGCCTGGGCAGAGGGCAGCGCCGGATGAATGAGGACGACAAGCGCGCACGCCAGAGCCGACGGAAGGTTTTTCATAAGGGGGAAGATGATCTATATCTCCCGTGCCTGATTCGTGCAAGCAAACGCCGGCGCGGCGCGAACATCTTTCACGCGGTTGCGTTTTCATTTACTTCGAAGCAGCCCGCCACCCTCGTGCCGGACGATTCAGTCACGCCGCCTTTTTCCATCCCCACGCTTCTTACCCATGCCAGAAACTCGTGTCATCGCCAAAGCCGTACCCAAACCGGGTAACGAACAGCAGGTCAAACAACTCTTGCGTGAGATGATCGCGCCCTCGCTCGCCGAGCCGGGAGTGCGCACGTACGATCTGCACGAGACCAGGAGGGGCGGCGAATTCTATCTGTTCGAGATCTATGAGAGCAAGGAAGCTTTCGAGCAGCACAAGGCTTCGCCGCATTTCCAGCGGCTCTCGAAGGTCCTGCCCGACCTCCTGGCCGAACCGCTCGAAATCCACGAGCTCGCCCAGATAAAGTAGCGTGTGGCCTGGCGATTTTGAAGGAACGTCAAGCAACGGATTGGATGTGCCATTCCTGTGATGACCGTGCCTGCGGTCCAGAGCACTTTACTCAGCCCGGAGCGTGAGCCCCGGGCAAAGCGTTTCCGACCGGAGCCCCGGCAGGGGCGCAAGATGGTCCGCGTGGGTTTTTTGGGATAGGCTCCAAGCTGACCGGATACCAAGTTGTGAGAAAATTTGTCTTGGCGCGGACGCGACCCAGCATGTAAGTTCGACGCGCGTAACGTAAAACGTTACGCTGAACCAGCAGGTATACTTTGTTCGTTCAAAACGGATAATAAAGCGCAACATTTCGCCCGCAACGCAGTTCCAACCATCCAAGCCCACCTTATTTTGCTCCGATTTTCAATCTTCTCTAAATTCCCTAAAGTGAAAGAGCCGTTTGAAGCGGTGAATTAAATGTACGAGTCTTCGAAAATTGACGTTTCCATCGCGGCTTGTTCCAAATCGGGAATCGGGCAACCGATCCCTACGGTGCGGCTGACCACGCTTCAGATCGAGATTATCTCGGTGTTCGTGAATTTGATGCAGGTTCTGGGGATGCCGAAATCAGCGGGCGAGATTTATGGACTCCTGTTTGCCTCGACCACGCCCATTTCCTCTGAGGAAATCTCGACCACGCTTGAGATCAGCAGCGGTTCGGTGAGCCAGGGGTTGCGAATGTTGCGCTCGCTGGGCGCCGTGCGAACGGTCTACGTCCCCGGTGACCGGCGTGACCATTATCTGGCGGAGACCGATCTCCACAAACTGGCGGGTGGTTTTTTGCGTGAAAACATCGAGCATCACCTGCTCAATGGTGAGGAACGTCTCTCACGCTTGCATCAACTGGTTTCTCACGCCGGGCCAACGGAAGATCCGGCGCGCGAGTTTCTCGGGGAGCGGGTGGCGATGCTAAAAGCCTGGAACCAAAGGGCGCGGGTCGTTCTGCCGATGGTCATCCAAACGCTCTGTTGATCAATCAGCAAACGCGCTGAATGCTGGCGAGCACCGATAGTCTAACACATTATTGAATACAAAATCATTTCCCGTCTCTAATCACATCATGTTCTACTAACGCTTAGTTCCGCCTGCGCTCCCGGCTTGGCCGTGAGCATTTGGCCGCCCAATGTCCGTCGCTTGGCGGCGGGCCTCGGTGGCTACCACCAGAAAAATGCGCCCGCAACCATTATAATCAGGTAGAACTCCACTAAAACTGCGATTTTTCGGAATGTGGCTCGATAGATGCCGTTAAATAAAATATCAGGATTGCCGTCGATGCGAATACCTCAGCACCGCTGCCATCACGTTCCGGTCTGAGGTTGTTATGAACTCGCAGTTTTTAACACCCAGCGGCCGATTGTCGCATCACGCCCAAGCGCGTGTGGGCAGGGTCACCGTGCCGCTTGATCACCATGCCGCCGCGCCTGCGTGGAAGCGGACGCTGGACATCCTGTGCATCCTGCTCACTTTGCCGCTGTGGCTGCCGCTCATGGTGCTGATCACCTTTTGGATCAAGGTGGTGTCACCCGGTCCCGTGTTCTTCCAGCAGGAGCGAGTGGGCCATTGGGGGCGGCATTTCATGATTCTCAAATTCAGGAGCATGAAGGTCGATGCGGAAACCTGCCTGCACGAGCATCACGCGGAGCGTTTGATCCAAACGAACTGTCCGATGACGAAGCTCGACGCCGTCGACCCGAGGATCATCCTGGGCGGAAGGATTCTGCGCGCGGTCGGCCTGGACGAACTGCCCCAGTTAATCAACGTCCTCCGGGGCGACATGAGCTTGGTCGGGCCGCGCCCTTGCCTACCCCGGGAGTTTGCCCGCTACGACAGCCACCAGCGTCGGCGCGTGATCGTTCTCCCGGGCCTGACCGGTTACTGGCAGGTTAACGGGAAGAACAAAACGACGTTCAACCAGATGATCGACCTCGATCTGTCGTACGCTCAGCGGATGTGCCTTCTTCTCGATCTCTGGATCATGCTGCGCACATTTCCTGCTTTGGTGACGCAACTGATCGAGGTCAAACTCAAGGGCACCGGTGGGAGCCCGTCGCCAGCGGGCAGCAAGTCGCCGTATCTGCCCGGCAGGGACTAGCCGCAGACGGTGGGTTTTCCTCGGAAAAAAGCAAACGTATGAAACGAGCGATTTCGGTGGGAGTGGTAGGGTGCGGCTATTGGGGGCCGAACCTGGCGCGCAACTTCAAGGGATTACCCCAATGCGACCTCAAGGCCATGTGCGACATGGACGAGGGCCGGTTGCGCCACATGCAGGGGGTTTACCCGGAGGTGGAATGCGTCACGGATTACCAGCGGTTCTTGAGTGACTTCGACCTGGACGCGGTGGTGGTGGCCACGCCCGTCAAACAGCATTTCGCGCTGGCCAAGGCGGCGTTGCTCGCGGGCAAGCACACCCTGATCGAAAAACCGATGGCGGCTTCCGTGGCCGAATGCGAGGAACTCGTCCGCATCGCCGCCAGCAAGCAATTGGTGCTGATGGTGGGCCACACGTTTTTGTATTCCGCTGCCGTGCGTAAAATCGTCGACATCGTCCGGGCCGGTGATTTGGGCGACCTGCGCTACATCAACTCGCGCCGCTTGAACCTGGGGTTGTTCCAGAAGGACATCAACGTGGCGTGGGATCTGGCGCCGCACGACATCTCGATCATCCAGCATATCCTCGGCGAATTCCCACTGACGGTGAACTGCCAGGGCAACGCGCACGTCACCCCGCACATCGAAGACGTGACGAACATGTCGCTTACCTTCCGGCACAAGCGTTTTGCCACGATCCAAAGCAGTTGGCTGGAGCCGCGCAAAGTCCGGGAGATGACGATTGTCGGCACGCGCCGCATGATCGTTTATGACGACCTGCAAACGCTGGAAAAAATCCGCGTGTACGATGTCCGGGTGGATCGCCCGCCGCACTACGACACGTTTGCCGAGTTTCATTATTCCTATCACTACGGCGACATCTACATCCCACGCCTCGACCAAGGCGAGCCCCTCAAGGTGGAGTGCCAGCATTTCCTGGATTGCATCGAAACGGGCGCCAGTCCGCTGAGCAACGGTGAGAAGGGCACGGAGTTGGTCCAGATTCTCGAAGCGTCTTCCACGTCGCTCAAGGCAGGCGGCGCACCGGTCAGTTTCTCGGAATCACGCCGCGTCATTTCGCCCGGGGTCGATGGAGTCAGGCCCGGGTCGTTGGTCGCTTTCGCCCACTGACAATGAGCACCCCCTGGCCCGATTTCCAGCGTGTTGCCCCGGACGTGAAGCTCGGCCAGGGGGTGCGCTTGTTTGCGTTCGTCAACCTGTACGGCTGCGAGATCGGCGACGAAACGAAGGTCGGCACGTTCGTCGAAATCCAGAAGGGCGCGCGGATCGGCGCGCGGTGCAAGATTTCCAGTCACACCTTCATCTGTGAAGGGGTCACCATCGAGTCGGAAGTGTTCATCGGGCATGGGGTGACTTTCATCAACGACCGCCATCCCCGGGCTACCACCGGCGACGGCCAGTTGCAAACGGAAGCGGACTGGGAATGCCAGCGCACGGTCGTTCGGCGCGGCGCGGCGATTGGTTCGGGCGCGACCTTGCTCGGTGGCATCACCGTCGGCGAGGGAGCCACGGTCGGCGCGGGCAGCGTCGTCACCAGAGACGTGCCGGCGCACGCCACGGTGGCGGGTAACCCGGCCAGAATTCTTCCCGCCGCCCGGGCTTTTTAACTCTGAATGGCAAGAAAACTCATGGAAATCCCTTTTCTCGATTTGAAGGCCCAACACGACCCGTTGCGCGAACAACTGATCGCCGCCGTCACCGAGGTGATCGACAGCGGCGCTTTCGCC
>CAXUHC010000132.1:0-12402 GCA_964250705.1 uncultured Chthoniobacterales bacterium | reverse complement strand
GTTTTCACCCCTTTGTATCGTCTCTCACCATGCCATTATCCGGATAGGCACTAAGGTAGCCGATGGATTCCATTCCCAAGACGGTGCCTCACAACGACCGCCTGACCCGGCAACTCGCTTTTCTCGTCGAAGCTGACCGGGTCAAAACCATCCTGCGGCGCAATCGCGTCATCGCCGATCCGACCCGGCGGGAAAACGACGCCGAGCACATGTATCATTTCGCGTTGATGGCGATGATCCTCGTCGAACATTCCGATGCGCCGGTCGACACGTTTCGTGTTCTCCAGATGATCCTCGTGCACGACCTCGTCGAGATCGACGCGGGTGACACTTTCGTTTACGATTTACAGGCGCAGGCGGGCAAGCGTGAGCGCGAAGAGCAAGCGGCCGACCGGATATTCGGAATGCTGCCTTCCGACCAGGCCGCCGAAATGCGGGCACTCTGGGAAGAATTCGAGGCCGAAGCGACGCCCGAGGCGCGGTTCGCCGCTTCGCTGGACCGTTTGCAACCTCTGCTCAGCAACATTCACACGGACGGCGGCGCGTGGAAGGAATACGGCATCGGCGTATCACGCGTGATCGAGCGGAACTCCAAGATTGCGCGCGGATCAACAAGTCTGTGGGAACACGCCCGCGGGCTGCTCGAACAGGCGCTGGCAAAAGGCGATTTGCCGCCGGACCCACCTCAAACCGGCTCGGAATCGACTTCGTAGCCGGGATTGGGCTCGCCGTCGCGGACACCCGCCTGGCGGGCACGAGGTTCGCGATCCTTCACGGTCGCATCCGACGGCGAGGTGACGAACGGCCCGCCTTCGAGGGGTGCAATGCCCGTGAAGGCCACGTCGGGCATCTCGCTTGGCTTGCCTTCAAGCGGGAAATCCTTGCGCAACGGGAAAAAAGGATAACCATCCCACATCAGGATGCGTCGCAGATCCGGGTGCCCGGTAAAACGGATGCCCATCATGTCGTAAATCTCCCGCTCGTGCCAGTCCGCCGTGGGCCAGAGATCGCTGACCGTGGGCGGAGCGTCGAGATCATCCTCGCTGACCACGGTTTTGAGCCGCAGGTGCAACCCGCTGGTCATCGAATACAGCTCGTAAACCAACTCGAAGCGTGGCTCGTCGCCGAAATTGTCGACGCTAGTGATGTCCGTCAGATAATCGAACGCGAGCGAGGTCTTGCAGAACGCCAAGACCTCCTTGATCCGGTCCAGAGGCAGCTTGTAGGTCAGTTCGCCGCGAAACTCGGTCTTCTTGAGCGTGTCGGAGCCGAACTTCGACTCCAGGGTGCTGCCAGCGTCGGTCAGGGTCATGGGGAACGGCGGTTCGGAGCTGAAAAGGCGGCGGATTATTTCAGGGAGTTGAGCAACTCGCGCTTCTGCGCGAAGAAGGACTTTTCCCCTTCGATCTTGCGCTGGAGCCGCATCAATCCTTCGAGGAGCGCCTCAGGACGGGGCGGGCAGCCGGAAATGTAAACGTCCACCGGGATGATGCGGTCGACCCCCTGCAGCACCGCGTAGGAGCGGTACATGCCGCCGCTCGAAGCACACGCTCCCATGGCAATCACCCATTTCGGCTCGGGCATCTGCTCGTAGATGCGCTTGACGGCCAACGCCATCTTGTAGGTCACCGTGCCCGCGACGATCATGACGTCGCTCTGCCGGGGCGAAAAACGCATGACTTCCGCGCCGAAACGCGAAATGTCGAAGCGCGAACTGGCGGCGGCCATCAGTTCGATGGCGCAGCAGGCAAGCCCCATCGGCATCGGCCACAAGGAGTTTTTGCGCATCCAGTTCATGGCGGCATCCATCGTGGTGAAGATCACGTTTCCCTCGATCTTCGAGTCGTATGCGACTGGTTGTAGCGTGGCCATGCGCGTAATATAATGGGAAGCCCGTACTTCTCAAGCCGCAACATGCCCGTTTCCCGCCCTCCGCTCGTCCTGGCTCTCGATATCGGCACGTCTTCGGTCCGCACCGCGTTGTTCGACCTCCGTGGCCAGCGGCTGCCGGGCAGCCTGGCGCAAAAAACGCACGCGGTTTCCCACTCGCCGCAGGGTGCCGCCGAACTCGACCCCGCCGTTCTCGAAAAAGGCTTTCTTGCGTGCCTGGAAGAAACCCTGCCTCAAGCTCGCAAACGGCCCATCGCTGCCGTGGGAATCTCGTGTTTCTGGCATAGTTTGATCGGTACCGATACCCGGAGCAAAGCCCTCACGCCGATTTACACCTGGGCCGACGCACGCTGCCGCGAAGACGCGGCGCAACTGCGGGCGGAACATTCGGAAAAGAAGTATCACGCGCGAACCGGCTGCATGTTACGCGCCTCTTACTGGCCGGCAAAGCTGCGCTGGCTCGCACGCGAGCGGCGCGGCCTTTTCCGGCGGATCAGTCATTGGCAATCCCCGGCGGAATGGCTTTTGGGAAAGATTTGTGTGCAGGGCGGCGAGGTGACCGCTTACGGCATGGCGACCGGCACGGGCCTTTTCGATCCAAGCACGCTCGACTGGGAAGACGACCTGCTGGAGTGGTGCGGTTTGCGACGGGAGCAGGTGCCGCGAGTGGGGGAGGATTTCTTGACGCCGCGCCCGGAGTTCGCCCGCCGGTTTCCGGCGTTGGCCGGCGCACGGTGGTGGCCCGCCATCGGCGACGGCGCGGCGGGCAACCTCGGGTCCGGGGCGACCCGTGAGGGCCGGGCCGCGATCAATGTCGGGACGAGCGCGGCTTTCCGCGTGATGCGCGCAGGGCGTGCCGCGAAGAGCCCGTTCGGGTTGTTTGCCTACCGCGTGGACTCCCGACGTTTCGTGGTCGGGGGTGCGGCGAGCAACGCAGGGAACCTGCGGGCCTGGTGCCGCCGGGAACTCGCCCTGCCAAAATCCGAGCACGCCCTCGACGAGGCGCTGGCGGCACGTCCCGCGCCGATGAGTTCGCTGGTGACCTTGCCCTTCTGGTCCGCCGAGCGTGCGCCGACATGGTGCGAAGACCTGGGCGGCGTGATCTGCGGTTTTTCACAGAACACGACCGCGCTTGATCTTCTCCAGTCAACGACGGAGGGAGTTTACCACCGTTTGGCGGCCATTGCCGACCTGAGTCTGCCGGAAAAAACCGCTCCGCAGGCCAAAGGAACCAGTGCGCGCCCGGCGACGCGGATCATCGTGTCGGGCGGCGTGCTCAAATCGGCGCATTTGCTCCAGCGGCTCGCCGACGTTCTGGGCCGCCCGGTTTCGCCCAGCCTGGAGCCCGAGGCATCCCTGCGAGGCGCCGCGGTCTACGCCATCGAACGAACCGGCGGCCCCGGTTCCACGGAAGCATTCCCTCTCGAAGTAGGGCCAACGGTGCGCCCGCGTGCTCGTTACGCTGCTCTCTATCTCGTTGAACGCGAACGGCAGCGGCGATTGGAGAAAACGATGTCAGCAGCGGGACGCGAGGATTAACGCTTGCCCTTTCGCACGTCGGGTTGCATGCTCGCGCCGATTTTAAACCATGTTATCTCGCCGTCATCCGTCCGGACAAATCGCTTTCACCCTCATTGAGTTGCTGGTGGTGATCACCATCGTGGCGGTCCTGGCCACGCTCGTCCTCCCGATGCTTGGCCGGATTCAGGTGCGCGGCTACGAGACGAAAACGATGAGCAACATGCGGGTCATGGGCGTGGCCCTGCTGACTTACGCTGGCGATAACAGTTACCAGCTTCCGGGGCGGGTTGCCGCCGTTCCCGGCTCGCCGGAGGAAGATGTCCGGTGGCCCGTGCTGCTCAAGCCATACATCCAGGATCTGACGATTTATTGTTCTCCTATTCCCGACGCCAACGGAAAATCGTACAAAGTTACCGACCAGACCCTCTACACGAGCAACAAGACCAATTACACCTCGTACATTTACAACGGAGGCAACGACCAGGCGACGGACGCGTCTGGCAACATCACCTATCCGCGATTGAACGTCATCGGTCAGCCGAGCCAAACGATTTTGCTAGGAGTGCCGCTGCCGCAGGCCAACAATTTCTACATGGACTTCACGGAGGGTAACAACAGCCAGATCCTCAACAAAACCGCTTTCGGGGACGGAACACCCTATGTTTTTGCTGACGGTTCGTCGCGCACCCTGGCGGTCGTTGCGAAGGAGATCAATACGGCGGAGCCGAAAAGTTCAGGCGCTTACACGGATTGGCTCTGGCTCTTCGATAAAAGCCAGACAAGCATCATCCACTAGCCCGGTCGCTGAAATGGCATCCCAACTGGGATTCATGCCCCAGGCCGCAGGGTTCGGTGAGTCGGTCGTCGGTGTCATTTCCGACACGCATGGATTGCTCCGACCGGAGGCCCTCACGGCGTTGGCCGGGAGCGACCGGATCATTCATGCCGGTGACCTGGGGAAGTCCGAAATCTTGGAGGGTCTCGCCCGGGTCGCTCCAACGTCCGGCATCCGGGGTAACGTGGACCGGGGCACCTGGGCCGAGGCTTTCCCTGAAACGCTGACGTTGACGGTAGCAGGCGTCGCTCTCTACGTGCTGCACGATTTGAACACCCTGGATTTCGATCCCGCGGACAGGGAAATTGCCGTTGTCGTGAGTGGTCACTCGCACCAGCCGCGCACCCGCGAACAGGCGGGTGTGTTGTACCTGAATCCCGGCAGCGCGGGACCTCGCCGGTTCGCGCTGCCGATCACGGTCGCGCGGTTGAAAATTCATTCGGACGCCGTGCAGGTCGAAATCATCGACGTGCTGACAAACGAGCCGGTCGAAACGCGGACCGTGGCCCGTCGCAAAACGTCAGCGTAACAGGTAATCCGGGGGCGTGAAGGCATCCTCGATGGCCTTGCAGTGCGCCTGGCCATCTTCGTCGATGACGACTTCCACGATGTCGAATCGATAGACGACTTCCATTTCCGGGAGCATCCGTAGCCAAGCGCTGGCTCCGCGGATGATGAGCTTCTGTTTCTCCAGGGTAACGGCCTCGCCTGGTCGCCCGTGGGTCAGTCCGCTACGCGTTTTTACCTCGGCGAAGACCAAGATTTTGCCATGTCGGCAAACCAGGTCCACCTCGCCGCCGCCCCGCGCGCGGAAACGGCGGTAGAGCACCTTGTACCCTTGTCGCTTGAGAAACCGCGCGGCGAGTTTTTCTCCCCGCCGTCCCAGCTTATGCGCGGGATTGGCGGCCTGCGAAGGGAAAACGCGGCTCCGCCACCGGTCGAAAAGAGAAGCGATGGATCGGGCAGGGACCATGTTGTGCGAGGATAGCAAGGTGGCGGCTCGTCGCATAGCCCTTGTGCCGCGAAAAGCCATAGATGGGATACCGACCGTCCAATTCTTCCATGAGGCGGTCGCGCGTCACCTTGGCAATCACACTCGCGGCGGCGATGCTCAGACTGATGGCGTCGCCGCTGACGAGCGCCGTGTGAGCCACGGGGAAAGGATGCACCGGCAGACCGTCGATCAAAGCGTGGTCTGGCCGGCGGGAGAGCGCGTGGAAAGCGCGCCGCATGGCTTCGTGGGTGGCGCGGAGAATATTCAACCGGTCCACCTCGGCGGAATCGACAACCGCCGCGGCCCAGGTCACGGCGGGATCGCCGGTCAGTTCCCGATAAATCCGGTCACGCCGACCGGCGGAAAGCCGCTTGGAGTCGTGCAAATGCCGGTGAGCGAAACCGTCCGGCAAAATCACTGCGGCTGCGACTACCGGCCCCGCGAGCGGACCACGCCCGGCTTCGTCGATGCCTGTCACCAGCGTGGCAGCGCCCGTCGAGCGGAGCCGATTTTCGTGTTCCAGGTGAGGCCGCGCAGGCAAAGAGGCAAGCGCGGCTGCGGCCATGAAAGAAAATTCGGCTTACTTGGCCTCGCGGACCGCCATGGCCTGCTTGCCCTTGCGACCGCGCAGGTAGTTGAGCTTCGCGCGGCGTGCGGTCCCGGCTTTTTCGACCTCGATCTTGGCGATGCGGGGCGAATGGATCGGGAACACACGTTCGACACCCTCACCGTAGGAGATGCGGCGAACCGTGAAATTCTCGTTCACGCCCGTGCCCTTGCGGCCGATGACGATTCCGGTGAAAATTTGGACCCGCTCCTTGTCACCCTCGATGACCTTGGTGTGGACCCGCACGCTGTCGCCGACCTTGAAGGACGGCACGTCGGTCTTTTTCTGTTCGTTTTCGATGGTGTCGAGGAGGTGCATAAAAAATCGGGTTGGTTCCCTTTCGGAGAGAAGCCGGTTTCTATCGCGCAAACCGGTTCCGCACGCAACCAAAAATTGCGTCGACCGGCAGGCCCGGCGCTTTTCCAGGTGGCCGATCTGGTAGAGTCCCGGCATGATCTCCCTCGCACGCCGATCCACCGCACCGTGTTTATTGCTTTCGATGGTCCTTTTTGCCACGGTCAGCCGGGCCGACCAGACCGCCACCCAGGTGCATTCGGATGCCGTGGAAATTTACAAGCGCGGGGACGTCGAGTCGGCCAAGCGCCAACTGCAACTCGCGCTGGAAATCGACAAAAATTTCCGGCCTGCCAGCGCGTTGCTCAGCCGGATCAGCGCGGACCAGCGCGGAGGCGGAGCCAATGCACCCGGCATGACGCTGAGATCGCTCCAAACCACCATCGTGCCGGTGGAATTCAAGGATACGTCGCTCACCAGCGCGCTGGAAATTCTGCGTCAGCGCGCCGACGAAACCACCGGCGGCAAGCTCAAAATGAACTTCTCGGTGAACCTGCCGCCTGATCTGGCCAACAAACACGTCACCCTCAAGCTGGACCGCGTGCCGGTGATCGAACTGTTGCGGTACCTGGGCGAGTCGAGCGGCGTGAGTTTTCAGGTGCAGAAATATGCCATCCTGGTGACACCCGCGACAGCCGCCGCCCCCGCGCCGGTCGCCAGCCCGGCTCCGTGACGGTCGTCTGTTGTAGCCACGGCGCTCCGTCGCCGTGGCTGGTGAGCGCAGCCACGGCGACGGAGCGCCGTGGCTACAGCCGGAAAGTCTTTTCTGATGGTTGGCTCGCGTACAGCACCCGCACGAGGTACAACCCGTTGGCGGGAGCGGCGAAACTCGTCTTGGCGCCTTTCGCGGTAAGTAATTCGTCGACCCACGCCAGCGGGGCTCGCCCCTGGGCGCAACGGACGATGCTGCCGGTCAATAGGCGTACCATCTTATAAAGAAACCCGTCGCCCTCGAAATCGAGCGTGAGCAACGTGGAGCGGCGGCGGATGGCGATGCGCCGGATCTTGCGAACGGTGTTTTCGTCCGGTTTACCCCGGTTGGCCGAGAACCCGGCAAAGTCATGCTCGCCCACCAGCCGTTCCGCCGCCTGCCGCAGCGTGGTCAAATCCAGGGGGTTGGGAAAATGCCAAGCGCGGCCCTGTTCCAGCGGGTCGAGCACCGGCCCGTTCCAGATTCGATAACGGTAAATCTTGCCTCGCGCCGCAAACCGCGCGTGGAAATCCGGTCGTGGAAACCGCACGTCGACCACGCGGATTTCGGCGGGCAGATACGCATTGAGCGCCGCGCGCCAGCGTTCGGGCGGGTGGCGGGTGCGGTCCGGCACGTCGGCGTGGGCCACCTGCCCGAGCGCGTGCACCCCGGCGTCGGTGCGCCCGGACCCGTGGACCGGAATGCGCGCGCCGCCGCAGAGCCGCCCAAAGGCGGTTTCGAGATGATCCTGAATCGTGTTCCCGCGCGCCTGGCTCTGCCAGCCGTCGAACGGGCGGCCATCGTACGCGACCGTCAGCCGCAAACGTCGGGGAGCCGGGTGGCCCGGGGACTCAGGGCGCGCCGGTGCCATGATCGGTTTGCCGCCACGCCTCGCCGTCCAGATAAGTTTGCAGGATCATCTGCGCGGCTACCTGGTCGATCACCGCGCGGCCTTGCTTGACGTTGCGCCCCCCGGCATGGAGCGCCTTTTGCGCCGCCACGGTGGTCAGCCGCTCGTCGATGAGGCGGACCTCGCAGCCGGTCGCCGCTCGCAGGCCGTCGGCGAACGCGCGCGCCTTGGCCGCTGCCGGTCCCTCCGTGCCGTTCATGTTGCGCGGAAGCCCCAGCACGATCAAGCCGACGTTTTCCTTGCGGACGAGTTCCGCGATCCGGGCCAGCACGGGTTTGTCCGCCGCCGCGCCTTTGTCGGCTGCGCGGCGGATCGTTTCGCGGGGGTGGGCAAACATGCCCAGGCTGTCCGCAACCGCCACGCCGACGCGCGCCTCGCCGAGGTCGATGCCCATGGCGGGTCCCGGGCGTGGGGAGGGGGTGGCGGACATGGCTCGGACCGGGCGTTTTACTGCAGTTCGGCGGCGACCTTGGCCGTGAGCTGCTTGATGCGCTCAGCCTCGTGGCGGTTGCAAATTAACGTGGCGTCGGAGGTTTGGACGACGATCAGGTCGCTGACCCCGAGCAACGTGATCACGCTGCCGGGACGGGCGTTGAAAACGATGTTGGCGTGGGCGTCGAGCGTTGTTAGCTCGCAATTGGCGGCGTTCTCGTGCTCGTCCTTCGGCAGGTAACCCGCGACGGCGATCCAACTACCCACGTCGTCCCAATCGAAACCGGCTTCGATGACCAGGACCCGCGCGGCTTTTTCCATGATGGCGTAGTCGATGGAGATCTTCGGCAGGTGTGGAAATCGTTCCTTCAAGGTCGCACCGAAATCCCGCGCGTCGCGGACCGCCGCCACGAATTCAGCCAGGGCGGGAATCTGCGAGCCGAGTTCGCGCAGCACGGCGGGCAGCGTCCAGGCGAACATCCCGGCGTTCCAGCGGTAGCCGCCGCTCTCGAAGAAAGTCTGCGCGAGTTCCGGCGCGGGTTTTTCGCGGAAACGCCGCACGTTGGCGACGGCGGGAGCGTCCGCAATTTCCACGGGGTCGCCCAACTCGATGTAGCCGAAACCGGGACAGGCCCAGGTGGGCTTGATGCCGATGGTCACGAGCGCGCCGGTGGCTTCGGCGGCGCGGGCGGCGGCGGCAAGGTCGCGCTGGAAGGCGGCGATGTCGCGGATGACGTGATCCGCCGGCAGGACCAGCATCGTTGCCGCCGGGTCGCGGCGGGCCACCCAGCCGACGGCGAGAGCGATGGCGGCGGCGGTATCGCGCTTGGCCGGTTCCGCCACGATGTTTTCGGGCGGCAACGTGGGGAACATCTCGCGCACGGCGGCTTCCTGATCCTCGTTGGTCAGAATCAACACGCGTTCCGGCGGCACGAATCCCGCCAGCCGGGCCAGGGTATCTTCCAGCAAGGATCTTTCAGAGAGCAACTTGAGGAGCTGCTTGGGACGCGCCCGCCGGCTCAAAGGCCAGAAACGCTCGCCGCTGCCGCCTGCCAGGACGAGGACATAAGGGATGTTGGGAATCGGCATGGAAAATGCAGTAGCAAGCAAGAGCGGAGCCACCGCCGTGGCTGCCGGACACACCATTCACGCGTCCTGCCATTTTTCGAGATGTATTTTTGGCGGAGCGGTCATATACTTCCCCTAACCTTCCTATGAATTCCGGTTCCTCCAAGGCACTCGAAAGCTATCCGGTCCAAGGCTTGCTGGCAGTTATGCGCGCCGCGCTGGGCTGTGGCATCGGCATGATGGTCGCCGGTAAATTCCAACGTCCCATCATCCGCAAGACCACGGCGATCACCCTGCTTTCGTTGGGTGTCCTCGGCAGCGTGCCGTGGGTGGTGCGTTCGGTGATCGACGTGGTCAACCGCCCGGATTCCGAGCGGGGGATGAAGCAGCGTCTCGCGTCGATTCGCAGCAGCGCGGGCTTCGAGAGCGAAGCGGAGATGTTTTGACCGCCTGTGCGCCTGAGGAGCGGCGGGTGGGGCCGCCAGGAATCGAATGACCTACCTGAGCTTCCACCTGATTTTTAACCTCCCGATGCTCTGCCTGCTGCTCTGGCTGGCGCGTGCGCGCGTGCGCGCGGTCCACTGGAAATGCATCGCCGTGCTTGGCGGCATCGTGTTCCTGGCGACGACCCCCTGGGACAACTGGGCCGTGCACCAGGGAATCTGGGCCTTTGACGAGACCCGGGTCACGCCCGTGACGGTGCACTGGCGTGGGGTAGACTGGCGACTTCCGGCGGAGGAGTACGCTTATTTTTTGATCGAAACCTTGCAGGTGGCGCTCCTGGCGTTGCTGTTCCTTCCCAAACCGCCGGTGGCGAACCGTTGACATGCGATGGCATTACTTTTTGCATCTGGTCGGTTGGGCCGGTCCGCTGATCGCGGGCCAATGGCTGCTCGGCTGGCGGGTCCTCCGGCGCAATCTGCGCGCGGTGTTTGCCCCCGCCTTCCTGGCGACGTTTTTTTTCGCCGTCACCGATACGTTGGCCGTGCGAGACCGGCTGTGGTTCTTTGATGAGCGGCAAATTCTCGGCTGGAGGATCGGCGTCCTGCCCGTGGAAGAGGTGCTCTTTTTCCTGCTGACTAGCCTCCTGGTGACGCAGAGTTTCATTTTGCTGCTGCCGGCTGTTTACCGGCGCGCCTGATCGGCAGGCTGTGCCTGATTTTCTTCAAATGCCGCGCGCCAGTGGTCCAGACGCTCGGCGATGCGTTTTTCCTGTCCGCGGTCGCTGGGTTCGTAGTAGCGGCGGCCCTCCGGCAAGTACGCTTGCGGCACGTAGGCATCCTCGTGGTCGTGACTGTACTGATAGCCGACCCCGTGACCCATCCTCTTGGCTCCGCCATACCCGGTACCCCGCAAATACACAGGCACGGGCAGGGTGACGCCTTCCCGCACATCCGCGCCCGCTTTTTCCACCGCCACGTAAGCCCGGTTGCTCTTGGGTGCGGTGGCGATGTAAACGGTCGCGTGGGCCAGCGGAATGCGGGCCTCCGGCAGGCCGACAAATTCCGCCGCCTGCTGCGCGGCCACCGCCACCACCAGCGCCTGCGAATCAGCCAGGCCCACGTCCTCCGAGGCGCAAATCACCAGCCGCCGGGCGATGAAGCGGATGTCCTCTCCGGCGTAGAGCATCTTGGCCAGCCAGTAAATCGCGGCGTCCGGGTCCGAGCCACGCATGCTTTTGATGAACGCGCTGATGGTGTCGTAATGCCCTTCGCCGGTCGGATCGTAGACCACGGCTTTCTTCTGGATGCTTTCCTCGGCGACCTCCCGCGTGAAATGGATCACCCCGTCCGGGCCCGGCGCGGTGGTCAGCACGCCGACTTCCAGGGCGTTGAGGCACTTGCGCGCGTCGCCGTCGCTGATGGTCGCCAGATGCTCGGCGGCATCGTCGTCGATCCGTACGTTGTACCGGCCCAAGCCGCGCTCCTCGTCGGCCAGCGCGTGGTCCGTCAGACGCCGCAGATGCTCGGGGCGCAACGGTTCGAGTTGGAACACCTGCGAGCGGCTGACCAGCGGGCCGTTGACGGCGAAATACGGGTTTTCGGTCGTCGCGCCGAGCAATCGGACCGTGCCGCGTTCGACATCAGGTAACAACGCGTCCTGCTGCGCGCGGTTGAAGCGGTGGATTTCGTCCACGAAAAGCAGGGTTTTCTGCCCGGTGCGGCGGCGCAGTTTGGCGGCCTCGACCAGTTTGCGCACATCGGCCACGCCCCCCGTGATAGCGGAAAACTCCTCGAAATGTGCTTTGGTGAGACTGGCCAACAAGCGCGCGAGGGTGGTTTTCCCGACGCCCGCCGGACCAAAAAAAATCGCCGAAGGCACGCGGTCGGCAGTCGCGGCGCGGCGCAGCGGCGCGTTTGGCCCCACCAGATGTTTCTGGCCCACGAACTCATCCAGGGTGCGCGGGCGCAGCCGCGCGGCCAGGGGCGCAGAAGACTCCGACGCGGGAGTCGGGGCTGCCCCCGGCGGCGAAACGGGCGACAAATCTTCGTCGGCGAAAAGGTTCATCAAGATAGGCAGTTTGGGGTTGAGTGTCGAAGGAAGTGCGACTCCATTTCAAGCGCGCTGGGAAATAAAAGGGGTTAAAAACGAAAAAGCGGAACACGAAGGGAATCTTCGCGCTCCGCTTGGGGTGTTTGAGGAAACCTCCGCCACGCCGTACCTCGTCAAGTTGTTGAACCCGCATAAAGCAGGTGGGCACCGCTCGTAATCTTCGCGCAACGACTGTTAGGACAAGTCCATATCCCGTGAGGGCATCAGCCGCTTACGTCCCGACCAAAAAGGTAGGTTCCCTAGGTTGTTGGTGTAGGCTCAAAACTGTCTCAGACGCCACGAACGCAGTAGAGGTACATATCAAACGGTTTCTCGCCGTCACGGTTCCCCTCGCGCCCCAAATTTTCCGCGTGTTCAAGGCCGAAAGCGAAGTCCGGCTTTGCGCAGATTCTGCGCTCGGAAAAACTTGGCGTGCCCATCGGCAAAAGCGAAATTCGCGCCATCGAGATGCCGGTAAAGCGGCGAAGCGGTGTCCAGATACCAGACGGCGGGGATTTCCGTCAGCGAGACGCGCGGGTCCGTGGTGGAATAGCCCTCGCCGAAAAGC
>CAXUHC010000131.1:1940-12657 GCA_964250705.1 uncultured Chthoniobacterales bacterium | reverse complement strand
TGTCGGTCTTTCCAGCTACAACGGCGGCCACATCGAATTTTTCGCCGAGGTCCGGCAGCGGCTCGACGAGCAGGGCGGCGCCCACATCGGCCTCTTCGGCGGCGGCGGCGGCACGATCACTTTTGCCGATGCCGAACTCATGACCCAGCAGGGCACGGACCGCATTTTTTTCGCCGGGACGCCGCTCACCGAAATGCTCGGCTGGATCAGCGAACGCTACGGCGTCGCCAAGACCTCCGCGCAACCTTCCCGCGACCTCCCGCTCGCCGAGTGCCTGACTGCGGCCGAATCCGCCGTCGCCCATCCCGTCGCCGACCCACTCGCCAAAGTTTCCCCGGCGTCGAAAACCTGCCGCGTCGTTGGCATCACCGGCCCCGGCGGCGCGGGCAAGACCACGCTCATCGACGAACTCGTCCTGCGTTTCCTGCGTACCCGGCCAACGGCCTCCCGCCTGGCCATCCTCTCGCACGATCCGAGCATCGGCGGCAGCGGCGCGGGCGCGCTCCTGGGCGACCGCGCCACCATGATCTACTCGCAGCACGACCGCATTTTCATGCGCTCGATGGCCACGCGTGGACAATCCGGCGGGCTCAGCCCATCGACGGGTCAATGCCTCGAAATCCTGGCGGGCTGCGGCGAGTTTGAACTCGTCGTGATCGAAACCGTCGGCACCGGCCAGGAAGCGCTGCCGTTTTCCAGTGACCTCGTGGACCTCAGAATTTTCGTGATGAATCCCGATTACGGCAGCCGCCTGCAACTGCAAAAAATCGCGATGCTCGACGTGGCGGACCTCGTCGTCGTCAACAAGGGCGACCTCCAGGGCGCACGCACCGCCGGGGCGGAAGTCGAACGCCGCCTGGCGTCAAACAAACGCAGCCAGCGTCTGCTATCCACCACGGCCACCCATCACAACGATCCCGGCGTGGATGCCCTCTATCAACTCGTGCTTCCATGAACTACTGGCTGGTCAAATCGGAACCCGAAACCTACTCCTTCGCGCAGCTCGTGACGGACAAAAGCACCGATTGGACCGGCGTGCGCAACTACCAGGCGCGCAATTTTCTCCGCGCCATGCAACCCGGCGACAAGGTGCTTTACTACCACAGCGGCAAGGAGAAAGCCGTCGTCGGCACGGCCACGGTTGCGCGCGGGGCGTTTCCCGATCCCACCGCCGACGCGGGCGACGAAAACTGGTCCGCCGTCGAACTCCGCCCGGTCAAGGCGCTCCCCGCCCCGCTTCCGCTCGCCGCCATCCGGGCAAACCCACCGTTGAGCAAGATGCTGCTCCTCAGCCATGCGCGCCTTTCCGTCATGCCGGTCACGCGCGACGAATATGAGCATATCGCCCGCTCCGCCTCCCCCCGCGCCTGACGCCGCGCCTGCGGTGCGCTTCCGCTGGCGCATCGTGGTCCTGACGGCGCTCTTTTTCTGCCTCCTGCTCCCCAAGCTCCCGTCCGGCACGCTGTATCATCACGACGAAATTTTCACCGCCAACCGGGCGCGCGAAATCCTCGTGCGCGGCGACCCTTGGACGATCACGCGCAACTTCGCGCCGGATTTCCGCAAGCCGCCGCTGCAATACTGGTTTTGCGCCGTCGCGCTGCGCCTGCTCCCCGCTCATCCCGAATTCGCCGTCCGCCTGCCCGCCCTGCTTTACGGCGCGGCCTGTCTCCTTGCCCTCGCCTGGCTGGCGCGCCGCGGCTACGGCGACGAAGGCACGGAGACCGGCCTCGCCGCCGCGCTCGCCCTGGCCGGTTGCGGCTATTTCATTCACTTTTCGCGTCTCGGCCTGCTGGACACCGGCGCGGCCCTGTACCTTACCCTCGCGATCGTCGGCTGCCAACTCGCGCGGCGCGACGGGCGGTGGTGGTGGTTCGTCGGTCTGCAAAGCGTGCTCGGCGCGTGGCAGAAAGCGCCTCTTGCTTTCGCGGCCTGGGCCATCATCCTGCTGGTGCGCTGGCGGCAGGGCGACCTACCGCCCACCCGCCGCACGCACCTCGCCGCCGCGTTCACCGCCTCGCTTGGCATCGCTTCGACCTGGTGGCTGCTGCAAGCCTTTCGCCACGGTTCCGGCGCGCTCGCCGACGCCGGAGCTTGGCAAACGCATGCGCTCGCCGTCGCCCACGATCCGGGCGACGCCGGTTTCCGTCCGTGGCGTTACTGGTTCTGGTTGGCGAAAGACTGGTCGCTGCCCGGCCTCCTCGCACCCGTGATGGTCGTCGGTGTGCTCCGCCGCCGCCGGCGATCCTCTTCCGACCATTCGCCGGTGACACCCACCGCCGAAATCGCCTGGGTTTGCGCCGTGTTCGCGGTCGGTCTGATCCTAGTGCCGTACCGCTCGGAGCGTTACCTCGTGGTTTTCACGCCGCTGCTCGCCTTGCTGATGGTGCGCTGGTTGCGCGACCTCGCGTCCCGCCTGCCAAACACGCTTGCCCGCCGCTGGCTGCTCCCCTTCGTCCTGGCTTCCACCTTGCCCGTCGCGCTGTTCCATTTCCTCGTGAGCAAGCCCGTCAAAGCCGACCTCCTCGCGGCCTCGCGCGAATTCGGCCACGCGCTCCAGCCCGACGAAACCCCCGTCATTCCCGCCGACCCCGATCCCTCGTTCGAGGTCCCGGGCTTCGTCGCGTTTTACGCAAACCTGAACCGTCCCCTGCGCGAACTCTCACCGTCCGAAATCCGCGCTTTCGCTTCTCCGCTGCGCGGCCTCTGCCGGCTCCGTCAGTGGCCGGAACTCACCCGCGCCGATCCCGCGGTGCGCAAAGTTTCCACGCACGGCGATTGGATCCTCTGGACCCGTTGAATCCCGGTGTTCCATCCGCTCTCCGTTTGCCGCGCACGGGCAAACGTGGCTAATTGCACGCAGCCCCCTTCCCCTCCCCGCCATGCCCGCACTCACCTTCCTGGGCGAAGTCGCCGACTCTCTCGACGCCTACCAACGTTTTGTCGCCGAACAGGTTACCCGTGCCCGTACCGAGCCCGCGTTCCAAAAGGAAATGCTCGACCGCTGGGCTGCCGCCAACGCCAGGATCGGCAGGACCACCACCCCCACCGGCCTTTCCCTGCCCCGGCAGGCGCTCCCTTTTCTGGACGAGGCGGGCGCCATCGCCCGCTATCTTTACGAGGAGGGCCTCCCCGGCGATTTCCCTTTTCTCAACGCGGCTTACTCCGAAATGTATCTCGCTCCCGAACCCGCCTCCGCCAACGGGAACGGCCACCAACCACATGGCCACGCCTCCGCGTCCGGCACGACCAACCGCCTCGAAGATCAGGCCGCTCCGACCCCCGCCGGGGCCGGGGTGGGCGGCGGCACCGCCGAGGAACCCACCCGCCTCTTCGCCGGGCTGGGTCTCGCCGAGGACACCAACGAACGTTTCCATTACCTCTCGCGCCACCAGCGCAGCAAACGCCTGTCCACGGCCTTCGACGGCCCCACGCTCTACGGCACCGGCGCGGGCGCGGACGGCGTCTTCGGCAAGATCGGCGAGGGCGGCACGAGCGTGGACACCGTGGACGACATGGAACGCCTCTACGCCGGGTTCGGGTTGGACCAACCCAACGTCAGCGTGTCCATGACGATCAACGGCCCCGCGCCGATCATCCTGGCGATGTACGTCGCCGCCGCGAAACGCCGCTTCGGAGCGGACGTCGCCCCCAAGCTGCGCGGCACCATCCAGGCCGACGTGCTCAAGGAAGTCCAGGCGCAGAACGAGATGATTTTCCCGGTGGACGCCTCTCTGCGCTTCCTGGCTGACATGGTCGAATACACGACCCACCACATGCCGAAGTGGTATCCCATCAGCATCAGCGGCTACCACATCGCCGAGGCCGGTTCGACGCCCGTGCAACAGGCCGCCTACACGCTCAGCAACGGTTTCGCCTACGTCGCGCTGTTCAAGGAACGCGGCCTCGACGTCAACCAATTCGGCCCGCGTCTCTCGTTTTTCCTGGATTGCGGCCTCGATGTGGAATACCTTGCCCTTGCGCGGGTTTGCCGCAAAATCTGGGCGGTCGGGATGCGCGACGTGTTCAAGGCCGACCGGCGCGCGCAGATCCTCAAGCTCCACACGCAGACCAGCGGACGCTCGCTCATCGCCGCCGAGTGGAAAAACAACCTCACGCGCACGGCCATCGAACTGACCGTCGCCTGCATGAACGCGACGAACTCCTGCCACAGCAACGCCGCCGACGAACCCTTCACCACCCCCAGCGAGGAATACGCCCGACTCGCCGCGCACGCGCAGGCGATCCTGCTCGAAGAAAGCGGCTTCTTCAAACACATGATGGGCACGATGTCCGGCGGCCCCGGCGTCAAGGCCGTCGGCGACGCCGTGGAATCCGCCATCCTCGAAGAATTCCGCGAGATCGACCGGCAGGGCGGGGTGCGCGCGGCGGTCGAGCGGCGCTACCAGCGCAGCCAGATCCAGGCGAGCGCGCACCTGCTCGAACAGCAAATTTACGACGGCACGCGCCCGGTGATCGGTCTCAACAAGTATTTCAACACGGACGAAAAATGGCCCGAGGTCAGCATGATCCGCACGCCGAAAGACAAGAAGCAGCTTCAGGTCGACCGCCTGCGGGATTTCGAGCGTCGCCACGCTGCCGATAGCGAGCGTGCGCTGGATCAGCTTACTGCCGTGGTGGGAAAAAATGGGAACGTCTTCGAGGAATTAATCAACACGGTGGAACATTGCTCCCTCGGACAAATCACGACCCGTTTGCAGGACACCGTGGGCCGCTTTCGCCCGATGGTGTGACACCCTAGCGGGTTGCCGCCGCAGGCATCCTTCCCCAAGGTAGGGACGGATCTCCGAGCCGGTCCCCAGATCTTTCGGGAGAGAACCTTGTCTGCCCTTCCAGAGAAAATAGGGACCGGCTCGGAGATCCGTCCCTACCTTGGGGAAGGACCGGCAGCTTGCGCTGCCTGTTTCGGAGCACACGACGCGAGTTTCGATTACGGCGTCCTTCTTTCAAGTGTCATCCCGCCGAGTGACGGTCCCGTCCCGGCACGCGCCGACTCTTCCCGGGGCGGACGATAGCGCAGGACCCATTGACAATCCGCCGCCGTCCGACCCGCATCTTCAGGGGTCACGCAATAGGTAAGATAACCATCGCTGCTCCAGTCCGAGACCAACGAATGGTCGCACAAAAAATAGACCATCAATTCTCGAAATTTCGTGTGGTTATCTTTCGGCCAGTCGAGATAAATCCAGTCGTTCGGCGGCAGCGCGGACATTTTCTCCCGCATCGCCAGGCAAACCGCGAACGGGTCGCGGCGTACGCCCGTGTCATCCCGGGACGATTTGCCGTGCCGCCAGATCAGCACGTAGTTCCAGCCCAACCCGGTTCCGCACCAGAGCGCCAATACCGCGACCATCAGAGGCCGTCGCCAGCGCGACCCGTTGCGCATGGTCCAACCCGTGCCCAGGGCCGCCGCCAGGCAAATCATCGAGAAACTGGCCCAGGTGGTCAGTTTATACTGACTCCAACTTTGACCGATCCCGTCCGGTCGCCTCGTATCGTTATAATCCCGCCAGGGGGACGCAACGAAATATCGGAAATGAATGATGAGCAACGTCGTGATCCCCACCCACACGACGGCGGGAACCAGCGGCCCGGCGCGGAATTTCCGCCACGTTTCCTGGGAACGCATCCATTGTTGTCGGCGTCGTTTCGGCAGCGATGCCGCCAGCACCACGAGCCACACGAGGACTTCCACGCAACCGCCGAAAAGCACGAATTTTCCCGGGTCACGCGTGATCCACCCACTATTGTCCCACACCGACGACTTCAACCCGAGCGCATGCGCCGGAAATTCCCACGGCCGCCACGCGACCGGGTTGGCCACCACCGCCTTGACGTTCGCCAGCAGTCCCGGCACCACGTGCAGCCATTCTACGTTCACCAGCAGTAGACAGGTCAACGCCGGTGGCCACACCCGTGCCCACAGTGTCCGCCACGCTTGCGCTCCCCGTTCCGGCCAGGGAAATAAGTACGCCCCCGCCAGCGCGGGTCCCGCCAGCGGCAGTAGGTCCCAGTAGCATTGCATCGCCGCGGAGACACCAATCCCGAATGGCACACCCGTTCTCCACGAGGCCGCTGCGCTCTTTTCGGCTCGCGTGCCCAGCTCCAGTCCGCGCAGCCCCCCCGCCGCCGCCACGAACGCCAGGCCCCACGTTTGCGGCAGGAATCCGTTCGTGGCGCCGAAGACGAACCCGTTGGCCGTGACCGCCGTCGCCAGCGCCGCCAGCCACGCCTCCAGCCACCGGCCCGGACACGCCGCCAACACGGTTGCGCCGACCCCGAGCGCCCCGCAGATCACGCCCAGCGCGGACACCAACGGAAACACCTCGTAGGACCATTCCCGCCCGAAGGTCGCCTGCACCCAGCCCAGCAGGAACGAGGTGCCCATCCGCAGATGGGTTTCCTGCAGATAGTAAACCGTCCCCCACGCCGGATGCCCGCCATCCGTCCGGGCCGGTTCCAGGAAGCCGTGTCCCTGGAGCCACTGCCCATGACAGATGTAAATGAAGGTATCGTTGTAGGCGTTGAAGGCGCCATGCAGCGGCAGCGAACCCAGCACGGGAAACGACGCCACAATGCAAAACGCCCCCAACCGCACGGCATCGCCCGCCGATTGGCGCAGCCACCGCCGCCCGACCCACGCCCCCGCCACCGACAGCAACGCGGTGATGGCGGCGCAATGCCACCCGGCAAACCCATGCCCCAACCAGCCCAGGGGCGTGGCGACCAGCGTGAGCACCGCCCATCCTAGCGGCACGCTCAAGAAAATCCGCGCGCCGGGTTGCATCCGCATCGGCAGCGGAGCGAGGGCCAGAGCACCTGTCAATGCCCCGGCTCCCACCAGAATCAGGAGCATGGCCAGCGATGCGAGGTACCACTGCATAGTAGACAACTTGTCGCCGGACACCGGATACGGTCAAACCATTCCGGTTGTAGGGCGGGCCTTCGCCTGCCGCGGATGGGCGTCCGCGTTCGGGGCATCAGAGCAACAAAACACTATCACGTCCGCCCGCCGCAAGTTATTCTGTTGCCATGCTGACGGAGTATATCCACGCTGCAATGCGCGAGGCCCGCTACGAACTGATGGAAGATGGCCGCTTTTTTGCCGTTATCCCTCCGTGCGAAGGATTGTGGGCCGACGGCAACACGCTGGAGGGCGCGCGCGAGCAGCTGCAAGACGTGTTGGAAGACTGGATTCTCATCAAGGCGCGGCATGGCGACTCCTTTCCAGTGATCGCGGGGGTGGACATCAATCCCCAGCCTGCCTATGCCGAAGCCGATTAAGCGGCGGGAGCTAATCCGCCGTTTCCGTGCCCTTGGCTGGCAAGGTCCGGAGCCGGGGCATCGACACATGGCCATGCGCTCGGGCGAGCGGACGGTTCCCATTCCCAATCCGCACGGCGGCGGAGATTTGGATTGGACGCTGGTAAAGCGCGTCCTAGCGCAGGCCGGGATCGACCTAAAACAGTGGGAAAGTCTATGATCCCACGTCAGGTTAGTAAGGCTTCCCGAAGCAGGCCCATCCTGGCATTAAGCAAGTAATTGGAATAGTCCCTTGAAACTCCGATTCCGATCTCCGCGGGTCAGAAAAATTTCCGTCGGATCATCGAACCCAATCCCGAACATTTGGTCCGGTTGTCCTCCCACTGTCAGGCAAGACATCATGAATTTCTTCAACTCATTTCTTGTGAACAACAAGGTGCAGTCTTGATACCATTTCGCCGATACAGACTTCGTTCTCCCGGCATCGGGCGCGTACATACCGAAGAGAAGGGTAAAGTCCGCTTCTTCGGGTACATCAAAGCGGCGGAACCAAGTGTAATGCTGAAATCGTTTGGTCGTTTCCCGCTTAGGTGGAGGACGTGAATACGCGCGCGACGCTTTGATCTGGATCGTCACCGTCCTGTGTGCGCCTCCCAACTTTTTTAGGATTGCGAGGTCAATCCCTTTCTCTTGGCGGGAAAGCGGAATGAGCAGAGAATAGCCTTCCTTTTTCGGCAACCTCTGTTGAAGACGATGTGCAAGGATGAACTCCGGCCATTGCAGCGTGAAAACCGGGTCCATCTTTGCTGATAAATTGAGTTGGAAGCATCGCGTTTACGATGTCGTTCGTGTTGCCGGTCTCGCTGTCACCGCTAGCCGCGTCCGAAAGCTTACAGAATAACAACAAAACCGGTCGCGGATTGCTCCGCGACCGGTTTGAGACCCAATGCAGCCTGCCACCAGACCCCTCACAAGGTCCCAGCGGCAACGCGCGAAGACGTTATTTGATCTCGACCTTGGCGCCAGCCGCCTCGACCTTTTTCTTGATCTCCTCGGCTTCGGCCTTGGGAATGCCTTCCTTGATCGGCTTGGGCGCGCCTTCGACCAGCGCCTTGGCTTCCGCCAGGCCCAGGCCGGACACCGCCGCGCGGACTTCCTTGATGACGGCGATCTTGTTGCCGCCCATGTCGGTCAGGATCACGTCGAAGGAAGTCTTCTCCTCGACCGGAGCCGCCGCCGCCGCGCCCGCGCCGCCAGCCGGAGCTGCCGCCGCCACCGGGGCCGCCGCGCTCACGCCCAGCTTGCTCTCCAGAGCTTTGATCAATTCGGCGGTTTCCAGCAGGGTCAGCCCGCTGATGGATTCAACTAATGCACTTGTGTCAGCCATGTTCTGTAATGTTGTGGTGGTCGTCGTTTCCCGAAGCCTCGGAAAGTTTCAGACCGGCAGCCACCGGTCCGACGAGGAACCTTTTCTGGTTTGGTTTGTGTTGGCCGGCCTTGCGGGATAAATCTCGCGCCGGAAATTAGATCAGGCCGCTGCCTCGACGGGAGCGGCAGCTTCTACGGAAGCACTGCCCTGTTTGTCCACGTAAGCCTGGAGCAAACGGGCCAGGCTCGCGCCGGACTCATTAAGCGTCTGGACCAGCCGGGTCGCCGGGGTCTGGAGCAACCCGAGCAACTGGGACTGAAGCACTTCCTTGGAGGGCAGGTCAGCCAGCGCACTGAGCTGTTTATCGGTAAAGAGGGATTTGTCCACCACGCCCGCGCGAATGGTCAGCTTCTTGGATTCCGTGGCGAATGTGCGCAGGACTTTCGCGGCGGCGCTCACGTCGCTCTCGCCGGTGACGATGGCGGTCTGCCCGTTCAAGTTCGAGCCGAGGTCCGGGAAGCCCGCCTCACGCGCCGCACGGTTGAGGAACGTGTTCTTGACGACGGTGTATTTGGCTCCGGCCCCGGCCAGACGCGTACGTAAATCGCTGAACTGATCCACCTTGAGGCCGTGGTAATCCGTGATGATGAGGAAGGGCGACGCCTGCAAACGGCTGAGCAAATCGTCGACGATGGAAGTTTTTTCGGGTCGCATGGTGTGCGGTCGGTGGAAAGTGAGAGGTAAAGGTTAGACAGTCTGGAACGCCGAAGCATCCACGCTCAAACCGGGCGACATCGTCGCGGCCAGCGTAATCGAGTGGATGAACTTGCCCTTGGCCGAGGACGGGCGCGCCTTGGCGACCGCGTCGATGACTGCCGTGCCGTTTTCCACCAGCGCCTGCGGCTCGAAGGACGCCTTGCCCATCGGCACCGAGACGTTGCCGTTCTTGTCGAGCTTGAACTCGACACGGCCCGCCTTGACTTCCTTGACCGCCTTCGCGGTATCATCCGTCACGGTGCCCGCCTTGGGATTGGGCATCAGCCCGCGCGGTCCGAGCACTTTACCGAGCTTGCGCACTTCGGCCATCGCCGCCGGGGTCGCCACGGCCACGTCGAAATCCTGGAAGCCTTCCTGGCACTTCTTGACCATGTCCTCGAACCCGACGAACTCCGCGCCCGCCTCGCGGGCGGCGGTCGCCGCCGCGCCGGTGGCGAACACGAGCACGCGAACCTGTTTGCCGCTGCCGTTCGGGAGCGGGCAGGTGCCGCGGACCATCTGGTCGGACTGCTTGGGATCGACGCCCAGGTGGAACGACAACGTCACCGTCTGGTCGAACTTGGGAGCCGGGAATTTTTTCAGGGTGTCGATAGCCTCGGCCAGCGGGTAGGTCTTGCTGGCGTCCACCAGTTTGGCGGCGGCTTCGTAACGTTTACTGCGATTGGTAGCCATGTGTTTGTATTCTCCTTGCCTTGAAGTGGTTAACGAATGTTGAAGTGAAAATTGCTCGAAGACTTACGCGCCCTCGACCTCAATGCCGGCCTGACGGGCCGTGCCAGCGAGCGTGCGGAAGGCCGCTTCCTCGCTGCGCGCGTTCATGTCCTTCATCTTGATTTTGACGATGTCCATGACCTGCTTCTTGGTCAGCTTGCCGACCTTCGTTTTGTTCGGTTCCTTGGAACCGGCGGCAATACCAGCGGCCTTCTTGAGCAGGATCGCCGCGGGAGGCGATTTGGTGATGAAGGTAAAGCTTTTGTCCTTGTAAACGGTGATGACCACCGGCAGGATGTCGCCGCTTTGCTTCTGGGTGGCGGCGTTGAATTCCTTGCAGAACGCCATGATGTTGACGCCCTGCTGACCCAACGCGGGGCCCACGGGAGGCGCGGGGTTCGCCGCACCAGCCGGGATTTGTAGTTTGATCGTTCCGACGACTTCTTTTGCCATAACTCGTTCTTCCTAAAATTGGGTTGGGGGTCTAGCCGCGCTCGACCTGCCAGTATTCCAGCTCGACGGCGACGGGCCGGCCGACGAGCGTGGTGCAGGCTCCGCAGTCCCCTTCGGCGCACA
>CAXUHC010000131.1:0-1930 GCA_964250705.1 uncultured Chthoniobacterales bacterium | reverse complement strand
CGCGCAGCTTGCCGCGCACCGGGTCGATCTCTTCCACGACGCCGCTCTGGTTTTGGAAGGGGCCGTCGGCCACCTTGACCGTTTCGCCGATTTCAAAGCTGAGCTTCGGCTTCACCTTGTCTTCGCGCTCGCGCATTTGTGCCAGCAAGCTCTCGACTTCCGAGTCGCGCATCGGCACCGGGCGATCCTTGGGACCAGCAAAACCGATCACCCCTGGCGTATCGCGCACGAAGTACCATGAGCGGTCGACGAGCTGTTTGTTCTCATCGATCAGGTTCATATTGACGATCAAGTAACCAGGGAAAAACTTGCGCGTCGTTTCGGTCTTTTTGCCGCGCTTGATTTCCGAGACGCGTTCCGTGGGGATCAACACCTCGTAAACTACGTCGCCCATCTCCTCGGTCTTGATCCGGCGGCGCAGGTTCTCGGCCACCTTGTTCTCCTGGCCGGAGAGCACGTGGACGACGTACCATTGATTGGTGGCAGTTTGGGCGGCCATAGAAAGAAAAGGATGAAGGATGAAGGATGAAGGGTGAACGCGGAGAAGAAAGACGCAGATTTGGGGGGAAAGTCTTTCTACTTGGTGGACTGGGGTCCGAGCTGTTTGCCTTTATCCTGCATCCTTTTCCTAATGAGTGAGCAGACCGACAAACCAATTGAGGATCAGGTCCCAGAGGGAAACGTAGCCACCGAGCAGGAGCATCGCGATTACCACGATCACCGTGGAATCAATGATCTCCTTGTACTTCCTGACGCCCTTTTCCTTCGGGTCCCAAGGCCAGGTCGCCTTGCGCAGCTCAATCTTTACCTCGTCCAGAAACTGCGAAACCTTGTTCATCGTACCTTGAGAATGGGCTGAAGATTGGGAGGCGGACAACGCATCGTCCACCCAGGCCAGCAGGGACTCGAACCCTGAACCAACGGTTTTGGAGACCGCTACTCTACCAATTGAGCTACTGACCTAATGGTGAAAGGAAGCGCCAAGTTTCAAGAACCAAGATTCAAAACCAGAATTTCCAGAATCCATGTTTCGCTTTGAATCTTGAGTTGGTTCTTGGCACTCCCGGCTGTGCAATGTTAATCGAGGATTTCCGACACGCGGCCCGCGCCGACCGTCTTGGAACCCTCGCGGATAGCGAAGCGGATGGTCTTTTCCATGGCGATGGGGGTCAGCAACTCGATTTCGAGCTGGACATTGTCGCCGGGCATGACCATTTCGACGCCTTCGGGAAGCTTGACCGCGCCGGTCACGTCCGTGGTGCGGAAGTAGAATTGCGGGCGATAGTTCGAGAAGAACGCCGTGTGACGGCCGCCTTCTTCCTTCGAGAGGACGTAGACTTCGGCCTTGAACTTCTTGTGCGGCTTGATCGAGCCGGGCTTGGCGATGACCTGGCCGCGCTGGATGTTCTCCTTCTTGATGCCGCGCAGCAGCAACCCGATGTTGTCACCGGCGCGCGCCTCGTCGAGGAGCTTGCGGAACATTTCGATGTCGGTGCAGGTGGTCTTCTGGGTATCGGCGAGGCCGACGATCTCAACTTCCTCCATCTTCTTGAGGATGCCGCGCTCCACACGACCGGTGGCGACGGTGCCGCGACCTTCGATGTTGAACACGTCTTCGACCGGCATCAGGAAGGGCAGGTCAATCGGGCGCTCCGGCACGGGGATATACTCGTCCACCGCCGCGATGAGGGCTAGGATGCCCTTTTCGCCTTCCGCATCGCCGTTCAAGCCCTTGAGGGCCGAACCCTTGACGATGGGAATGGTGTCGCCGGGATATTCGTACTGGGTGAGCAGATCGCGCACTTCCATCTCGACGAGGTCGAGCAATTCGGGATCGTCCACCATGTCGCACTTGTTGAGGAACACGACGAGGGCGGGCACGCCGACCTGACGGGCGAGCAGGATGTGCTCGCGGGTCTGGGGCATGGGG
>CAXUHC010000130.1:0-12669 GCA_964250705.1 uncultured Chthoniobacterales bacterium | reverse complement strand
GACGAGGAGGGGATCGTCACGGTCAAACACAGCGACGATGTCAGCAAGGGCGGCGCGGTGTTCGTCAACGAGCGGTTCGACCTCACCGACCTGCGCGAGAAGCCCCGGCCCGGCGAGCCGACCAGCCCGTGGTACAACGCGGGCGTTTATTTCTTCCGTCCGAGTATTTTCGAGTTCACCGCGCGCCTGCAAAAGTCGGTGCGCGGCGAGTACGAATTGACCGACGCCATCCGCGACCTGGCGCGTAGCGGGCGGCGCGTGCGCGCCTACGAACTCTCCGGCGAGTGGGCCGACGTGCGCGATCCCGAAATCCTCGCGGAACTGGACCGCAACGGCTAGGTCGGCAGTTCGAGGTAACTGCCCAGCCGCCCGCTGTTCGGCGGCAGCAGCGCGCGGGTCAGCAGCCGATCCATCGAAACCCGCCCCCCGCCGCAGCACATCAGCGCGAGCGCCACGCCCGCCAGCGTGAGCGGGTATTCGTAGCCTCGCGGTGCGAAGAATCCCGCCGGAGCATGGACAAAGACCACCGCCGTCGCCATCACGCAGAAGAGCCCGAACGCAGCCAACCGGGTCATGAAACCCAGGAGCAACCCCACGGCGCCAACCATTTCCGTCAGGATGCCTGCCGCCGCCAGCCCATAAGGAAAATGGTAGCCGTCGGGTCCCGGCGCGGTCCAATGAGCGAGCGTGCCGTTCCAGCCCGCTCCGCCCAGCCAGCCAAGGGTCTTCTGCCCCCCGTGAATCGTGAACACGCCACCCAACACCATCCGCAGGATCGTCGGGGCAAAACTATTGATCGTGACAAGGAGTCTGTAAAACATAACCGCCGCAGGGCGGCGGCAAGATTCAAGACTCAAGAACCAAGATTCAAGGAAGATTTAAGATTTAAGGTTCAAGGCAGATGGAAAAGGCCGACGCCACCCTCGAACCTTCCGTCTTGAATCTTGAATCTTCCTTGAATCTTGGTTCTTGAATCTTGGCACTTCCCCGCCCCCGGCGGGGCTTCACTTCGCCTTGCGCGTCAGACCGGCGGCGGCGCTGGTTGCCCGCAACTCGTGCCCGTGATAGTCGAGCACGACCAGGCCGTCGAGAATTTGCTTCACGGTGACGAACTCCCGCCGATCTGCCGTCACCGGAATCTGGTCGTTCACCCCGTAGCTTTTGCCGTTGATGATCGCCAGCGCGGGATAATCCAGCGACGTCGTCGTGACCACGAACTGTTCGGGCTTCACGTCGAGCGGTTGCGAGACCGCCACTTGCGTTGGACCCACCACCGCCGAGGGCGTCCAGCCAATCGGCCAGAACGGGTTGCGCGAGCCGTTGGGCGGTGTTTCAAAGGAGGAACTGTGCGTCAGCGCATATTCCTTGCCGGAAACCTTTGCCGGGGTCTGACCGTGCGCCGTGCCCGCCACCAGCAGCGCGGCGGCGAACGACAACCTGGAAAAAGCAGAATTCTTCATTTGAGCAAGGTGGTGACGTTCATCGAAACGTGCTGTTTCTCGGGGCTGTCGGCGAGGGGCGTGATTTGCAGGCGCGTGATCTCGAGCAACTTTTCCTCGTTCTCCAGCCCCGCCAGCGCGATGCCCAGCGGCGACACCCCGGCCTGCGGCACGTCGATGGCCCAGTCCGCGCTGCGCAGATTGTGCAGTGCCGCGTCGGGTGCGCCTTCCGCAGACCCCGGCCGCACGGTGGCCCCCTTGAGGTTGTGCCGGTCGAAGAACGCGTGGATACGCGGCGGAAACCAGGCAATTGGCGCGCCCTCGGGGACCATGTCGTTGACCTGGGCGAGCATTTCCTCGGCGGTCTTGGCTTGCTCCTGCATAGCCTTGGAACGCTTGATCTGGCTCTTGGCCTTGCCGAGCTGATCTTCGAGCCCGGCGATGCTCGCCGTGTTCGCTTTGTCGGTCTTGCCGAGCGGGTCGATCAGAAACGTGAAGTAGCAATAGATCAGGCCGATCATCAGCAGGCCGCTCAGAAACATCTTCTGAATTTGGTCCTTGGAGAATTTACCGTTCATGGTGAGGAAAAGGCTTTATTTGCGGCGGCGTTCCGGCGCGGGCGTGGCGGCGGGCACGGCGGACGGTTTGTTGAGTTTGACCTCGATGGTGAAGTGCGCGGTGATGCTGGCCTTGCCGTTGAGGTTGACCGGGGTGGCCGTTTCGTCCAGGCCGCGGAAGGAAGTTTCCACGCCCTGATATTTCTTGTTGAGGCTGTCGTTGAGCATCGTGCGGAACTTGTCAGCCGCCAGGCGCGGCACGTCGCCCGCCACGATGCCCTCGAGCGTGACGGTCGCCCGGTCGTTCTTGAGTTCGTTGGCGCCGTTGAAATTGAGGATCTGCACGTTGGGCGGCACGCTCTTGAGCAGCGTCGCGAGCAAAGGTGCCCAGTAGAAGCGGTTTTCGATGCGCTTGCCGACCAGGTCGGCGGCGGCAACCCGCGCGGTCAACTCCTTTTCCTGGGTTTCGGCGGCGGTGACGGCCGGTTCCTGCTTGGCCCACTCCGCCCGGAGCGACCTGAGCCGACCGTCGAGCGCCTTGGAGCTGAGCAGCCGCCAGCCGTAAAACATGACGAAGAGCGCCGCCACGCCCGCCAGGGCGTACAAGCCGAGTTTGAGCGGGTCGCGCTTGCGTTGCTTGAGCAGGAACTGCTCTTCGTGCAGGAGATTGATCGTTAAAGGCATGGGAAGAAAGGAGGCAGGATGAAGGATGAAGGCGGAGAAGGAGGCAGGTCGGAACCAGGAGCGGGCGAAAGCGGGGAAAGTCGTGGTCAGTTTCTTCTGTTTTCCGCCTTCATCCTTCGGTCTTCATCCTTCGGTCTTTTCTTTGTCGAGCAGCAGGTCGAGCGCGGCGCCGCAGGCGACGTTGAGGTGCGTGCGTTCCAGCTCGAAGTCGGCGAGTTTGCCCTTGGGCAGGTCGATCTGGAAGGTCTGGAAGGGGTCCCAGGTCACGCACGCGATTTCCAGTTCGTCGCTCAGGATTTGCAACGGCATGAGCGCGCGCACCAGGCCGCCGGAGAAATAGACCCGGCTGATGGCTTCCTCGCGCGATCCCTCGAAGAACCCGATGGACGAGCGCAGTTCGCGCGCCAGGTGGATCAGCGAGGTGCGGCCCGCGTCGAGCATGCCGGGATCGTTCGCGTCGATCAGGCGGATGGCCGCGTCGCGGTCCATGCCGCCGTCCCCCGTGAGCGCCTTGAGAAAATCGGCGCCGCCGTAGTCGATGGTCCGCGCGAGCACGAGTTCCTTGCGCGAACCCGCGAGCACGCGGGTCTCGGCGTGGCCGATGTCCACGAGCACGAACGCCTCGCGGGTGAACACGTCGGGGTGCGAACACTCGAACGCGTTGTAGTTGCAAAGCGGGGCGAGTTGCAACCGGTCGGCGGGCGCGCGCGTCTTGGTCAACGCGGCCGTGACCTCGCCGACGGCGGTGCGTGGCAGGCCGCCCACGATGTAGCGGCTGGTCGGCCGGCCGTTGGTTTCGGCGGGCGCGGCGTGGCCGTTGGCATGGCCGTCGGCGTGACCATTGGCGGACACCGGGATGCGGTCGCAGTCGAGCACGAAGTCGCGGCAATCCTGGTTGAGCAACGCGAGGCCGTTGAGTCGCAAGGCGTCGCGCAAAAGGTGCGTGGGCGTGGTCGGCTGCTCGATGATGCGAATGAGCGAATCGGGATTGGAAACGGCTACCACGGTGCCTTTGCCACCGGCGCCGAGATCACGGGTCAGGAGCTTGAGGTGGTGCGCCAGGGCATCGGCGTCCTTGGGGTCGGTGCCGGCGACCACGCGGCTCGCATAACCTTGCAGGAAGATCCGGGAGCCCTTGCGCTGGAGATGCACGGCTTTGAGCGCGTGACGCCCGAGGTCGATGCCCACAACGGAACTAGGTGCTTTTGGCATACATAACCTGTTTAAGCAAAAAGCGTGACCACCGGAGTAGATTCCGAGAAAAAAGCTGAAATTTGTTTCGGCGGTCTGCTTTTGCAACGTGACTGACCAGCCCGGCTGCGTCAGCGGCGGTCGCAGCTCCGGGGTAGGGAGGAGCGTCCCGCCTCCCTGATTTACCCGCTGTGCTTGGAAATCGGTGGGCAAGCCGCGTGCGCACGGTACGCCGAAAGCGGAAAACGTTTGCCTGCTCACGCCGCTGCCTCTGCGGTTTCGACGCGCCGTCGCCCATTCCAGGGAGGAGCAGGGACGCTCCTCCCTACCAGGCGTTGCCCTACGATCTCTACGCGAAGAGCGCGGACTGCTCGCTCAGCCAGATGAAGAGTTCCAGTTCCTCGCCCTGCTTGAGAATCAGTTCCACCGGATCGTCCTGCAGGATGGCCGTCGCCACACCCACCAGGAACACCCGCAGAATCTCCTTGGGCAGCCAGCGGCGTTCGGCGGCGGTCAGCGGCACGTGCGTCGATTCATCATAATGATCGACCCAGATGCGCGCGTTGCCCCAGGACAGGTCGCTCCAGTTGCGCAGGACCGAGCCGTGCACGTTGCGCAGGTGCGTCACGACGTTCTGGAGCGCGTACGCCACGTCGAAAATCCGCTCCCGCTCCTGCACGAAATCATAATCCACCACCGCCGCGATCTGGTCGGCGCGGTAGAGCAGGTTCCAGAAATGAAAGTCGCCGTGGATCATCATCCAGGGCAGGTTGCCGATGATGCGCGGATAGTCCCGCATCATGGATTCCACCGCCACACGCGCCCGCCGGCAGATGGCGATGGCCTGCTCGGTGCGGTCGTCGGGCCGGGCGTGCATCGCTTCGAGGGTGGCCTCGGCCTCGTTGAGCAGCGACCAGATCTGGTCGGGCGAAACGTCGTTGCGCATCTCCGGGGGCACGGGCGTCTTGCCTTCGGCGGCCTTGGACAGGCTGCAATGCAGGTCGCCCAGGATTGTCGCCGCCGCGTTCATGCGCCGCCAGTCACGGTGCACGCCGGGATCGTGCGGCACGAAGCGGTGGATTTCCACGATGCGCTCGCCCCAGGTGGTCCACGTCCGGCCCTCGCGCGAACGCATCACCTGCGGGCACGGGAAACTGTGCGCGCACAGGTAGTCGATCAGCCCGTGCAGGTACTCGACGCGCTCGCCGAATTCCTCGCCGTGCCGGGCGCGCAGCAGGAAGGTGCCGCGCCCGGTCTTGAACGGGTCGGTCGTGTTGCATTGCGTCGTCAGCGGCTTGTCCATCTGGATGACGCGCCCCAGGTCGAAGGCGTCGGCCAGGCGCTGGAGTTGCGACCAGGTCAGATCCATCACCGCGCGCAACTCCCCGACCCCGGCCGGGTTGTATTTGAGCGTGCGTTGGAATTTTTCGACCGGCTGGGTTTGCTTGGTCATCGGCGCGCGGTCCAGGCTCGGCTTGCGTGAGGCGAAACGTCTCTTGTCGGCAGGCAGCGCGTGGATAGAATGGAAACGATTTGGTTGTCCAAAGCAGGTCTTGGTCCCAGTAAACGCTACGAGTTTACCCTCGCCGCCGCTCGGGACGACGGAAGTGTTAGTGCAACGGTGATCCCCGACCATCGCCCGACCGGACCGAAGTCTTCCCCCACCCCAGATGTCCGCCCTGGAACATCCTCCCCGTGTCGTCGACCCGCTGCCAGCGGCGAGCCGGCTTTCCGGTCCGTCACCCCCGCCGCTCCGGTGGGGCGATCTCCCGGGTTTCGCGGCGCGTTTGCTCGCGGTGGCCGCCGGATTGTTCGCCGTCGTGTACGGCTACCAACTCCTCCTCAGCCCGCCGGACGCCGCTGGCTACCCGAGCGCGCTCAGGCCCTACTTCCCCACCCGTTATTTCGAGTACGGCGCGGTGTTTCTCGTCGCCGCGACCTTGTTTCCGCGCCGCCGCGAGTGGGCGATGGCCCTCGTGTCGCTGCCCTGCCTGCACCATCTCTGGATCACTTCCTCCGCGCTGACGCCGTGGATTCTCGCGCTCGTGCCGACGCTCTATCTGCTGCTCGGTCCCGAAGATCGGCCCGGTCCGCAGGCCACGCGCCGCTTCTGGTGGGGCCTGGCGGTCGGGGTCGTCCTGGGACCGAAAACCGTGCAGGTCGTGTTTCTGCACAACGCCCACGACAGTTTCCTCGACCACCACCAGACCGTCTTCATCGGCCTGTTCCTGCGTTACGCCTATTACTATTATGAGCGGCGGCACGGGCTGGTGCCCGCCGGACGGTTCTGGGAACACGTCGCCTACCTCCTGTTCGTGCCGCAGATCACCGGGACGCTCAACGTGCCTCCCGGCGAGATGGCCGCGCGCTGGGGGTTCGGCGCGGCGACCCTGCGGCGCGGGTTCGAGGCGGTCGGTTGGGCCGCGCTGAAAATCCCGCCCGTGCTCTGGCTGGAGCGCCGGGTCCTGCCGTCGTGGGGCTACGCGCGCGGCTACGACGCGCTCCACGCCGCGCCGTTCGGCGTCCTCTGGCTGTGCCTGCTGGCGAGCTACGTCTACTGGGCGCTGCTCGTCAGCGCGAAGTTCGACCTGATGATCGCTCTGTTCCGGTTCTTCGGGGTGAACGTGGAGGATAACTTCCGCTGGCCGCTGCTGGCGACTTCGCCCGTCGCGCTGTGGCGGCGCTGGAACGTTTACAACCGCCGCCTGCTCCTGAAATTCGTGTATTTCCCGCTGGGCGGCAACCGGACCAACGTTTACCGCAACATCATGGCGACTTTCCTGGCCTCGGCGGTGCTCTTGCACACGGGATTTTTCGGTTCGCCCTGGTGGGGGGTCAATCCGTTCCAACTGCGCGATTGGCTGCTGTACTTCGCGGGTCAGGGCGCGCTGGTTTGCGCGGCGTACTGGTGGGGTCAGCGTCCGTTCTGGGAACGCTTGCCAGCGGGCCTCGGCGGGGCGTTACGGATCTGCGGATGGGCCGTCACGCTGGCGAGCAGCGCGTGGCTGCACGTCCTGCCGCTGGCGGCGGGGGAGTTTTTCAACGCGGCGCACCCGCCGGTGGAACCCCTGTGGCAGCGGCTGGCGCTGATGGCCCGGGCGTTGGGGTGGCCGTAGCGTCGGCACGATGACGGCTGAACCCGCGTTCCGCCAGCTTGCCTTGCAGATAGGACATGGCCCCGAGCGCGGCGATGAGCAAGGTGAAAAACAACGCGATGGCCGCCACGCGCAGGGTCTGGCGCGACCCCCCGCCGTGGAGGCGTCTGGCGCGCTGGAGGGCGACTTCCGTGTCGAGCACGCGCAGCATCTCGGTGGCGTCGTACATGCCCGCGAGTTTGCGTTCGAGCGGGGAGCGTTCTTCCCGGGCGGGCAGGGGAGCCGACTGGGACCAGGACGACACCGCCGGGAGCGGCGCGCGCCTGGCCGCGGGCGACGGGGCGGGCCTGGCGACCAACGGCACGGCGCGGCGCGGCGCGGCGAGGGTTCCTGCGGCCTCGTCGATGGTCTCATCCGGCGTCATATACCGGATCTGAGAGCAGGTTCCCGGCCAGAACGGCAGGCGACCGTCCCGGTTACCTCACAAACAAACCTTGCCCCGCCCGGCCTGCTGCGGCATGAAAAGGCCAGCCATGCCCGACCAACCCCGGCCCAGCCGCCCCACCCCGCCTTCCTCCCGTGCGCTCCGGGCTTACGTCGGCCCATTCGGACTGTTTATCCTGCTGCAAGCGTTGCCCGGACTGGTGCGCAATGCCTCGCCCACCGCTCCCTGGTTTCTGCACTCGCCCGAGTTCTGGGTGTACCCGCTGCAAACGCTGGCCTGCGGGATCATGATGCTCGCCTACCGCCGCGAATACCCCCGCGCCATGACCCTGCGCGCGGCGCTGTTCGGACTGCTCGCCGGCGCGGTCGTCTTTGTGCTCTGGATTTCCCCGCAGGCGTTTTTCGGTTTCGCGCCGCGCGTCAAGGACGGCTTCGACCCCGGCCTGCTCCTTGCCCCTGGCCAGACCTGGCATGACAACCCGCTTTACCGGCTCGTGGTGGCCTGGCGGTTCCTGCGGCTCGTCGTGATCGTCCCCTGGCTGGAGGAAATCTTCTGGCGCGGCTTCCTGCTGCGCTTTCTCATCAAGGAGGATTTCCTCGCCCTGCCCTTCGGGTCGTGGACCCCGCTTTCCTTCGGCGTGGTCGTCCTCGGGTTTACCTTCGAACACAGCCGCCCCGACTGGCCCGCCGCCTTCGCCACCGGCATCCTCTACAACCTGGTCGCCATCCGCACGAAAAGCCTGCCCGCCTGCGTGCTCGCCCACGCCCTGACGAACGCCCTGCTTGGCGGGTACGTCATGGCGACGCGCCAGTGGGGATTCTGGTAGCGCGATTTCGGCGGCGCGCGTCCTGCTTGACAGGGACCCGCCATGCAAGACGGATTCTTTCAAAAGCTGACGCTGTCGATCATCGTCGCGGCTGGCCTCGCCGGGCTGGTCGAGTTCTACAAGACCTTTATCGAGGGAGCCGACCGCGCGCTCAACGGCGCGCATCCCAAGGTCCACATGAACCCCGGCCAACCGAAAAAGTAAGGCTGCCGCCAGGGTGGTCGGATTTGTCCGCAGATTCCGCAGATTTCATGAGAAGCAGAGCAGGACGAAAGCTCTTCCCCCCACTTTAATCTGCGGAAATCTGCGTCATCTGCGGACAACAAGTGACATTCTGCGCTTTCCCCCCGCCGGTTCCTGCGTTTGACTGTCCCCGTGCCCATGAAACTCGGCCTGGCCCAGATCAACACCACGGTCGGCGACCTGCCGGGCAACTTCGAAAAAATCCTCGCCGCCTACCGCCAGGCCGTCGAGGCCGGGGCCGACCTCGTCCTGACCCCCGAACTTGCCGTCACGGGCTACCCGCCCCAGGACCTCCTCTTCAAGCCCCGCTTCGTGCCCGCCAGCCTGGAATCGCTCCAACGCTTGCAGGCGGAGATCGGCGCGGCGCCTCTCCTCGTCGGCTTCGTCGCCCCGCGCGAACCGGGCGAGGCCGGACCGCCGTTCCACAACGCCGCCGCGTTCCTCCAGGCCGGACTCCCCGCGCAGATCGTCTACAAATCGCTCCTGCCAACCTACGACGAATTCGACGAGGCGCGCTACTTCCGCGCCGCCGCCCGCACCGCGCCTGTCGTCTGGAACGGCCGCAAGCTCGGCGTCACGATCTGCGAGGACATCTGGACCGGCCCTTACCTGTCGCGGCCCCGGTACGATTTCGACCCCGTCGGCAGCCTCGTCGCGCAGGGGGCCGAGATGATTCTCAACCTCAGCGCATCCCCCTTCCAGTGCGGCAAACCGCGCCGCCGGTTCGAAATGATCGCCGATCTCGGGGAGAAATACGGCGTGCCCTTCGTGTTTTGCAACGCGGTCGGCGGCAACGACGAACTCATTTTCGACGGCCATTCGTGCGTTTTCGACACCCGGGGGCAGCCGCTCCGGCTCCTGCCGGGCTTCTTGGAGCAGGTCGCGGTGGTCGATCTGGACGGCCCCGCCGTGCCGATGCCGCCGCTGCCCGAGGAATCCGAGGAACTGCGCCCCGCGTTGGTGCTCGGGCTGCGCGACTATTATCAAAAATGCGGCTTCAAGAGCGCCGTCCTCGCGCTGGACGGCGGCGTCGATTCCGCCGTCACCGCCGTCTTGGCCGTCGAGGCGCTCGGGGCGGAGAACGTCACCGCCGTGGTGATGCCCGGCCCGCAGTCGTCGAAGGGCAGCGTGGCCGACGCGCTCGCTCTTGCCGGGACGCTCGGCGTGCGGTGTCTACAGGTGCCGGTGAGCGAGCCGTTCGAGGCGTTGAAGCGGCAGCTCGCCACGGCCTTCGCGGGGCTGGCGGAGGACGGGGCGGAAGACAACATGCAGGCGCGCCTGCGCGGCACGGTGCTTTTTTCGCTTTCCAGCAAATTCGGTTCGCTGCTGCTCACGAGCGGCAACAAGAGCGAGCTGGCCGTGGGGCATTGCACGCTCCACGGCGACACGTCCGGCGGGCTGGCCGTGATCAGCGACGTGCCGAAAACCAGCGTCTACCGGCTGGCGGGCTACCTCAACCGGGACAAGGAAATCATCCCGCTTTCCGCGCTGGAAAAGCCGCCCGGCGCGGAACTCCGGCCCGACCAGAATTCCGCCGACGCACTCCCGTCCTACGATCTGCTCGACCAGATTTTGCAAGGCTACGTCGAGGAAAACCTGAGCGCGCTGGAGATCATCGGCAAGGGATTTGATCCGACGACCGTGCGCTGGGTGCAGCGCCGCGTGGACCTCAACGCATACAAACGCACCCAGGCTCCCCCCGGCCTGAAGGTGACCAGCCGCGCCTTCGGCTCCGGGCGGCGGCTGCCGATTGCGCAACGGTTCGTGGAATGAAGATGGCCGCCCCAAACACCGTTGCCCCCAAGTCCGAAACCCCGTGGCCTGACCGCAGCTTCACGCCAGCAAGGCAGTGCGGATAAGCTCCGTGAGACCGAACTCTTTCGCACTGTTTTGGTAGGCTGGCTCCGGGGTCCACAAGGGGTTCTGAGCGAGGTACGAACTGCTGTCGCCCATCATCAGACCCACGAACGTTTCCGCCACGATCCTCCCGCCCACGGGGCCAAGCTGCCGGGTTTTTACTCCCCGGTCGCCCGTCGTCGTGGGCACGAGCAGCTCGGTTTCCTGCGTCTCGGCCAACACGTAGGTCCAGAGCGGGCAATTTCCCGCGAATGCCTTGTGATTGACTTTGGTGATGGGACCGAAAATATCCGCGTCGTCGCCGGTGAACTTGCCGATGACGATGTCTTTGTCTGCGAGCGGCTCCAGCCCCATGGCCCGCGCCACGTCCTGACCCGAAGGCAGGCGCATCCGCCAGCCACGCAGCAAATTTCTCAGCGCCAGAATGTTCAGCTTCGACCCGGGCGGCAGTTTGCCCACGACGGAGGGCGGCAGGTGCGCTAGCGGGTTGGTAATCGACGTGTCGATTCGGTAGGCAAGCTGGGTGCGCGTCGCGTCGTTTGCTCCGCGCGATTCCAGCGAACTGAACAGGCTCCAGTCGATTGCCCAGTTGTCCGGGAATTCCCGGAAGCCCGTGAGCGCTTTGTCGGGATCGGTTTCGAAGATGCCGAAAGGACCCACGTTTTCGTTGAGCCGGTAGCCCGGCCGGACCATGGAATGCCCGAAGCGATAAGCGGCGGCGGCAAATTCCAGGGGCATGAACGCGCTCTTGTCCCAACAGAAAAACTCCACGTTCGGCGGGTCCGTACGGACGTTGGTTCCTTTTTCGAGGTGCGGAGCCACCTGGCGCAGCACGCTTGCGGAGACGATCTTGGGTAAGAAGTCGTTGAGCACGACCCACTGGTAGTGGAAGCGGACCGTGCGCTGCACCTGCGCGAATGACCAGGTGGGGTGGTCCTTGGAAACTTTGTTGTGGAAGCGATGGAACAATCCCTGGAGTTGGGAGACAATGACGTTCTCGTCGTTGCGCGGATCGCCAATGATCGCTCGCCTCTTCGCTTTGTCGCGCTGGGCGGGGTCGCGCGAGAGGGGATCGGCATCCCAGCTTCGCGGCAGATCACGCGCGTTGGGATTGGCGGCCGCTCCGCCCAGGCTCTTGCCTTGGAGAAACAAACGACCGTCCGAGTCGTAGAAGTAAGGCTGGTCGTCCGGGCCGCGCCCATAGACGTTGTCCAGATCGAAACGCGGGGTGCGGAAATCTTCCAGTGCGTCCGGGTCATTCTGCTTTTGGAGACTGCTGGCAGGATCAAAAGTCAGATCGTGATCGATGAACTGGCCGAAATAGGTGTAAACCGCCGGAATCCCGCTTTCCTCGGCGTCGATGCCATCGACAATCGGGTCCGGCCCCGCGACCATTTTATCGGCCAGCTCATTCAGTGCGAGGTCGGACTTATGGTCGCTGTCACCATAGTCTGCCGGTGGCAGCGCGCGGAAGATGCGACCGAACTGACCCTCGAAAAGGGGCGAATTTCTTGAGAGATCGATTCCTCGAAGGCCGACCCCGTGGGGTCGTGCTGAACCTGGTGATGCCATAATTTGGGGTTCCTGATCGGTCGATCCGGGAGCGGATGGACGGAGATTGGCTGCGGGTGTTAGGTGGAGGAAAATCGAGCGGAACGGTGGGAAATAAACGCGAATCGGGGCTGGAGGACTTTTAAGCGTGGACGCAAAAAGGACCCTAGACAGAAGGATATAAATTTAGCGGTTCCATCGATCAACCGGGAAAATTCATCTGCGCGGTAGACACCCGTTGCAAGTAATGAGGGTGAATCGGCCTAGACGTAAATGCTGATTTTTCAGGAGTATGCGTCATCAACCAGAGCTAAAATTCCCGATGCGCAAGATTTGTTTCTTTAAACGCAATGTGTCAATATTTTTTTATTATTTTTTCCCAGGACATTGATAAATGGCGGCGGGTGACCCATGAATGTAGGCGACATCCCGGCGCTCGTCCGGCTGAGGCGGTGCCCTGCCGCTTACGCGAAAACCGCCGGACGCAGTTCCCCGACTTCGCACCGTGGACACACGGTTTACGACCACGGACGGCGTTGGGAAAAAAGCGCGGCGTCTGACCGGAAAATCTCGCATCCTGAGGGTCACGCAACGGGCGGCACCTCTGGCCGCACCACCGTCGCACCCGTTTGGGCGCCCTACTTCCTGACCTCAATCCGCATACGGCCCGCGTTCTTTACTGCATCTCTTTCTGTCATCCTGAGCGCAGCCGAAGGACCGGTAATGATCCATGTAACGCACAGCCCAACCTTTCGGATTTTCCGGCTGTAGCCACGGCGCT
>CAXUHC010000129.1:5144-12748 GCA_964250705.1 uncultured Chthoniobacterales bacterium | reverse complement strand
CCGGTGACGTTCCGCCAGGAAGCCAACCGCATTTTCGACTTCATGAGCCAGACGCCCGAGGCGCAGCACATGTTGACGTTTCTTTTCAGCCCGCGCGGCATCCCGCGAAGCTACCGGCACCAGGAAGGCTACGGCGTCAATACCTACAAGATGGTCAACAAGGACGGACAGACTGCCATTGTGAAGTATCATTTTCACCCGCGCGAGGGTGTGCACAGCTTCGTCGAAAGCGAGGCGAAGAAGGTGCAGGCCGAGGACCTGGGCAGCGCGTCGAAGGACCTGTTCGACGCCATCAAGAGGGGCGATTTTCCGCAGTGGGACATGTTTGTCCAACTCATAGCGACGATGAACATCCCGAACTCGATTGGGACCCGCTCGACGACACGAAAATCTGGCCCGAAGACCAGTTCCCGCTGCGCAAGGTCGGCGTCATGACGCTCAATCGCAACGTGGAGAATTTCTTCGCCGAAAATGAGCAGATCGCCATGGGTACGGGCGTGCTCGTGGACGGCCTCGATTTCTCCGACGACAAGATGCTCGTGGGCCGGACGTTCTCTTATTCGGATACGCAGCGCCACCGCGTCGGCACGAACTATCTGCAATTGCCGGTCAATTCGCCGAAGGGCATCACGCATCCGGTGGTCACCAACCAGCGTGACGGTCAGATGGCGTTTGACCAGGGCGTGAGCGGCCAGAATCCGCACGTGAATTATGAGCCTTCGATCCACGGCGGGCCGCAGGAGCTGAAAGAACATCAGCCGATCCACCAGCCCGAACTCCACGGCAAGCTGACCCGTAGCGTGATTGATCGCCGCAACGACTACGCACAGGCGCGGGCACGGTTCGTCACGATGAACGATTGGGAGCGCGACGATCTTATCTCAAACCTGGGTAACCTGCTCGGCCAGTGCGAACGCGACGTGCAGGAGCGCATGTTGTGGCACTTCTTCCTCGTGCACGACGACTACGGCAGCGGTGTCGCCAAGGCCATCGGCATGACGGCCAAGGACGTGCGGCATCTCCTGCCGTTGGCCAAGCAAGTGATCACCGACGAGGACCAGCAGCGTCTGGAAAACCTCGGCGCGAACGGGGACCACATGGATAAATCAAAGTACGGCAAGCACACCGGTTCGGTGGAGACCCACCCGGCCAAAGCCGAAGACCTGCTCATGATGGCGAAGCAGCCCGATCCGCGCTACGCGGGCAAGCCGTAGGCATCGTTCCGAAGATCGGCACACTTACTTCAGCACCCCGAGCGCCAACCGGGTCAATTCGCCCATCGACCAGGCCTGGAACGGACAACCCTTCGGTGTGTAAGGCGGCTCGGCGTCGGTGATCTCGGGCAGATGGTTCAGCCCGGCGGACTCCCGCAACCCGGCCAGTAGCGGATCGACGAATCGCTTGCGCGCGTCGGCGCGCGCCGCCTTGTCGTCGCCCCGCACCCGTACCCACGCCTCCACGAAAGGACCCAGCAGCCACGGCCAGACCGTTCCCTGGTGGTACGCGCGGTCGCGTTGCGACGGGTTGCCTTCGTAGCGAGGCGCGTAACCCGGCTCTCCGCGCGCGAGGGTGCGCAAGCCCGTCGACGGCTGCTTCTGGCACGGCTGCCCCCTGCACGCCACCACCGCCCGCGCCTGCTCCGCCGGGAGGAGCGCCAACCCCAGGCCGCCAACTGCGAAAATCTGGTTGGGCCGCAGGCTCGGATCGTTCCGGCCGGGCGCGCCGTCCACGTCGATCACGTCGAAGAGGCAGCCCCGCGCCGGGTTCCAGAATTTGCGCGCAAAGCTGGCGCACCCCTGCTCCAGAAGCGCGCGCCAGCGCGGGGAGTTGGCCGCCATCAGGTAAACGGCATTGAGCCAGAGCGCCTGGATTTCCACGGCCTTGCCCGCGCGTGGGGTGATGGGTTGTCCGTCCACGCGGGCGTCCATCCACGTCAGGGCGACGTCTGGCGCGCCGACCCCCGAAAAAAGCAGGCCGTCGTCGGGATCGAGCCGGATGCCGTGGCGCGTCCCGGCGGCGTAGCCGTCTAAAATCGCCTCACAGGTGCGGAAAAGGTGGAGCTGATCGCGCGACCAACGCTCCAGTCCGGCCTGGCCTCCGAGCGGCGGGGCGGCCAGCGCGAGAAACTCGTGCGCGGCCACGACGAACCACAACGCGGCGTCCACCGAGTTGTATTCGGGCGGCTCGCCGCCATCGGGGAAACGGTTGGGCAGCATCCCTTCGGAGACGGTTCCCGCCCAGGGCAGGAGGATGTCGCGCGCCCCTTCGAGGTTTCCCGGGGCGAGACACAGCCCGCGCAGGGAGATGAACGTGTCGCGCCCCCAGTCGGTGAACCATGGATAGCCCGCCAGAATCGTCCGGCCCCGGCCGCCGGTGACGAGAAACGCCTCGCCCGCGCGCCGGAGCGGGTCGCGAAGAATGGCGCGGCGGCGTTGTTCGTCCTCGCGCAACGCGGGCAGCAGCCGTGCGGCGTTCGCGGTGGTGGGCACCGGCGCGGGCAGGGGAGGGGCGGTGACGGCTCCCTCGGCCACGCCGAGCAGCAGGGCGGCGCGGTTGCCGTCCCGCCCCAAGTCGAACGTGAACGCGCCGGGAGCCGCCAGGTCTTCCAAATCGTCCATGCCCCGGGCGCGTTCCTGCGCGTAGAGAAACCGCCGGTACCACCGCGTCTCCTGCCGGTAGGGGCCGCTGCTCCAGGCGCGCACGCCCGGCACCCCCGCGTAAGGTTGCCAGAGCACGCTGCGGCCTTCGGCTTCGACCGAAACCGGCTCGAAACGGAAGGCCGCGTTTTCGTGGTGCAGCGCGTGGTAATCCCGGACCGAAAACAGCGGGCGCACCTCTAATCGGCACCGCCCCGGCACGCGCGGCGCGTTCAGCCAGCGCCACGCGAGCGCGGTCAGCGCGGTGGGTTGGTGGACGAAAATCTCGTGTTCGATCCGCGTGCCGTCCGGGAATTGGTAGGTCCAGCGCGGCCAGGGATCGAGTTGGAAATCGACGAGAAAGTCCAGTCCGCGCGGACTCATCACGTCCTGCCCGTCCGCGCCGCCCGGGTAACGCTGGGTGGAAAGCGGAAATTTCCCGGCATCGGTTTCGAGCGCGACCTCCAACCCGTTGACGAGCACCATGCGGCCCACCGGCGGACGCGTGGCCGGGAGCAGCAGCGCGTGGTAACGCCGCGTGCGCTCGCCACCGACCGTGCCGGAGGCAAAGCCGCCGCGTCCGTCGGGTTCGAGCCATTCAGCATCGAGATTCATCGAGGAAAAGGTTGAAGGATGAAGGCGGAAATCAGGACAGGAAAAAGGAAGCGCGATGATTTGTTCACTCCGCCTTCAACCTTCATCCTTCAACCTTCATCCTTTCTGCATGGCGATGCGCAGAAAGGTCGTCAGGATCTTCCATCCAGCCACAAACGTGCCGCGCAACGTGCCGGACACCTTCGACACGCCGCCGGTCCGGCAGCGGTGAGCTACCGGCGGCTCCAGAATGCGCAGTCCTTTCCGGGCGGCGCGCATCTGCATTTCGAGGTTCCAGCCATAGGTCTCTTCCTTCATGCCGAGGCTGGCGAAGGTGTCGCGGCGGATCGCCCGGAACGGGCACATGTCGGTGTAACGCACCCGGTAGAGCCCCCGCATGAGAAAGCCTGCCAGATAACCCGCGAGGATTTGCTGGGTGTTCATGCTGCCGGGTTCGCGTTCGCCGCGGGTCCGCGAGCCGATGACAAAATCAGCGGTCCCGTCGCGGACCGGCGCGATGAGTTGCTCCATGAGCGCGGGTACGTCGCTGCCGTCGCCGTCGAGGAAAAGCAGGATCTCCCCGGTCGCCGCCGCGACGCCTGCTGCGCATGCCCGCCCGTAGCCGCGCACCGGCTGGCTGACCACGCGTGCCCCGGCCTCCCGGGCACGTTCGGCGGAGCGGTCGGTGCTGCCGTTGTCCACGACGATGACCTCGTGGGGGACGCCCGTGGCCAGGCATTCGCGCACGACCTCGGCGATGGGCTCCTCCTCGTTGAGGCAGGGGATGATGATGGAAACCATGAATCGAATGGGAAAGGTTCGCTGCCGAGATCCATCTGGTTGCCGCTCGAAACCCAAAAGCCGCTTTGCTGTCTCCGTGGCGCCGCGAGGCGCTCTCCTGTATAACGATGCCACGCCTCGTTGTCGAGCGAGTCAACGGCACGGTGGTGGTACAGTTTGACGGTTGCTTCCGTTGGGCTGTAGCCACGGCGCTCTGTCGCCGTGTCTGCCGAGGAGTGGCAGGCACCCAAAGCACGGCGACAGAGCGCCGTCCCTACAGCCCGAACCTCAAATTGTACCATTGCCAACGGCACTCATGTTTTGGTGGCCTTGTGGACGATCCCCTTGTCGCGCAGGATGTTCGCCGCCTCGGAGAAATAGTCCTTCACGTCGCCCTGCGAGCGAATCCAATCGAGGTAACGCCCGATGCCCGTCGCCAGGTCCGTCTGCGGCACGTAGCCGACGCGATCCCTGATCCGCGCCGTGCCGCTGGTGAGGTGCCGCATCTCGCCGGGTCGGAACTCGCCGTTGATCTCCGGCGCGATGTTGCTCCCGAGGGCGGCTGAAATCTGCTCGGCCACCTCGCGCACGGTTACGCCTTTGCCGCTGCCCACGTTGACCGGCAGTCCGTCGAGCGCGTCGGATTCCGCCACCAGCCAATTGGCGCGGGCGATGTCTTCCACGAACGAAAAATCGCGCGTCTGCTCGCCGTCTTCGTAGAGCACCGGCGGCAGGCCGTTGAGAATCCGCGTGCAGAAAATGGCGATGACTCCGGTGTACGGATTGAAGATCGACTGCCTCGGCCCGAACGTGCACGAATACCGTAGGGCCACCGTCGGCACCCCGTACTGCTTGCCCCAGAGCAGCACGAGCTTTTCCTGGTCCACCTTGGTCAGCCCGTAGACGGTTTCCCCGCCGACCGGCGCTTCCTCCGGGGTCGGCGCAGGGACGGTCGCCGCCCCGCAGAGCGGGCAATGCACCGTCCAATCCGCTTTCCTGAGCTGTTTGACGGGCCGCACCGCCGGGAACACCAGTCCGTGCGCCGGGCAGGTCGCCGCGCCCTCGCTGTAGACCGCCTGCGAACTCGCCACGACGATCTTCTTGATGGGCAGGTTATGCTCGCGGATCACTTCCAGCATCTGCGCCGTGCCGAAGGAATTCACGTAGACGTACTTGGCGATTTCGGGCATGTAGCCGCCGTACGCGCCCTGGTGGAAGAGCACGTCGATGTTTTCCATCGCGGCGCGGATCGTCGCGCGGTCGGCCAGGTCGCCCTGCACGAACTCCGCCTTGGCGTTGATCCAGGCAGGTTTGCCGAGGCGGTGGGTCTGGGGTTCAAGGTTGTCGAGGACCCGGACCGTCCAGCCCTCGCGGAGGAGGAGGTCGGTGACGTGCGAGCCGATCAGGCCCGCGCCGCCGGTGACAAGGGCGCGTTTGGCGTGGTTCATAGATGGGAGGTCCGCAGCCTACGCAAAATTTCGCGCGGCGGCGGTAGAAACTAGCCGCCACGGCAAAATTGTCCGCCGGATAAGCTTGCCTCCTGCCACCGGGTTGGACATCCTGATACCCCGCGCGTGTTTCCCTGATTCCCATCCCATGAACCCCTTTCCTCACCTTACCCGTCTGCCTGCCCTCGGCGCCGCGCTGGTTTTGAGTTGGCCTTCTTTAGTGACTACTTCGGCGGCCAGCCCTTACCGGCACCCCAAGGTGGTACAAGCGCTCCGGCGTGATCTCAAAGCCATCCCCCCGAATTCTCAGCCGACCGCAGCCCAGAAGCAGGCGCTTGCCGCCGATCTCGCGGGTTTGTTCCGCAAGGTGGACCCCGTCCCGGCGGTCACGCTGAACTACGCAGCCGAAAAACTTGCCGAAGCGGCGGCGCGCGGGATTTTCTTCGACACGGATTTTCCATCCATCGCGCTCGAACTGACCATCATCCTGGGTGGTTCGACCCGACCCCCGAAAAGCCAGGTGGCCGCGTTGGAATTCTCCCTGCACCGGGCCAGGGTCGATCAAACCACCATCCAGCAACTCACCGACGCCTTGCAGGCGTTGGCGAACAATTTCCAGTACGATTACGATAGCAATATCCTTACCGTTGGCTTGGACGGCATCGACGCGGAAGCCAAGGGATACCGGCACGCCTCCGGGTACGCCAGTTTGAACCGTTCCCAAAGCCCGGTGTACGCGGGCACCAGTGTGAGTGCCGGTTCCACGGTGGGGCTCACCCTCAACGTCACGCTTTCCCAGGCGCCGCGCGGCAAATACGAGGTGAGCGTCACCACGAAGTCAGGCCAGACGATGGACCTCGGCACGCTGAAGGTCGGCTACGGAGGTTTGGTCAGTGCTCTCGCTCTCGACGCTTCGGACGCTCCCGCCGTCATGGATGATCCGTCCAACGACGGCGACGGCGACGGCGACGGCGATACCCTGGACCCTGATTCACCCGAAATCTACGAAACGGCGGCCCCTGGCAGCGTGATTGCCTTTCCTCCGGGATCACCGTCCCGGTATGGCTCGGTCGTCTTCGGCGACACGCCGTATTCCCAGCCGCTGCCTGCCGGGCTGTCGCTCGAAGACGTGGCCACGGTGACCGTCACGGTCGCGCCGGGGACGCAACGCTTCACGGGTAGCCTCGTCGATCCGAGCCGTCCCACGACGAGCCGGGCGGCAAGCCTGCACCTGGTCGCCACGGCGGCTGCCCCCACCGCCAGCGGCAGCATCGGCCTGGGAGCCCAGAACAGTGATTCCTTTCGACTGACGACCTTTCAGTTGGCGGCGACCGGCCTGCCGGCGAACGCCACTTTGACGCTCGCCGTGGACGGCGTGGCGGTCGAGTCGGTGACGACGGGACCGACCGGCAAACTGTTCGTGAAAAATCCTTCCTCGGTCTTTCCCAAGCCTCCCAAACGCACCGAAATCGTGAATATCCTCCCCGACACGGTCGATGTGTTCACGGTGAAATCGTTCTCTCTGAGTGACGTTCAGGGCAACGTCTTGCTGAGCGGTGCGTTCAAGGATTGACCCGGCCCTTCTTCCGAGCGAAGCCTGTCTCTGTCAGAAAGGGGCGCTGCTCTTGGCGTCTTCCGACGCGATAGCCGGCAGGCGCAGCTTGCCGACCATGACGCCTTGCACCTGCATCTCGTCCCGGGGGATGATCTGCGCGGGATACGCCCGGTTTTCAGAACGCAGGAACGGCTGGCCCGCCTCGTCGTGCCGATAGGTTTTGAGGGTCGTCGTCCCGTGGTCGATGAGGGCGGCGACGATGCTGCCGTCGCGGGGTTCGCGCTGGCCGGTCATCAACACCCAGTCGCCGTGGTGCAGATCGGCATCCACCATGGAATCGCCCTGGACTTTCAGCGCGTATTCCGCCTCGGGATATTCGTCCGCCGGGACGACGATGAACTGGTCGGCCTGCTGTTCGACGGCTTCCTGCGGCAGACCGGCGGGCACGTAACCCAGCGCGGGCAACAGCCGGGGGCGGCCCTCGAAGAGCGCGACGCGGCGGGCGCGATCCGCAACGACGGCGGGTCGGCGACGTTCGGCGATCTGGCGGAAAAGCGTGCCGATGACCTGTCGCAGCAGGCGCACCTCGTC
>CAXUHC010000129.1:0-5134 GCA_964250705.1 uncultured Chthoniobacterales bacterium | reverse complement strand
GTCGAGCGTGCCCTCGTTGAGCACGGTTTTGAGTTGCTCTTGCGCGGACGGCGGTTCGGGCGTCGCCGGGGACCCGGTGGAGGGGGTGGCCGCGGCGGCGCGACGCATCTCGGGAAGCCGTGCAATGATCTGCATAAGCTTGCCCCCGGCCTTCTGGTAACCGGCGGCGTACTTCTGGAGGGTCTCGGACCGTACCCCGACTTCGGCGGCGAGAGCTTCGTCGGAGACGTTCAGGATCGCCTTGACGCGTTCGATCAGCTCAGCCTGGCCGGGAAATTTGTTGATTGGCATGAACGCAGGAATCGTGAAATTTGAAGAAATGAACGAGGTTTCATGAAAATGAACATCGCCCACAAATAGGAACACCGGCTGCCTTGGCTGTCAAGGAGGCGAATCGAGTCCGCAACATCGGCGTCGGGGAAATGCCTGATCTTTGCAGAGATGACAGTCCAGCGTTGCCGGTGCAACGTACTCGGTACCGAATCTATCGATAAGCCGTTATTATGATGATCAACCTGCTGACCTCCGATCCTGCGGTGGCCCTCGAACTTGGCCGTCGGCTCGCGGCGAATGCCAAGCGCCAACCCAAGCCCCGGCACCGGCTCGGCGTGGCATTGAGCCGGATGTTTTTCGAGCGCACGCCGGTGGACAAGCCAGCGCGCGGGAGCGCCTGAGCCACTGCTGGCGGCAGGATCGCTTCTTGCTGAATTGAGCGGGCTGCTTACAGTGTGGCCCCCATTCTTTTCCGCGACATGCCCGACCGTCCGAGCGCGCCTGACCCGAAATTTTCCGTCGTCATCCCGACTTGCCGACGCAACGACGCGCTGGCGCGCTGTCTGAACCGGCTCATGCCGGGTGAGCAAACGGTGTCGGGGGATCGTTACGAGGTTATCGTGTCCGACGATGGACCGGACACCAACAACGCGCGGCTGCTGGTCGAGCACACTTATCCCTGGGCGCGCTGGGTAGCGGGTCCAAGGCACGGCCCCGGCCAGAACCGCAACCACGGTGCCCGGCAGGCACGGGGGGAATGGCTGGTGTTCACGGACGACGACTGCCTGCCGGAATCCGGCTGGCTAGCGGGATACGCCGGGCGGATCGACCGGCGGGCGGGCGGCGGCGGCCCGCGGGTCTTCGAGGGCAAGACCGTCAGCGACACCGGCGGGAAGCCGATGGACCTGCGCTTCACCGCGCCGACCAACGAGGAGGGCGGCCTCCTGTGGTCGTGTAATTTCGCCATCGAGCGGCGGCTTTTTCAGGAAATGGGTGGGTTCGACGAGGGATTTCCCTATCCATACTTCGATCTCGAAGACGTCGATCTGCGTCTGCGCCTGGACGACCGGGGCGAGCGGTATCCGTTCGTGCCGGAAGCGGTGGTGGACCATCCGCCCCGGCCAGTGGGGCCTTTACTCAACACGGTGCGGTCGCAAGAGGCGGCGTGGTACCTGGCGAGAAAACGCGGGGTCGCCGTAGCCGAGATCGGCCCCCGGCCCACGGCGTACCTGCGGATCTACGTTCACCGCCTGCGCCGCTGCCGTGGAGTGCGGGATTTCCTTTGGGTGACCTGGCGTTCGTTGGGTCAGCCGCTTTTGATGTTGTTGTACTTGCCGTATTGGCGGAGAAAATATCGACGTGGAAAGGGATAATTCGGATTCTCGCTCCCAGAGCGCGTCCCGAATGAATGAGCGGCGAGTTCCGGCTGTAGCCACGGCGCTCTGTCGCCGTGTCTGGTCCCGTGCGGACACGGCGACAGAGCGCCGTGGCTACAGCCCGCAGGCTTACTCCACTGGCAAGGCCGCCTTTCCGATTGACCGCAAAAACTCAACGGCGCGCTACCGGCTGTCCCAACTGAAAAAGCGCACCGAGAGAATCGTCATCACCACTACCCAGGCAACCAGCACGGTGGCGTTGGTCGTCGCAGAATGAATCGGGATGGCGTCCACCATCGTCTGGCGCAAGGCGTCGCCCAGGTAGTTGAGCGGCACCAGCGGGATGATGTAATCGAACACCCGCGAAAGGTGGTTCACGGGGAAAAACACCCCGGCCAGCAGGATCATGGGCAGGTTGATGATGTTGCCGATGGCGATGCAGCTCTCCTCGTTCTTGCTGACTGCCGCCATGAAAAACCCGATGGACAAAAACACCAGCGTCCCGAGGAACAGCCAGCCCGCGAACACCCACCAACTCCCCACCATCGCCACCGCAAAAGCGAACCGCCCGATCAACACGCACAGCCCGGTCTGGAACAACGCGACCGTCAGCCGGAACGCGACGTAGGCGCACAGCAGCGTCGTGCGCGAGAGCGGCGTGGCGTTCAGGCGCTTGAGCACACCCTGTACCCGGAGCGCGACCAGCGGCTGCGCCGTGGCGAACAGGCCGAGCTGCATGATGCTCATCGCCAGGATGCCGGGCAGCAGGTAGTCAATCGTGCGCACCTCGCGCGCCGTGGTGGCCCGGGTTTCCAGGTCGAGCAGGCGGGGCTGGCCGGTGATGTTGGTGTCGATGCCGTCGAGGACGTGGTTGACGATGCCCTGCAAGATGGGGATCAGCGTCTGGCGCGATGGATCGATGGTCAGCCGCAACTGGGCGGCAGCGGCGTTGAGGTCCGGCTCCGGGGTGGGCGCGGGCGTGGCGGCGGGAGCAGGAACGGGAGTGGAGGGGGCGGGTGTCGGCTTAGGCGGCGACTTGTCGGCCTTGTCGTCGTCGTCCATCAGGTCGGCCATGTCGTCCATCTCGCGCTGTTCCTCGGCGGCGGCTTTGAGCGCGTGCACCTTGGCGTCGGCGGCCTTGGGGCCGAGGTCGGCGGGGATCGTGATGACGGCGTCGATGCGTCCGCGCCGCAGATCGGCGAGCATCGCCGCCTCGTCGCCCGGGACGAAGCGCAATTCGGAAAATGGGTTCTTCTCGGCGTCCTTCGTGTCGATGACGCCGTCGTCGTTGAGGTCGCGGTGGCTGACCTCTTGGAGCCCCTGGAGGATGGCCTTGGCAACGGGATCGTCCGGCGTGACGCAGGCCACGCCGATGCGGGCGTCCGCCTTGTCCTGATTGGTGAACACCAGGCCGAAGATCGTGATGAACAGCACCGGGAACGCGATGGTCAGGAACAGTGCGCGCCGGTTGGAGAGAAACTCCGTCAGGTTGGCGCGGTAGAGAGTCAGGAAAGCTTTCATGGCGTCAGGGGCGGCTCATTCCCGGATGCTCCGGCCCGTGAGCTTGAGGAACACGTCTTCCAGCGTGGCGGTGTGGATCGACAACCCGCGCAGTTCGACGCCCTGGTGAGCGCAGAGTTCCATGAGCGCGCCGGTGGTCCGGGTGACGTGCGCGGAGCGGAGCTGCGTCTGGCCGTTGGCCTCCTCGAAGTAGTCCACGGCGGGGAGCTTCTCCAGCAGGTCGCGCCCCAGCCGGGCGTCGCTGAGAAACTCCAGGGTGTTGCGCTCGAAATGCTCGGCGATCAGGCCCGCCGGGGTGCCCCCGGCGATGACCTTGCCGTGGTCGATGATGATCAGATCGTCGCAAAGCTGCTCGGCTTCCTCCAGGTAATGCGTGGTCAGGAGCACGGTCTTGCCCCGGGCGCGCAACTGCCGGATCACGTCCCACAGCGACCGGCGCGCCTGGGGGTCCAGCCCGGTGGTCGGCTCGTCGAGAAAGATCACGGCGGGATCGTTCACCAGCGCGACCGCGATGGCGAGGCGCTGCCGCTGGCCGCCGGAAAGGTTGCCGCTGTGGGTGTCGGCCTTTTCTTCCAGGTTCACCGACGCGATGAGTTGATCGACCGGCAGCGCGCAGGGGAAAAAGCTGCCGAAGAGCTTGAGGAGCTGGCGGATCGTCAGTTGTTTGAAGAACGCGGGGGTCTGGAGCTGCACGCCGATGCATTCCTTGACCTTGCGCGGCTCGCGGCGCACGTCGATGCCCAGGACCTCGATCTTGCCGCCGTCGGCGGGCCGGAGACCCTCGATGGTCTCGACCGTAGTGCTTTTGCCCGCGCCGTTGGGCCCGAGCATCCCGAAAATCTTGCCTGGCTCGACCTGGAAAGACACGCCGTCCACCGCGCGGAGCGGACCGTAGTTTTTGACGAGATCAACGACTTCGATGGCAAGCGGCATAGGGCGGAACGCCGACTGTGCATGGAACCACCCGTCAACGCAAGCGGGGGAAGCTGATCGGCTGTAGCCACGGCGCTCTGCCGCCGTGCTTCGTGCGGATGGCGTCCTTCCTGGCAGACACGGCGGCAGAGTGCCGTGGCTACAGCCGGAGTTCAAGGGCGGCGGCCCTCGTCCACCTCGTAATAATCGAAAAACGTGAGCAGATCGGCGCGGTGGGCGAGGCCGCTGGCGGCCTTGTAGGCCGCGAGTTCCTGGGTCGAGCCGTCGTCCTCGTCGCGCCAGCCGCGTTTGAGCATGAATTTGTTCCAGACGAGGATTTGCTCCTCGTTCGGGTGCCCGCACCACGCGAGGATTTCTTCGTCGGTGCCGCCCGCCAGGGTCCGTTCGCCGAGCGCCGGGTACGTGACGCCGAGGAAACGGCAGCAGCGGCCATCGAAGCCAACCCCAGCGTTTTCCTCGTATTCGGGCCGCAGTTTGCCAGCGGCGCGGAGCCGGATTTTGTCCAGCATTCGGGCGAGGTAAACGATGCCGCCGGTACGATCAAACGCGCTGCGGGGAAAGGGGAAAAGGGCATTGGAAGGCATGGAAAATGATCACGCCGCCGCCGTTTGTGCGGGTTGCAAGTAACTGAGCAGGGTTGCCAGCGTCGCGCGCATCTTCTTGCGCGAAACGATCATGTCGATCAGGCCGTGCGCTTCGAGAAACTCGGAGGTCTGGAAATCGTCGGGCAGATCCTGGCGCGTGGTGTCTCGAATGACGCGCGGACCCGCGAAACCGATCATCGCGCGCGGCTCCGCCAGAATGATGTCTCCCAACGCCGCGAAACTGGCGATGACGCCGCCGGTCGTCGGGTTGGTCAGCACGGAAATAAACGGCAGCCGAGCCTGCGCGTGGAACGCCAGCGCGCCGCTGGTCTTGGCCATCTGCATGAGCGCGTACATGCCCTCGTGCAACCGCGCGCCGCCCGCCGCCGAGATCGAGATCGCGGGCAGCCCGCGCTCCGTGGCGGTCTCGATGTTGCGGGTGATTTT
>CAXUHC010000128.1:683-12884 GCA_964250705.1 uncultured Chthoniobacterales bacterium | reverse complement strand
AGCGCCACGGCGGCAGCATCGAGCTCCACAGCGCCCCCGGCCAGGGCACCCGCTTCGTGCTGCGCTTGCCGCTGCGTCAACCGGTGGCCAGGACGGCGGCGGCGGCGTGCGCAACCGACGAGATGGTTTCCCGCCGCATTCTCGTGGTCGATGACCAGGCGGTGTTGTGCGAGATCCTCGTCGAATATCTCAGCGGCGAAGGGCATGAGGTCGAGACGGCACTGGACGGCTACGAAGCGTTGGAAAAGTTCCGGGCGGCCAGCGCCCGCGGCGACGGGTACGAACTGGTCATCACGGACCGGGCGATGCCGGGCATGAGCGGCGAGCAACTGGCGACGGGCGTCAAGACGATGGCCCCGCGCACGCGGGTGATTTTGCTGACCGGCTACGCCGCGATGGGCAGCGGCGAGGAGTGCCCGCAGAACATCGACCTGGTGGTCGACAAGCCGGTCACGCGCGATGCGTTGCGGCAGGCGGTGGCCAGGGCGATGACGGACGGCGCTGTGAGGCATTCAGCGGGGATTGATGGGATGCTGGTGGACAGTGAAACGGTAGCGGCCGTCGGGGCGATGTAACCGGCCGCCGCGCGGCCGGTCGTGCCCCGAGGTAGGGATGCCTCTCCGAGGCACTCCCTGATTTTGTCTTTGGCGGATGGATCATCCACCTGCGGCAGAAGAATCAGGGAATGCCTCGGGGAGGCATCCCTACCTTGGAACGATCCGCGGGCGCGGCGGGGGCTCAGGCCGCTTCGTCGCGCAGGTCGTTGCGCGGCAAACGCAGGACGATGCTTTCCGGGGCCAGATAAATCAGCTCGTGCACGAAGCGGGCGCTGCGCGCGAGCCAGCAGCCGCCGCCGGCGGGAGCCACGAGCTTCGCCGGGGTTTTCTGCCCTTCCGCCGTGTACAGCACGATGTCACCGCAACTCAGCGAGACTTCACGCTTGTCACGCAACGACAGGTTTGCCGAGGGGTCATTCCAGCCATCGTCGAGCGGGTCGTGGGAAGCAGGGATACGGTTCATGTAGTAAATGTAGTAGAGAATCTGGATGTAGCAAATGAAATATTTTGCGTGCGTTCCGCTTTTTTGTGGTTTACCGTGATTTCGTGAAAGAAGAAGGCAGCATCTACGACCCCTTTTCGTTCCGTCCGCCGCAGGACGTGGCCGCGCCGTTCGCCGAATTTTGCGAACAGCTCGGCTATCGCAAAACGCAGGCGCTGAGCGCCTGTCTGGAAGCCGTGCTGGAAATGATCGACGCCGAGGAGCCACAGGTGCCGCGTCTGGTCACGATGGTGCGGACCTTGCGCAATCAACAGGCGACCTTGCGCGATCACGCCCGTCCGTTTACCACCGGATTAAAAACCGTGGAAGCGGGCAAGGTGGTGCTGTTCCCGACGGTGCAGGCGCCGCCGGATCATGTGTTGGTGCCGCTCTATGGTTCGATCTCGGCGGGTTATCCCGGCACGGGCACCCCTCAGGGGCAGCCGCTCGAATACGTCCCGGTGCCGACAGACAAGGCGCGCGGCGGCAAGTTTGCCTTGCGCGTCGCGGGCGACTCGATGAATCGCAGCGACGAAGGCATCCAGGACGGCGATCTCGTCTTGCTGGCCGACCCTGGTTCGCGCGAGCCCGCCAGCGGCGACATCGTGGCCGCGCTGGTGGACGGCGAGACGTGTCTCAAACGCTTCTGCACCAAGAAGCGCGGTGGTCCGTATCTACAGAGCGAGAGCGATAATCCGATCTTCGGCAAAATTCGTCCGGCGCGCGAGTTGGTGATCCAGGGCGTGTTTCTGGGCAAGCTCTGAGCGTCAGGGTTCGGTCGTCATGATGATGGACGAGGCGACGTGCGGGCTGTTCGGATTGACCGCTACCCGCCTCCCGCGTGGGATGACCACCAGGTCCATATCCGCCAACGGCAGCGCGCCGAGCAGGACCCGGTTAGGATACACCGCACAGCCACGCAGCGTAAGAGTGACGCCGCTCGCACACAAGCGGAAGCCGCGTAACTTGGGGGCGTGCCGCTGAAAATCGCCTATGTCGTGATGAAATATCCGACGCTTTCGCAGACGTTCATCGAGCGGGAGATGCGGGCGCTGGCGGCGATGGGAATGGCAGTGGAGGTGCACCCGTGTCTGGATTTTCGACGGGCGGCGGACCTGCCGGTGCCGCCGGAATTGGCAGTGGTGCGCGCGGGGCCGGTGGTCAGGGTGGTGTTGGCGGGAATCGTCGGCGCGGTGCGCGAATTGACGCGCCAGCCGGGGCTGTTGCGGCGGGGTTTACGGATTTTATGGCGGCATCGGCCACGACATTGGGAAGGATGGTTTCATACCGTTTGGGGGACGCTGTTCGCGCTGGCGCGGGTGCGGGAATTTCGTCGGAGCGCGCCGGACGTGATCCACGGCGCGTGGGCGACGGCTCCCGCGACGGTGGCCGCCGTCCTGGGAGAGCTTTGCGAACGGCCCTTCAGCTTCGGGGCGCACGCGTACGATCTGCACCGGCACGGCGGCGACCCGCTGCTCGCGCCGAAACTCGCCGCGGCGAGTTTCGTCCATACCACCACCCGGTCCAACGTCGACGACCTGCGCCGACGGTTTCCCGCCGCACGGGCGGAGATCGTGCTCTCGCGCCGGGGCTTGCCGCGGCTGCCGGAGTTGGCCGCGCGGATGCCTCGCGTGGCGGGATCGGAAATCAGGATTTTGTCGGTCGGGCGGTTGGTCCCGAAAAAGGGGCACGTTTTTCAAATCGCCGCCTGCCGTGAACTCGCCGTGCGAGGGGTGGCGTTCCGGCTGAGGATCATCGGCGAAGGACCGTTGCGAGCGGAACTGGAAACCGCCATCGCCGAGGCCGGGATGGGTGGAACCGTGGAATTGGACGGCGAGCGGACCCCGGCAGAAACCCAGGCGGCTTATTCCTGGGCGGACGTGTTCTGGCACACCGGGATCGTCGATGCGCAGGGCGACCGCGACGGTTTGCCCAACGTGATTCCCGAGGCGTTCGCCCACGGGTTGCCGGTGATCTCGAGTGCGGCGGGCGGGGCGGGTGAAGCGGTGATCGACGGCGAAACGGGATTGATCGTCGAACCGGCGGGGGCGCGGGCGCTGGCGGAGGCCGTGGAGAGGCTGGCGCGGGACGAGGAACTGCGGCAGCGGCTGGGAGCGGGAGGCCGGGCGTGGGTGGAGCGGAATTTCCTATCGGAAGTGAACATCCGGTTGCTGGCAGAGGCCTTCGGGAGGGCGGCGGGGACGGGTGGAGCGGAATTTTAACGCAGAGACGCCGAGAGCAGAAGAGACGCGCAGAGAAGAGAAGGACGAAGGTCAGGACTTCGCCTGGGTGTCGGCGAGTTCGGCCATCTGGGTCAGGGCGTCGCGCAGCATGTCGATGTGCTCGGCCAGTCGGCGTTCCAGCCCGATGACGCGCTGGCCGACCGTCAAGCGGGCGCGCAATTCGTCCACCGCGTAGGGCTTCTTGATGTAGTCGTCCGCCCCGGCTTCCAAGCCAACGGCCACCTCGTCGTTGCCCGTCAGCAGAATCAGATAAATGTAAGGACGCTTGCCGGGGTGACTGCGGACGCGCCGACAGATTTCCACCCCTTCCAGACCTGGCATCATCCAGTCGATCAACGCGATGGAAGGGGCGTTGTCCCCTTCGAGAATCGCGGCGGCTTCGAGCCCGTTGCGGCAGGCGGTCACCTGATAGCCCCAACTTTTCAAGTAATGCGTGAGCAGTTGCCGGGGGTGATCGTCATCATCGGCGATCAGGATACGGTTCGGATTGAATGCCATCGGGGTGGGCAGCGGGTGGAAACGACCGCCCGAACGCGTCGGCGTTCGGGCTCAAATCACTACGTTGCCCGGCCCGATTTGGGCGTCCGGGCACCGGAGAGTGTGAAGCGGACCGGCTGTTAGCGGTGTCCGCCGCCGCCGCCTCCGTGGCCAGCCCCGCCACCACCGCCGCCAATGCCCCGGGCCCCGCCGCCCCCGCCGCCGATGCCCCGGGCCCCGCCTCCGCCAGAGCGGCCGCCGCCTCCGCCCGCACGGTAACCGCCGCCGCCGAAGCGCCCGGCGGTGCCGCGATAGCCGCCACCATAGAGGTGGTGCCCGCCATAGTAAGAGCGATGGCTGTAACCGGTGCCGACGACCACGGTGTCACCGTAGTAAGGTCCATAGCCGCCGTAGTACGGGCCGTCGTACGGGCCGTAGCCCGTGTAACCGACGCCAGAGCCGTAGCCCGCGCCGGCATTCACCGCGCAACCACCGCTGACCAGCGCAACGGCGGCCAGTCCGGTCAAAAGAAACAAACGAGAAAGTTTTTTCATGGGATGAAGCAAAAGATTTGGGAGGTTGGAAAATCAGGGCGCGACGTGGAAATCGGCGTGTTTCTCGAAATCCAGTTTTTCCTCGGGAGACATTTCGGCGTAGAGCACGCGGATGGTGTAGCCGCCGACGAGTTTGCCGTTGTCGACGTAGGACCAATCCGAGATCTCGTCAGGATTGACGGAGGCACGGGCTCCGATCTTCAATCCGGGAATGTTGTTGGGCTTATTGTCGACGGTGCCAACGAAGCGGTTGCCGGTGAATTTCACGTCGGATAGCCAGATGTGCTCGGCCTGGCCTTGCGGGGTGATGAAGGCTTTCTTCACCAGAAAATCGCGCTGGCCGCTCCGGGGGCTGCGCAAGGCGGTGATGAACTGACCGACCGTGCGCCGGGCGCGGCGGTTGGCGCGTTCAAGCTGCATGTCGTCGTCGTTGACGGTGTAGGTCGCCGCGTCGCCCCGAGTACGGGTAACGGCGCGCCCGATGGCATGAGGGACCTCTTTGTCATCGGAGACACAGCCCGCCGCCAGGAGCAGCACGGGAAGGAATAGAATAGGTTTGGAAGGGAATTTCACGGGAAGGATGAGTTGCAGAGGAATCGGTTTTGCGGACGCAAGCGGCTTTATGCGGCGTCGGCGGCACCGAAAAGCTCCTGTTCGACCATCAGGCAGACGGTGTGGTAGACGGGCAGGTGGAGTTCCTGAATTTTGTGGGTTTCGTGTGCCGGGGCCTTGAGACGGATGTCGCAGAGGGCGTCCATGCGGCAGGCACGGCTGCCGGTAAAGCCGACCGTGAGCAGACCGAAGGCGCGGGCGACGGTCAGCGCCCGGAGCACGTTGCCGGAGTTGCCGCTGGTGCTCAGGCCGATGAGGATGTCGCCGGGGCGTCCGTAGACGTAGACCTGCTGGGCAAAGACCAGGTCGCGGCCAGTGTCGTTGCCGATGGCGGTGGCCAGGGAGGGGTGGCCGGTGAGCGAAATGGCGGCCACGCCGCGCTGGAGTTTCCCGGCGAGGTGGCCGCCGAGTTCGTCGGCGGCGCGCAGGCGGTCGGCGTCGGCGGCGGACACGGCGCGGGGCAGGACGAAGCCCTTGACGAGTTCGCCGACGATGTGCTCGCTGTCCGCCGCGCTGCCGCCGTTGCCGCAGACGAGGATCTTGCCGCCCGCGAGGTGGCAGGCGCAGATGGCTTCGACGGTGCGGGTGATGTCCGGGCGCAGATCGTGCAAAGCCGGGCAGCGGGCCAGGACTTCGTCGATGTGGCGCAGGGTGTCGGCGCGCAGGGAGGAGACAAGCGTCATGGGAGGGGTGGCCGGAATTTTAACGCGGAGGACGCGGAGGATCGCAGAGGAGAGAGGTGGGTTGATGCATGGTCGAAGCGCCTTTCGGTCCAAAGGTAACCTGCCGAGAGGAAGAAGGCCAACGCCAGCCAGGCGGGAGGGAATTCCTGCCGGGTGGTGGGTAGGGTGGGGGGGACGTGAGAGGCAATGGAAGCATCCGCAAAGCGGACGGTGGCGGCCCGGCGGCGCGCGGCGTCCAGCGCGGGCCAGGCGTCGGCGGCGCCGACGTGGAAATCGAGGGCCGGGCCGCCGGATGCGAGCGCGATCCGGTGCCAACCCGGGCGACGCGGCCAGAACGTCGCGCGCCAGCGGCCCGGTTCGGCGGGATCGGGCGCGAGGGCGAGGGTGGTCCGGGCCGGGGTGACGGGCGACGCGACGACCGCCGGGCCGGGGGGATGCGCGGCGGGACCGGACCAGAGTAATTCCAAGGGATGATCGACAAACACCGGACCGGCGTCGCCGTCCACCAGCGACCAGCGGCCAGCGGCGGTGTCGGCAGGGCGGGCCAGCCGGGAAAAGAGGAAGGACCAGTAAGCCGCGAATGCCGCCGGATCGTTGGCGCGCTGCCAGCGGGTAGTGTCGCGCACGAGCGTCAGGGCGAGTTGGCCGCGTCCGGCGGGGTGCGTGGCCGCGAGCGTGTGGCCCTGGTGGTCACCGAGCAAAGGAAGCTCCTTGTCGCCTGGAACGATCTCGAAGGGGAGGATGGGCACGGGCAGGTCCGTGGGAGCGGCCTGGCCGGGCCACTGGAGGCGCGCGGTCCGGCCGGGATCGGGCGTATCGGTGGGTAGGGGGGAAGTTTTCCAGGGGAACAGGGTGTTCGCTTCGGCGGGAGGGGCGCCGTCGTCGGGCAGGATGAGGACACCGAGGCCGGTGTCGGCGACCGCCGCGAGGAGCGCGGTGCGTTCGACGGGGGGCAGGGCGGCCGCGGCGGAAGCATCGGCGAGGAGGAGGTCGAACCTGGCGAGCAAGGCGGCGTCGAGGGATGGGAAATCCGGTGGCGAGGCGGCGGCGGGGGTGGCCGCGTACCGGTATCTATCCTGGCCGAGCCGGGTGCGGATGAGGGCGGCGCCGCCCGCCGTCTCGAACCAGCGGCGCAAGGCGGCGGAGTCGAAGCGGGGCGCGCTTTCGAGGATCAGCAGCCGGGGCAGGTCCGGCGCGATGACGGCAACGCCCAAGGGAAAGTCGAGCGCGGGGAAAGATGGAGAAGGGGGAACGCGCAGGTGCCACAGAAAACGTCCGGCAGCGGGCGGGGAAGGTGCGCGGAGAGTAAAGATCGCTTCCCCGGCGGCGTCGGCGGGGGAGGTGGTGGCATGGACGACGGTGGCGTCGGGGGATTCGAGAGCCAGCGTGACGGTGGTGCCAAGAACGAGTCCGCCGAGGCTGCCCTGGATCACCAGTGGATCGCCCAGGGGCAGCTCACGCGGGCAGCTTAGAAAACGGAGGCCGGGAGCGGCGAGGGCGGGGGGAGGGGGAGTGAACTCGACGCGCAGGCCGCGCAAGGCGTCGAATTCGGAGGGGTCCAGACCGTCGCCGAGGATGCGCAGGGTGTCGATTTCCGGGAAATGGCGGCGCAGGAACACCGCGTCGGGAATCAGGGTCGCGGCGGGGTCGCGGTAGGCAGCAGCGGGCAGCGCAAAATGATGCTTGGCGTCGATGCCGGCGGGAGGCGGAACGCGGGCAGTTGAGGCGGTGGAAACGAGCGGGGTCCAGAGCACGGCGCGGACGCCGCCGGATGCGGCAGGCGTAGCGCGCTGCCAGGTCGGGCGCAGCCCCAGCAGAGCCAGGGCGGCCACGGTCAGCAGCGTCGCGGCGAGTCGGGCGGGGCGATGGCGGCGGTCGGCGCGTTTCCATTCCAGCAACGAGAAGCCAATCGCTGCCAGGACGGCGGCGAGGATGATGGGCCAGGATGTGGGACTGGAAACCATTTACGTGAGGACGCTGCCTGGCTGATCTGCGGAACTGATGTCGTTCCGAGCGCGGTGAAACGCAGCCGAAGGACAAGCCGGAGCGCGGCAGCGAAGGGATGGTGCCTGCCGGCGGCTGGAAGGTCCTTCGGCTGCGGGCTGCGGCCTGCGCTCAGGATGACAGAGATTTTGCAGGAACGCCGATGAGATCATGGCCGCGTTTCTCCCCTTTGTCGCAACGCTTGGAAATAAGGCTTGGCCAACGAAGGAGCGGCGTCCGGCGCGCGGATGGGCAGCGGGTCGGCGGCTGGGAGCAGACGCAAGAGAGCGCGTTCCAGGGCGGTTTGGTCCGCAGGATTAGCGGTGGGATCGGAGGCCAGCAAACGGCGCAGGGATTGCAGGCCGGGCAGGAAGTCGTCGGGACGGCGGGTGGCCGCGGCGGTGAGGATGGGTTCTACCCTGCGAAGGGTTTCCATCCGGGTGGCACCTGACTCTGCCAACGCGGCCAACGCGGCGCGCACGTCGGTGCGGGTGAGGTCCGGCAGCGAGGCGGAAGCGGGGGCGTCGAACCTGGCGGGCACGCCGGCGGCGTCGCCCTTGAGCCGCCGCTCGTCGATCTTGAGCGGCGGCGCGTCGAACCCGACATGCTGCACGTAGGCGCGGTCGCTTTGCTGCAAGTCCTTGAGGATGTCCAACGCGCGGTGCTCGGGGGCGAGGGCATCCTGCGGCTGGGCAACACGGAGCGCGCCCTCGGCTTCCCACATCGCCGCGAGCACGTCCTTCATCGTGCCCCTGGACTGCGGGTCGAAGTAGGTCGACTCGTCGTGGGTGTCGTGCGAATCGACGTAGGTTTGGCGGACCTGCTCGGCGGTGAGCGGTCCGGTCGGCGGCGGGCGCAGACTGGCGTCGCGGGTCTCGTCGCGGCCGCCCTCGCGATCCTGCGCGGCGTGCTCCTGGCGGAAGCGTTGGGTCACGCTGGCCGCGGCGTGCGGGCCGGGTTGGTGCTCGGGCGCGCCGCGTTGCAGCGGGTCGAGCCTGGCCTCGGTGTGATCTGTCAGAGGGTCGGTCTCCTGGTCCTCGCCGAGAAACTGGCCGTAGCGCAAACGCAGGAGCGCCTGGTCCGCGCCGAGGTCGTTGGCGCGGGCGCGGAATTCGGCGTCAGGTAGCGTCGGACGGTCGGCGAGGAGCTTTTCCGTGTCGATGATGAGCTGGCGTTCGCTGCGAAAATATTGCGGCACGAGGTTGACCCCCGCCACGCCCCGGCCCGCGGCGGACGCCGGTTTCTCCGCCCCCTGGAGCACGAGAAAGCGGGTTTCCGAACGCGTGCGGTTGGGAGCGGGTTGACGGTTGTCGCGCGCCTCGACGTAGAAGTAAAGTTCGTCGCCGGGTTCGAGGCCGAGCGCGGCGAGGTCCAGCGTCTTGGTGAAGCGGCGGGTGCGCGCGGTCCCTGGCGTGGGTTCGTCCTCGTTGTCGCCGTCGAAGGGCAGGACCTGTTCGCGGAATTTGACCGCCTCGCCCGAGCCTTTGGCGACGGTGGCGACCAGATAGGCGTCCGCGAGGACGTAGTCGTCCGCCGCCTGGACCTCGACGAAGCAGGCAGCGGAAGGCGGCGCGGAGTCGCTGGAAGGCGGCGGGGGCGACGGCACGATCACCGTGCGCGACGCGGCGGGTTGGAGGATGCGCACCGTGGGCGGCAGGTCCTTGCTGACCTTGAGGGAATAAATCTCGGGCGGGGTCCAGACCGTGCCGTCAGGAAGGGTGGCGGCGAGCGTGTAGAGGGTCGTCTCCTGGCACTGGCGCGTCGCTTGCAGACCCTGGCCGGGCGTGGGTTGGAGCGCAAGAACGTCGGTGGACGCGGGCCCGAAAACGAGGTGTGCCTCGCGCACGGGTCGGTCGAGTGCGAGGGTCCACGAGACGGCGGCGTTTTCCTCGATCCCGGCGTTGAGATTGGTGACCCGGCGGGGAGGATGGCCGGTGTAGGCCGGGGGGGTGATCGTCAGGCTGCCATCGGTGATTTTCGGCCAGGCCGGGGCGGCGGGAGGGGCGGGAGGGGCGGGAGGGGCAAGGGCAGGATGTCCCGAGGCGGCGGTGTCGGCGGGGGCCGGTGCGCGGACGCGGCGGAATGCCACGCCGAGTCCGACGGTAAAGACCAGCACCAACCCGGCGATGGCAAAGCGAACGGTTGTTCCGAGATAAGGCGGAGGCTGGCCGAGACGGACGTGCGGAGGGAGCGTGTGCGCCAGGCGTGCCGCCGCCTGGTTGAGACGTTCGACCTGCAAGCGTTCCAGAAGGGTGAGGCTGTCCGTCGGGCGCAGCCACAGATGGCTGCTTTCTTCCAGCTCGGGATGCGTGCGGTCGAGGTGCCGGGCGATCTGCGCGGGATGGAAGCGGCGAGGCTGGGTAAATCGCCAATAGCCGATCCCCGCCGCGAGCACGGCCACCAGCGGCAAGTGGAGCCACGGTGAACCGGGGGACAGCTCCAGCGCGATCACCCCCAAACACGCGGCCACGTAGACCCACCGGAGCACACGGACCGTCGCGAAGTTTCGCCACTCGCGGGCAAGTTGTTCGAGTTGCCGGGGGGTCATCGGGACAGGATGGGTGGCGCGGCGGCGGGGACGGGGGAAACAAGACGCAGCGGGCGGCGATGCGCGAGCCAGCGTTCCAGGCAGAAGAGCACGGCGAGCAGCCACCAGAGCGGTGGGCGGAGTTCGGTGGCAACGCCGGGGAGCACGGTTCCGGTGGCGGAAGCGGCGGATGTGTCAGACGGAAGACACTGCGCAGGGTCGGCGGCGCGGTGGTCGGCGGGATCGGTCGGCAAAGCGTCGGCGAGCAGAGCGCGCAAGGCGGCGGGGAGCGCGGTGCCGAGCGGCAGGTCGTTCCAGGCCGGACCGAAGCGGCTGGCGAAATGCCATTGGGCATGGCGGGAATCGGTGGTGTGGGTCAGGAGCGGCTGGCCGAACCCATCCGTCCAGAAGACTGACCCGGGGATGGCAGGGGCGCGCCGCCAGAGGCGCACGGGTGGACCGAATAACGGCGTGCCGGGCTGGGGGACGATCCAGCCGGGCGTGACGGCGGGAAGTTCGGGAGAGGCGGCGTCGTTGAGGACGTTGGCAGCGTCCCGCGCGACGGCGGGCGGCACGGGCTGGGCGCTGAACCAGAAAATCCAGTCGGCCCAGTGTGCAGGGGCCGTGGCGGGAGCGACGGAAATCGCCAGCGGGCAGCGGCCGGATTGAGACACCGCTTGCAGCGCGGCAGCAACGTAGCGGGCATCTTCGGCGCGGTCGGCATCGTGGAGGATTAGGATGTTCAGCGGGCGAACGGGCGGGTGGGGCGTGGTCGGACGGGAAGGGACCGGCGCGGAAGCAGTCTCAATCCATTCGATGCTAATATGGGTCAGTGTCGGGCGGATACCGCGAAGCGATGCCAGACGACCGGGAGAAAAGACGGCCAGTGAAGAGCCGGGCGGCAGCACGGCGTCTGCCTCGCGCAGCAACGACCAGAGATCGGGGGCGGCAGCGGAAGCATCGGCGGGCGGCGACCGGATTGCCGGAAACCCGGGTGCAAGCAGCCGCGTTTCGGCCCCGGCGGCCTGCATGGCATGGAGACGCTCCAGCGACGGACCCACGGGCGCGGCGGCGTGGTCGAGGAGCACCCAATTTGCCGGGCGGGTGGAAGGCGTTGGCTGCCACATGGGCCGGGCCAACAGGAGAGCGAGCAACGTCAGCAGTCCCAGGCGCGCGAGCAGCAAGGCGCGTTCACGCCAGCGCAGGTCGCGCAACGGCTGCGCGTGGCCCTGGAGGAAACGCAGACTGCCGAGGCGCACGGTGCGCGGCGGACGTCGCCACAGATGAATCGCCAGCGGAAGGGCCAGCGCCGCGAGCGCCCAGAGGCTGGCGGGTGAGAGGAAGTTCATCGGCGTCGTTGGCGTTGCGAGAGATAGAGACGCAGGGCGCGGTCGAGCGGTTCGTCGAGCCGGAAGCGCGCGTACTCGAACCGGCCGTCGCCCGCCCAGGCGCGCCGCCATTCGCGGGTGTGTTCCTCCTGACCGGCGATCCAGGCGTCGCGCGCGGCGTCGGCGTCGGTTTCCAGGGTCGCGCCGGTTTCCAGGTCTTCAAAACGAACGGCCCCGTGAAAAGGGAAATCGATCTCGTCGCGTCCGAGCAGGTGAAAGAGCAGGAGTTCGTGCCGCCGCGCGCGCAATGGGGCCAGGGCCGCGCGGATTTCGTCGCCGTGTTCGTGGCCGTCGGTGAGCACGACGACGATCTCGCAGGTTTCCGGGCCGGCGGCGGGGCGCGTCCCGGCGGTGAGCGCGGCGACGAGCGGGCGCGGATCGGCGGGCCAGCGACCGGTGGGTTCGAGGCGTTCCAGCGTGCGGACCACGCGCTCGAACGGCTGGCGCCGAGTCCCCGGCGGCACGGAAACCACGCCCGCGCCGCTGACCGCGTGCAGGCCGAGGCGGTCGCCCTGCGTCTGGGTCAGGTAAGCGAGCGCGGCGGCCAGGAGACGGGCGGCGTCGAACTTGCGCAGACCCGCGCCGGGGCCGGTCGTGTCGGCGTGCCGCATGGAAGCAGTGGCATCGAGAATCACGCGCACGGTGACGGCGGTTTCGATCTCGCTTTCGCGCACGAAAAAGCGGTCGGAGCGCGCG
>CAXUHC010000128.1:0-673 GCA_964250705.1 uncultured Chthoniobacterales bacterium | reverse complement strand
CAGTCGATGTGCCGTGGTTCATCGCCGGGTTGGTAAGCGCGGTACTGGGCGAACTCGCGCGCTATGCCCGGCTGCCGGCTGGCGTGTAATCCGGGCAGCACGCCCGCGACGAGCTTGCGTGCGGCGAGCGCAAGTCCGCGCGTGGCGGCGAGCAGATGCGGATCGAGAACGAAGGACATGCGCGCGGAGATGCAGCCGTTCAAGTGAGATCGATCAGGGCGTGCCAAGGCTGGCCGGAAAGTTCCTTGAGACGCTGCCGGAACCGCGCCACGCTAGGCACCTCCAGGAAGGCTTGCAGATAACCGTCGAGGTCTACCGGATACCCGAGGCTATTGCCGAGGATCAGGCAGCAGCAGCTTTCGAGCAACAACTCGCCGCTGTTGAATTCGTAGTGCTGCCACGGACCGTTGTAGAGCCTGCCTTCGACAGGTGTCCAGTCTTCGAGGGTAGCCGCCGCCTCGGCCGCCAGCGCGTCCAACACCTCGGTGAAGCCGAAATCCATGACTGCCGTCGCGCCGGGATCATTGCGTTGCAGGACGATGGCGTCTTCTACCGGGACCTCCCGCGCTTCCAAGATCACCTCGCGGTCGAACGCCGCATCCGGGCGAAGTTCGGACGAGGAGGGGGCCTCACGGTAGAGGCGCAACGACTCGAATTTCTCCAAGCCCAAAGA
>CAXUHC010000127.1:0-13094 GCA_964250705.1 uncultured Chthoniobacterales bacterium | reverse complement strand
TATTCCTCGTGATCGCGCCTCGACACGCCGAGCGAACCCCCGAAATTCAGGCGGACCTGCAAGCGCTTGCCCTGCGTGTCGCCCTTCGCAGCACGCTGACCACTTCGCCCCAGGACTACGCTGTCGGCACCTTGCCCGACATGCTCCTGCTGGACACCACCGGCGAGCTTCGAGACTGGTACCCCCTCGCCACGGTCGTTTTCATCGGGAAGAGCCTGGCCGGTGTCGGGGGGCAAAACCCGGTCGAGCCCATCAGCGCCGGACGCCCGGTCGTGTTCGGCCCGCACATGGAAAATTTCTCCGAAATCACCGCCCAACTCCTGGCCGCTGACGCTGCCGTTCAGATCAACGATGCCGCTGCCCTGGAAAGTGCCTTTACGCGATTGCTTTCCGATCCGGCGGAACGTCAGCGTCTGGCCGCCGCCGCGTCCCGCCAGATCGCCGCTCATCACGGTGCCGCCGGACGGACCGCCGACCTTTTGCTGGGGAAAAACGCAATTTCCGCTTGAAACCAAAGCGACTTTACTTAAAGTTTCGGTCGCTTCCGCTCCCCGAGCGATCGTTCTCTTAGACCTTATCGTCCAGTGGTTAGGACAACGGACTTTCATTCCGTGAACCCGGGTTCGAATCCCGGTAGGGTCGCCATCCCAATCGATTACCGATGGGGAATAGCCGACCAGCCGACCCTCTCCTAGGCGGCGGCGATCCCCAGCTTGCGCTGGATTTCTTCCAGCGGCACACCCTTGGTTTCAGGAACGACCGTAATCGCCCAGATGAGTTGGAGCACCATCATCCCACAGAAGAACGCGAAGGAATATTCCGGCGGAAACTTCGTGACCATCGCGGGGAAGAAAGTGGTGAGCAACGCGGCAAACACCCAGTGGGTACCGCAGCCCAAGGCCGTTCCTGCCGCCCGGTAGCGGTTCGGAAACACTTCCGAGATCAGCACCCAGATCACGGTGCCTTGACCGATGGCGTGCGAAGCGATGAACGCAAAGATGCAGGCAGGCACGATCGCGAAATGCTTCGTGTGAAACGCCCAGGCGCAAAGCCCCAACGAGGTGATGTAGCCCAAGGAACCGATGATCAGCAGCGTCTTCCTGCCCAACCGGTCAATCAGCGCCAAGCCCACGAAAGTGAACAGCAGGTTGGTCACCCCGATCCCGACCGACTGCAAAAGCGCCGCTTTGGTGCCCAGTCCAGTCAACTCGAAAATCCGCGGCGCGAAGTAGAGCACCGCGTTAATCCCCGAGAGCTGGTTGAAGAATGCCACCATGAAAGCCAGCATGATCGGCACCCGCAAGCGCCAGGAAAAGAAGCCGGAAGCATCCTCGGACTGTTTCGCGCTGGCAGCCGTCGTCGTGATTTCTGTCGCCTTGGCTTCCAGTTCCGGTCCGGCCAACTGCGGATTGATCAACCCGAGCACCCGCAAACCTGCTTGGAAGTCACCCTTGCGCGTGAGCAGCCAACGGGGGCTTTCGGGCAGCGCCAAGCACATGAACATGTAAATCACCGACGGAAAGGCAGCCACGCCGAGCATCCAGCGCCAGGCGTTTTCGCCGATGCCGCTGAGCGCCCAATTTGATCCGAACGCTACGATGATGCCGAAAACGATGTTGAATTGAAACAGGGCGGTCAACCGCCCGCGGTGGGCGGCAGGCGAAATTTCCGAAATGTAAAGAGGAGCCGCCACCGTGGAGACGCCGATGCCGATGCCGCCGATGAAACGCGCCGCAATAAACGAGTAAACGTCCCAGGCAAACGCGCAGCCCACCGCCGAAATGATGAAAAGCACACCGATCAGCAGCAAAGTCGTCTTGCGCCCGAACCGGTCGGTCGGCCAGCCGCCGCCGAGCGAACCCAGCACCGTGCCGTAAAGCGCCGCGCCCAAGGCAATGCCGTGCATGCCGGCACTCAGATTCCAAATACTCTGTATCGTTTTCTCCGCACCCGAGATAACAACGGTGTCGAATCCAAAGATGAACCCGGCCAGCGAGGCGGTAATCGCCCAGAAAAACAATCGGCTCGTCATGGGCGGTTGCGCCTCGTGAGAGAGAGGGAGATCGGAGGTGGAAACGTCGGCAGAACTAATATTCACGGGGGAGGAGGGAAGGGATTAAGGCAGTTTGAGTTTTCATTAAAGCGGCGACGAGCCTGAGATTGCAAGGAAAACCTACTTCTGAGCCGCTTTCGCAGAATTTCCCCGACGCGCCGCCACCGTGGTCGACGTGCCAGCGTTTCTCGAGGGGAAAACGAAGGGCGATCACCCCTTCGCTTCCTTCCGCTACTTTACTTGAACTGCGCCCTTTGCCGGGCGAACCCTCGCGGGACGGTGGCGCCCGCCGGCTGAGAGCTTCTCCAGCGCTCAGTCACGGTGCCATTGGCATTTGTCACCGAACTGATCAACACGCCATCCTGCGTCCAAGTCTTCATATCCGCCGAAAACTCGACCGCGTAGTTCACATCGCCGCTCTCTCCGGAACGCGTGCACGTAAATACAAAGTAAGGGCGGTTCCCACTACCCAGCACGGTCGGGTCCAGTATCCCCGCGACCGATGGATGCGCACTGGCAAGCATGGGCGAAGTCCCGAAGAAATACTCGCTGGCGTTCGACCACCCGTCGCCGTCCGTATCGGCACTTGCTGCTCCTATGCCCAAATAACGTCGTGCCCATTCCGTGTAATTAATGAGGTCCGCCTGGCCCGGGGAACCGAGCGCACGCAAGCTGGCGCGCCAGTTTGTTGGGAGCGCCTCGTTTGGCGCGAGCGTCGGGTTCATCAACACCAAGCTGGTTCCGTCGCCGTCAGGCCCGGGAGGCCACGGATCTACCGTCTGGCCGACCGACGGGTGCGATCCGTCGGAGTACGTCAGGTCCTGCACCGTTTGACCCAGATAGGTTAGCAAAACGCGCTCACCACTGTTGTCAAGCTTGCCCGTGTAGGTACCCGCCACCCGGCCCACCGCGCCGTAGCGTTGTGCAAAAGCCGCCGTGTTGGCCACCAACAGAATGCGTTCTCCCGGCGCGAGAGACACTCCAGCGCCGAACATGTACGCAATGCCCTCGGTGAACGCCAGTCCTTCTAGGTCGAGCGTTCGCGTGCTGATGTTCAGCAATTGGATGTACTCGAAAAGCTCTCGGTCGGTGTACCCGGCGGCCATTTCCGCCTGGCTCAACACCCCGGGATGATACATGATTTCGCTGATGACCAGATCCGTCGCCGCGATGGCCGAGCGCGCGGTGCTAGTGACAAATTGGATGGAATCCGACCAGCGGCTCCAGCGACCGGTGGTGTCTTTATGCCGCACGCGTGCACGGTAGGTATGACCTACCCGCAAGGACGAGGGCGGAACCGTCACGGTCGAGTTCGACGTCAATTCGGCGGACCGCCAGACATCCGTCACCTCGTATATCCGCGGTTTCGTCGCATCGTAAAGCGGCACGCCGGGCGCGGAAATTTCCCCCACGCGCCACTGGGTCGCCGCGTAAGCGTTGGTGCCGGAGTAAGTGCTCCCCGAAAAACGCAGGTCATCCAACGGATGCGACGAGGCGCCGAGATACGTTGCGGTGGGTCGTTGCGGCGCTGCGGCGTCGGTGGCTTCGGACGCCAAGTAGCGGGCACCGTAGCCGCGCTGGTCACCATTGTTCACCGCCCAGGTGGAACCTGCCGGGAACGTATCGGTGGCGTAATTGAGAAGATAGCTCATCGAGCCGGCAAAATCCGCCGAGGCCAAGGTGCGGGTCCAGTTTCCGCCGAACCGGCTATCTACATACGTCTGAGCGTAGAAGTTTCCCCGGTGATTGGTTTGGGCGTCGCCGGAATTCGAATTGGTGCGCGTGTTGAGATTCCACATCGCAGCATCCAATTGGGTCCAGTTTGGCGAGACGCCGGTCGGCGCGACCATCCGGGCGTATTCGTCGATGAGTTGCCCGATCTGCCCGCCGTTGGCCGCCGGGTCGGTGCTCATCAGATCGATCAACTCCCGCGCGCGATTCTGGTACTCGAGCTTCAAAGTCGCCAAGGACAGGGACTGGTTTTGATCAATCACTCCCGACTGGTGCGTCTTCGCGATGAACATCATGTCGAGGTCCCAAGGGATGACGAGCCACCGACCGTCTGGCCGATGGTAAAAGAAGTGGTTGAACCCGTTTCGCAGATCGACGTTGCCTACCAGCCGGTTTCCGGCCGCGAAGCTGTAATACGTCGGCATGTCCATGTTCGCCCGCCACCAGCTCTCTGTCTGGGTTGCTCTGCTGGCAGTCAGGAAATCGGTCCAATCAGAACCATCGGTCGCCTGGTTGTCTCCCTGGTGCTTGAGGTCGCCCTGGCTGCTTTCGATTTTATAGACGTTTCCATCGTCCAGGCCACGCTCGTCGAGAAATGAGCCATCAGGATTTTCCACCGCGAGATAGAGGCCCCAGAGATCGCCCCCGTTTACGTCGGTCCCGTCCCCACCTTGGAACTGCGTGGTACCGGTCTCGGTCGCATCATCAACCACCCGGAAGTGCAAGAAGTGCGACTTCGGCGACGGAACACCCAGCAATTCGTAGAAACGCAACGAAACGGCTTCTTCAACGCCGGACATGCCGCGATGCACCGCACACCACGGGCTGGCGCAAGCATTCAGGTTCAACTCATCCCAGGATGCAGCGTAGGGCCGACCCCAATTGTCGAATGCGTGCAGATCGCGCGCGGTGTTAAAGTGGAACCGCCACTTGTTCTTTCCAGCCACGTACGTGGAAGCTTCGCCCCGGTTGTTGAATTGGACGTGATCGTAAACCGTTCCGTTGTAAACCAACGTGCCGTAAAAGCGTTGGCCGTTGTACGAGGAATTGTACTGGCTGTTGACGACATCGGCCCCGGTGGCGATCAACTGGTACGTAGGCAGCGATTGCTGCAACGCGCTGCTGAACGTGACGTCGGCGGTCGTGCCGGGTTTGAACGACCCGATCCAATCCGGGGCCCCGTTGTAAACAAAATATGCGAAGTTCGGGCTGCCATCGTCCCCGTAGGGTACTTCGACGGTGCTGGACGCGGAGTTGGTAGCATTGATCCGATAACGTATCAGGCGTCGGTTGATCTGGAGGGCGGCAGGGAGCGTCGTGGAGTAAACCGAGTCTCCCGCGACCGCATCGCCATGCGTGCCGTCATCGTACATGGGCACGCTGGTCCAGGTGGTCGTGTACGCCGCGTCGGTTTTGCGAACGTAGGAGCCCGGGGCAACGACCTGATATTTCAGTGCCACCGCACCCACTCCTTTGGGGTCCGTTACCTTGGCGGAAACAAGCACGGATTGCCCGGCAACCGGCTGCAAAGGCGCGTGCGTGACATCACGGATGGCAGGTGGCGCGGTTGCTGACGCGCAAGAGTTCATCGCGCCCGGAGTCGGCGCGGTCGAGCCCGCGTTCGCGGAAGTTGCCTCCAGAGAGACGTCCAAGGTGAAATCACTCGAACCGCGGCTGGAATTGAACCCCTGCACCGCGACGATGTTGTTTCCTTCGACCAGGTACGCATCGGTCCCGGTGACGGTCACGTCTTCGAACGTGGTCAGGCTGGCCTCGTGGTCCGTCGCCACCGCATTGTAAGTGGGCACGACGCTGCTGTCGACGTGAAAGCGCGCGACCTCGACCCCGTTGATCCAGATGATGCAACCGTCATCCACCCGCGCCCGCACCTTCAAGGCGCTGGGCTTCTGGCCCGGCGAAATGGTAAACACGCGACGCATGTAAACCGAGGTGTACGAGTTCTGCATGTCGGTCAGAATCGTGTTGTCATCGTTATCCCCAAAACCCACGGAGGTTTGGCCGACGAGCCAGCTGCTGTCTTCCGCAAACGATGCGGCCCTCCAGGCACCGATCGGATTGGAGGCCTCGCTCCTGCCTTTGCGGTAATGCCAGCTCACATCGGTGATAGGGACGTAAACCTGATTTTGCGAGCTTCCCACCGGCTGACCCGAAGACCGCCACGAACCCCCTAAATTGTGATCCAGGGCCGGATTGATCAGCTCCATCGAGGACCCGTCGCCGCGCGCAGCAGTCGGCCACGGAAAACCCACCCCGTAGGTCACGCTGTCCACCGTGCTGGACGAGGCGTCACGCAACCTTACCTGCTCTCCCTCGTTGGTCAGCTTGCCCGTCCAGGGTCCTAGCGGGGTGAAGCCCCAATACGCGCGGAACGCGGAGGGTGCCCCGGAAACAACGATGTATCCATTTGCCGCGATGGTGGTGCCCGCAGGAAACGTGTAAGCAACGCCTGCGTCGAACTGCCATCCCGAGAGGTCGACCGCAGACGCGCTCGTGTTCAGCAGCTCGATAAATTCGGCCGGATTCGTTGCGCCCGAGGGGGCATAATTGATCTCGTTGATGACGACGCTGCCCGCTTGCACCCCCGAGGAGGTAAACGACAGACTCAGAAAGGTGATCAACGCAACGCATGACAACCAAGAAAATCGCGGGGGGAGAATCATGGGGGAAATCCGGGGGGATAATACCGGCTATGTTCTGTAATTATCGCTCAAATATCTTTGGAAACAAAGTGTTTCCTGAATCTGCGTCGAAAGCACGCGGGAGGCGGGAGGCGAAAGCTTTCTTCAGCCAACGTTTGGCCCGCTGACCTCACGGACCTGCTCAGACCGGGATAAGTGGAGCGACCGGTCATATTTCGAGTGCAACGACGCATCGCCTGCGCTTATCTTTTGGCAACGCCCCCCGCTGGACCTCTTTACCACGCACTCCGCACTCGCTATGAATCGCCCCACCGCCCAAACCTTTTCCAAAGTGCTTCTTACCGTCGCCGCGCTCCTGTGCGCTGGATTGGGCGCGAGAGCCGAGACCCGGCTATTGGAATACGTTCGTCCATTTGTGGGGACCCGGGGCGAGGGCAACACGTTCCCCGGTCCCTCCGCACCTTTTGGCATGGTGCAACTCAGCCCGGACACGGACTCCAAGAATTGGGACACGGATTCCGGCTACGAATACAGTGACCCGACCATCCTGGGCTTCAGTCTCACGCATCTGAGCGGCACGGGCTGCCCGGACCTCGGCGATTTCCCTTTCATGCCGCAGGTTGGCCAGCCGAGCTACCTTCCGGGCACCAAGGACCACCCGGAGGGCGGTTATCAATCCGCCTTTTCGCACGCCGAGGAAGCTGCCGCCGTCGGTTACTACAAAGTGAAGCTCCAGAAGTCGGGCGTCACGACCGAACTCACCGCCAGTGAACGCGCGGGAATGATGCGTTTCACCTTTCCGGCCAGTGAGGAGGCTTCGATCCTGACCGATCTGAGCCGCATCATTGACGGGCGCCGCTGGCACGTCACGCAGTCACACGTTCGCATCGAGGATAATTCCACCGTCACCGGGTTTCATCTGGTGAACGGCTGGGCCAAGGAGCGGTCTCTCTTCTTTGCCGCGCGCTACTCGCGCCCTTTCGACGAGGGAGTCATCATCAACAACGGCGAACCGGCAATCTACAAGAGCTACGTAAACTACCGCTTTCGCAGTCGCAACGAGGCCACGCATCCCAACCTGCAATTCCTCGCCAAGTTCAGAACGCACGCGGATGAGGTCATCCAAGTGAAGGTGGCCGTATCTGCCGTGAGTGCGGCAAACGCCTTGCAAAACCTCGACGCGGAGATCCCTGACTGGGACTTCGCCAAGGTCCAGGAGGCAACGCGTAGCAAATGGGACCAGGAACTGAGCCGGATCCAGATCGAAGGCTCCCAGGAACAAAAAGAGACGTTTTACACCTCACTCTACCACGCCTTCCTGACTCCCAATCTTTATCAGGATGTCAACGGCGAATTCCGCGGTTTGGACCAGAATACCCATCAGGCCAAAGGGTCCTCCCACTACACGGTGTTTTCGCTCTGGGATACCTTTCGGGCCGAGCATCCGCTGCTCTCGCTGATCCAGACGAAGCGCGACTCGGACATGATCAACTCCCTCCTGGCTCATTACGACCAGAGCGCGGATCACCTGCTGCCGATGTGGGAACTGCAAGGCAACGAGACCTGGTGCATGGTCGGTTACCACGCAGCCCCGGTGATCGTGGACGGGTTCTTGAACGGGGTGCCGGGATTTGACGCGCAGCACGCCTACGAGGCCATCAAGGCCACCGCGATGAATCCCGACTACGACGGCCTGGCATCGTACCGCAAGCTGGGGTGGGTGCCGTGTGACGAGGAAGACGAGTCGCTCTCGAAGACACTGGAGTATGCTTACGACGACTGGTGCATCGCCCAGATCGCCAAGGCGCTCGGCAAAACCGCGGACTACGACGACTTTATGAAGCGTGCGGCCAGTTATCAAAATCTCTTCGACTCGTCCCTCGGCTGGATGCGATCCAAGGATTCCAAAGGGAAGTGGCGCCCCGACTTCGATGCCCACCTGTTCGGTGGCGGGACCGACCCCGACGGGACGACCGAAATCACCCGGGCGCAGTATGCATGGGTCACGCCGCAAACAAGGCCGCTGGTGGTGGCTTTGATCTGGGCTCGCCTCATCGGCGGTGGAAAAAACCTCGCCGATGTGACCGAGGCGACCAGTTCACAGTATTCGTGGTTTGTTCCGCAGGACGTACCGGGCCTGATTTCGTTGATGGGTGGCAGGGAAAAGTTTGTCGAGAAGTTGGATTCCTTGTTCGACGCCAAGCAGGCCGAGCAGTTTCGGAAGGAATTATCTGCCAACGATTTGCGCGGTTGCATCGGGGAATACTGGCACGGCAACGAGCCGAGCCACCACGTCATTTACCTCTACTCTTATGCCGGTCAGCCATGGAAAGCGGCGGAACGCTTGCACCAGGTGGTCACGACCCAGTACGGCAATGAGCCGGGTTCGCTGTGCGGCAATGACGACTGCGGTCAGATGTCAGCTTGGTACATGTTCACCTGCATGGGTTTCTACCCGGTCTGCCCGGCGAGCCAATATTATGTCATCGGGGCGCCGCAAGTCCCCAAGGCCGAGATGCATCTCTCCAACGGAAAAACGTTCACGATGACGGCGGAAAACATTTCCGACCAGAATATCTACGTGCAGTCAGTGCATGTGAACGGCAAAAACTGGGATTCCTCCTTCCTGCCGTACCGCGAATTGAAAGACGGCGGTTCTATCGCATTCTCCATGGGGCCGCAGCCAAACAAAGAATGGGCTGCCCACGGAGCCATTCCGGACTGACCTCGGCTTTCAAAGGTCGACCCGATCGCTCCGAGAATTCCGCTGCATCAACAAAACCATCCTATTGTCCCGTCTGACTGCGAGTAACGACAACCACTGATGGCTTCCCGAAGGTCAGCGGCAGGTAAAATGACGAAAAAGGAAGATTTTTGTGCTTGCCAGAAAGCGATCACGGTGATAATCCCTACGCCTTTCGATGATGTTGTTGTTTCTAACCAATGCGATACTAGTCGCACCGATGAGAAATGATTCACGCAGTTTGCTTGGAGGTACTAGGTACGCGGGACGGTCTGATCAGGGTCGCAATAACAACCACCAAGTTTTAGCGCTTCCATGAAACTCAATCTCTTACCGTCCGTTGTATCGCTCTGCACGGCAGCATCCTGCACCATTCTCTCCAAACATGTTGCATGCCGCCAAGCAGTCACGCCTCTCTCGATTTAGCTAGCCAAATCCACAACTAGTCATGATTCATTTCTACAAACGTTTCTCTCAAAGCGGTCGTCTGCTGCGTCGCGCCACGGCCGCGTTGTCGGCGTTCGCCACGGCCGCGGTGCTCACCGGCAATATGCAGGCGACTCCGGTCCCGGCCAATCTCGGCAACGGTCTGGGTAAGCTCGTCGAAAGCGACCTCGCCATCACCAGTGCGAGGGCGTCGGGGCATCCGTTCACCAACGCGCTGCAAGTCAATGGCAAGCCCTACGCCGACGCGCAGGCTGCCGCTTTCGCCGCAAATTCCCTCAGTGATGACCAGGGACGTCTGCTCGTGCGCATCACGCTGAGTGGCAAGACCAGCTTCAAGGAAACCAAAAAAGCCATCAAGGCTGCGGCCTCGACCTTGAGCATCACCGCCATCGATAAAAGCTATCGCGGCGTGGGCATTTTGAATGCCTACGTTGATGTGAGCGAAGCCGCCGCGCTTTCCAAGGTCCCCGGCGTCTCCGCCGTTCTGTTGGAACTGAAGCCTTACCACAAGCGGGTGAATACGGAAGGGCTCGCGGCTATTAGCAGCCCTAACGCCACCGTCGGCGAGACGCTCACCAAGCTCGGCACCGCTTTCGACCAAGGCGTGACGCAGCACCGGGTTGACCAGATCAACAAGTTCTACAACCCGTCGGCAACCCTGGACTACCAAGGTCAGGGGATGCAGATCGGCTTCCTCTCCGATAGCTACGATACCCGGGCGCTTCTGGCGACCCCCGCCCCGCGCGCCCCTGCCGACGTGACCAACTTCGACCTGCCAGGTTCGGCGACCAACCCGGCTGGAAATACGCAGCCCGTCGTCGTGCTCCAGGATCTGCCGGGCGGCAGCGACGAGGGCCGCGCGATGGTGCAAATCGGTTACAAGATGGCCCCCAAGGCCCGCTTGGCCTTCGCCAGTGCCGACTACGGCGAGGTCGGCTTTGCCAACAACATCCGTGCGCTCGCCGGAATTCCCAACTACACGTTCCCCGCCGCCACCCAGCAAGGTTTCGCCGCGGATACGATCTGCGACGACGTCGGCTACTTCGATGAGCCTTATTTCCAGGATGGCATCATCGGCAGCGGGGTCGACGATGCCAGTGCGGCCGGCGTGGCGTACTTCTCCAGCGCGGCCAACGACATCGGCGTCAACGGTTACGACTCCGACCTCCGTTTCGTCCCGAATGGCACCGGCCTGACCGCTGCCACCAACACGGCGTTGGTGGGCACGAATCTCGACCTGACCAACGTGCCGACCAATCTGTATGCGGGCGGCTTCCACAATTTCAATCCGAACGGATTGGACGTGGCACAGACGGTGAACATCGCGTCCAATGCCAACGAACCAGACACGGTTCTCCAATGGAATGAGCCGTACGACCAGACCAGCGTGCCGAACAATCTGGTCACGGTTTACACGGCAAGCGGCACCTACACGGTCGCCGCGGCGGGAACCACCGGTGACCAGACGTTCTCGGTGAGCGCCTCCCTGGTCGCAGGCACGATCTACGTGCTGGACGAGACCGCTGCTGCTGGCAGTTCCTTCGACGGTGTCGTGACAATCAAGGACCCGAACGGCAACGTCCTTATCAATGCGCTGGACAATTCGGGGGATGAGTCGGCGCGTTTCGTCGCCCCGGTCTCCGGTACCGGCTACACGGTCGTCATCGGCCATTACAGCACGACGACGGGCGCGTTCAACCTGAAGCTCTCGTCCTCGACGGGTTACACCGGCAACATCGTGCAGTCGCAAATTTACCTGCTGGCGTTCACGACGGCGGGTGTTTACGTCCCCGGCAGTTCGCTCGTGACGAATCCGTTGGCGACCAATCAGCCGCTTCAGCTGGGGTTCACCTTGCGCGCCACCGGCTCTGGGTCCCAGTTGCAATACGTCATCGCCCGCGGCAATACGCCGACGGGTCCGAACGTGGCGACCCACGTACGTTACCTGATTCCCGGCAACGGTCTCGGCGGCGTCGGGCCGGCGGAGTATTTTACCTATAACACGGTGACCACGGGCGGCCACGCCATGGCAGCGACCTGCAACGGTTGCGCCGCTTACAACGCGTTCCGCCCAGCGCTGCCGGAGACCTTCTCGTCGCCCGGCCCGGTAACGGTTTACTACGATAAGATGAACAACCGGCTGGCAACCCCCGACGTGCGTTTGCAGCCCCGCATGGGCTTCCTAGATAACGGCAACACCTCGTTCTTCTCCGGCGACGTGAATACCGACCCGGACACCAACCCGAACTTCTCGGGCACCAGCGCTGCCGGTCCGCACGGTGCGGCCATCGCCGCCCTGGTCTTGGAAGCAAAGGGTGGCCGCCGGAGCGTCACCCCCGCGCAGATGACCAGCCTGTTGCAGCGTAGTACGTTCCCGCATGATCTCGATCCGAACTTTGCCAGCGGCACCGCCAAGGTGAGCACCGGCGGAAAGGTGACGATCACAATCAGTAGCGACGGAAGCGCGAACGCCGGCACGGGCACGAACGACAACAACGCTTTCACCATCAACTATGTCGGTGGCAGCAGCGTGACGAGCTTCGTGTTTAATCCGGGTGGCACCGCCGCAACGGCGGGCAACTCCACCGGCGGCAACAACGGTGTGACGTACAGCGCGACAGGCGCCTTCGTAGGGGGCACGGCCACCTACTTCGAGAACAGCCTGCCCGGCGCGGCGTTCTTCCCGGGTACCAAAGCGTTCACGTTAGGCACCGGCATCACCGGCGCGACTGCGGTACCCACCAACCTCTCGGGCGGCACGAACCAGTACTACACGCTCACGATCACTATCCCGAGCGGCAATTTGAGCGGCGGCAACGTCCTGCGCTTCGGCATCGGTCGCGGCGTGGCGCGAACTGCCACCACGGGCGGTGTGGCCACGGCGGTCACCTCCTCCATCACCGGCGCGAGCTTTCCCGTGGCCGACATCTTCGGCGGCGGCGTATCGCTCCCGAACGGGGTAATCGGAACAGGCATGACCTTCAACGGCACCACCGCTGACGGCGGTACGTTCTCGGGCGTCATCAAGAACAACATCGGCGCGGGGTACTCTCCGCTTGATGGGTTCGGATTCGTCAACGCTGAAGCGGCGGTTTCCCAGACGGTCCAATAATCGACCATTCGGGCCTGTAAAGGTTCGGATTTAGAAAGGACGCTGCCTTCGCGGGCAGCGTCCTTTTCTTTTTTCGGGCAATCGACTGATGTCCGCGCCGAAGACTCCTTCACCGTCCCAGGACGAGCGATTAGAGCGGGTTGCGATTGGCTGAGCCTGCGCCGCGCGAGCGGCATCCCTACCTGGATGATGACCGGCCGCTATGCGGCCTGCCCGGAAGGCTCATGCAAAATGAAGGCGTTTTAGCTTGGCGGCGATGTTCGCACGCACGCTTCTAGAGCGCGTCCCGATTGGGTAAGCCTGCGGGCTATAGGGACGGCGCTCTGTCGCCGTGTCCGTTCCAGAGCA
>CAXUHC010000126.1:2616-13123 GCA_964250705.1 uncultured Chthoniobacterales bacterium | reverse complement strand
TGGCTGTAGGGACGACGCTCCGTCGCCGTGTCCGCACGGGACCAGACACGGCGACAGAGCGCCGTGGCCACAGCCCGCAGGCTTACCCAAGCGAGACGCGCTCTGGGTCAGCTTGACGGCGGAGCGTAGGAGTCAGGGAGTGCCTCGGAGAGGCATCCCTACCTGGGAATTCGGAGGCGGAACGGGCTTGGGTCATTGCAACACGCGTCAGGCGATGGCCAAGTGGCACAGGTCGTCGGGAGGGAGGAAAAGAACCGTTCGACACTGGCAGTCAAAGCGGCCAAGGTTGGGGAAATTCCGAACTATTTTTTATGAGTGAACGAACCCTCGAAGGAAAAGTCGGCCTCGTCTTCGGCGTCGCCAACAAACGCAGCATTGCCTGGGGCATCGCGCAGGCGTGGGCCGCCGCCGGCGCAAAGTTGATTTTCAGCTACCAGGGCGAACGGCTCAAGGGCAACATCGAGGAACTCATGGAGGACCTCGGCCAGGACACGCCGTTTTACCCCTGCGACGTGAGCCGTGATGAGGACATCGCCGAGTTTTTCAAGCACGTCCGCACCCACACCGACCGCGTCGACCTGCTGCTGCACTCCGTGGCTTTCGCGCCGCGTGAGGCGTTGGAAAACGATTTCTTGCAAACGACCCGCGAAGCGTACCGCACGGCGCACGACATCAGCGCGTACTCTCTGGTCGGCCTGGCCCGCGAGGCCGCCCCGCTGATGACCAACGGCGGCAGCATCATCGCGATGACCTACTACGGCGCGGAGAAGGTGATCCCGAAATACAACGTGATGGGTGTCGCCAAAGCGAGCCTGGAGGCGGCGGCGCGCTATCTGGCGTACGACCTCGGCAAGCAGAAGGTGCGGGTCAATTGTATCAGCGCGGGTCCGGTCAACACGCTGGCGGCGCGGGGGATCAGCGGGTTCAACTTGATGATGAAACATTATGAGCAGCGCGCGCCGCTCGGTCGTTCGTGCACGGTGCCGGAACTCGGCGCACTGGGCGTCTTTCTCGCCAGCGACGGCGCGGCGTCCATCACGGGGCAGACGCTCTACATGGACGGCGGTTATCAGATCATCGGCATGTGAAGACCGGCGCGCGTTTCGGGCTGACTCTGGCGGCATGGTTCTTCGCGGGACACGGTTGCGCGTGGGCCGGGGGCGCTTCCGCGGGCGAGGTGGCGGGCGGCCCCATGCCGACGTCCGATTTCTTTCACCCGGCTCCGGTGGACAAACTCCGTGATTTCAATCCCGACCGTCCGAGCCGGTTTACGGGACCGTTCACGGTAGACCCGGGTCACGTGCAGTTGGAGATGGATTTCGCAAACTACACGTTCGACCGTCACAATCCTGAGCGCGTGCGCGTCGACGTGGATCAATGGAACGCGGCCCCGTTCGATCTGCGCCTCGGCCTGACCAGCCGCACGGAAATCGATTTCCTGTACGACGGTTATCTGAACCTGCGTACCCGCGACCACGACGCCCGGACGCATTCCGTGCAGTCCGGTTTCGGCGACCTGACACTGCTCTTCAAATACAATCTGTTCGGCAACGACGGCGGGACGTTTGCGTTCGGCATCCTCCCGTACCTGAAAATCCCGACGAACACGGCCAACCTCAAAAACAAACGGGTCGAGGGCGGCGTCGAGTTGCCGCTTTCGATCAATCTCCCGGCGAATTTCAACCTGAGTCTCCAGACCGAGTTCGATGCGATCCGCAACGATGCCGACACGCGTTTCGAGCCAGCGTTCACGAACATCGCGTACCTCGGCTACACGTTCCTCGACAAGAAACTGACGTTCTACGGGGAGTGGTACAGCCGGGTAAACGTCGGGCCGGATTCCGAGTTGGATGGGGAGGTGGACGCCGGGCTGATTTATTACATCGGCAAAAGCGCGGAAGTGGATGTCGGCTGCGATTTCGGAGTGACGCGTGCCGCGCCGGACTACGAGCCTTTCGCGGGGTTCTCGGTGCGATTCTAAAACAAGGATATGGCCTGGCCGCTTGCCGATGAACTCCGCCGCTTGCTCGACGCGGGTGCGACCACCGTCGCCGACGATGCCGACGCGCTCGCGGCGCATCGGGGCGACAAGTGGTTCGCCACGGGTGAGCCGTCCGTCGTCGTGTTCGCGCGCTCGACCGAGGACGTTGCGCGCGTGCTGCGTTTCTGCTCGGAACGCGGCGTGCCGGTGACGGCGCGAGGGGCCGGGTACGGGTACGTGGGCGGATGCGTGCCGGTGCGCGGCGGGGTGGCTCTGTCGCTGGCACGGATGAACCGGTTGCTGGAACTCAACGAACGCGACTTTGTCGCGGTGGTTCAGCCGGGGTTGATCACCGGCGATCTTCAGGGGGCGGCGTCAGCGCGGGGGTTGTTTTATCCGCCGGACCCCGCCAGCCTGAAAAACAGCACGGTCGGGGGGAACATCGTCACCAACGCCGGTGGTCCGCGTTGTTTGAAATACGGCGTCACCCGGCACTATGTTCTCGGCCTGGAAGCCGTCCTGGCGAACGGAGACGTGGTGCGCTGCGGAGGGCGGACGCACAAGAACAAGACCGGCTTTGATCTCGTGGGACTGTTCGTCGGCAGCGAGGGGCTGCTCGGCGTGGTGACCGAGGCCACGCTCCGTTTGCTGCCCATGCCGCAGGCGCGGGCGGCTTTGTCGTGCGGGTTCGCGGACATGGCGGCGGCGGCCAACGCGGTGCAAACCATCTTCGCAGCGGGCTGGCTGCCGGCGGCGCTCGAAATCGCCGACCGCTTCACGCTGGAAGCCGCGCGGGGTTGGCTTGGCACCGAACGCGTCCCGCCCGGCGACGCGCACCTGCTGGTCGAACTCGACGGGCGCGAAAACTCCCTGCGCGGCGAGATCGAAGACCTGCGCGCATTATTGATGGGCGCCGGTGCGCTCGGCCCGCAAACCGCGCTGGGCGACACGGCCTGCGAACGATTGTGGGAACTGCGCCGCAAATTCAGCGAATCGCTGAAATCCACCGGGCTGACCAAGCTCAACGAAGACATCGTCGTGCCGCGCGGACGCCTCGTGGATTTGATCGACTTCGGGGCGGAATTGCAGCGACGGCACAGCATTCCCGTGGCGTGCTTCGGCCACGCGGGGGACGGCAACATTCACGTCAACTTCATGGTCGCCGACCACGCCGATCCGGTGGTGCGAGCGCGCGCCGACGCGGCGCTGGACGCGCTGTTCACGCAGGTCATCGCGTGGGGAGGGGCCATCACGGGCGAGCATGGAGTTGGCCTGGCCAAGCGGCGTTGGTGGCCGCAGGCGCTTTCGGCGGAAAACCGCGCGTTGCATCGGAGGCTCAAGGACGCGCTCGATCCCGGCGCGATCCTCAACCCGGGAAAATTTCTCGACGGCGACTCCTAGCTCCCGCCGAGCGTGCCTTCTTCGTACTTCCGGGCGAGGTCCGGCGGCAGGTCGCGCTTCGGCTCGAACCAGCCGCTCATCACGAGGCGCATCTGTTCGTGCACCGCGTCAAACACGGCGTCCGGCGCGGTGACCGTCACCTGCACCACGCGACCGGGAATCATGTTGACGTAAAGGATGCCGCGCCGCATCCCCTGGCCGTAGAACTCGTAACGGTGACAAATTTCCAGCGTCGTCCAACCGAAGATCGGCAGCAAATCCGTGCGCGGCGGCAGTTCCGTGACGTTCTTCGATCCTGCCGGCAACGTCTTGCCCGCGTTTGTGTCGAGTTCGTGTTGACCGGCGGCGTCGAACGCCAGCGCCTGTTTGCCGCTGACCTGTTCGATGACGACCCGGCTGCCGCTTTGCTGGGGGATCAGGTCCAACGCCTGCGCGCTGTCGGACACCTTCCAGGTGTTGGGAATCCGCAGGAAGATTTTGTTTGAGCCGTCCGTAATGTACGCGTTGTCCGACTTAGCGCCGTCGGCGAGGCCACCCTGGTGTTTTAGAGTGAAGTCGAGCGCGAAAAGGGGCGCGGACCACACGGCGCTCAGCAGCGCCACGGCGAAGGGAAGGCGTAACGATCTCATGGGGTAACGTCCTGGAAATGGTGACGGGGAAGCTTACTGGTAGGTGCGCTCCCAGCGGCCCCGCGAAAACTGGAGGCCCTGCGGCGCGCCCGGGGGCGGATTGGTGAGGAAGTTGGTGTCGAAGTTCCACTTGCGCTCCGGCCAGTAGTACACGTTGCCGGTTTGCCACAGACCTTTGAACGTCTCGCTGCGGTACGCTTCGACGAGCGATCCCCAGTAGGTGAAGTTGACGTTCTGCCAGTTCTCCAGAAAGCGCGGGAAATTGTGCGCGCCGCCGGAGGCGATGCCATTGCCATTGAGGTTGGAAGGCACGTCGCCCGCCAGGATCGCGGTGTTGACCGTGGTCGCGGTCGCCGTGCGGTTGGAGAGCGCTTTGCTGGAGTTGCCGTCCTGCCAGTTGTTGGAAAGGATCGTGACCGCGTCGGCCATCACCGCGGAGGAATACCGGGTGTAGCCGGAGGCTTGCGGCACGGCGCTGCCGTCGGCGTTGGCGACGTTGGACGGCACGTTGGAAGGCGAGGTGCCGCCCGTGTTGTAATCGCCCTGGATGTAAACACCGTTGTCCGTCACGATACTAACGTTTTGGCCCAGGTTGCGGCCGTTCACCAGGCGGATCGCGGATTTGCCCGCGACCGAAATGTCGTGGATGTAGACGGTGCCGGTGTGCCCGTTGGCGTTGAAGAGGGTTTGCAGTTTGGATGGATTGCTGCCGGGCAGCGTCGTGGCGGTCGCCAGCTTGGCCATGTCCAGCGAGGTCACCTTGACGTTGGCGGCTTCGCGCTGGTCGTAGATCGTGGCGACGGGAACGTTGTTGAGCGCGGCCTTGACCGCCGTCGTGTCGGCAACGGAGAGCGGGGTGCCGTCGCCGTAGGTCATGGTCAGGGCTCCGGTCGCGCTGTTGGTGATGATCCGCAACTGCGCGTTGTTGTAGCCCTTCTGGTCGGAAGTATCGCCGACGGGGGGAATCTCGACGATGTCGTGCAAACCGTTGTTGCTGATGCTGGCCCCGCCGAAGGGGTCGATGGGGTCGACCTTGTTGAGCTGGGTGCCCTTGACGGTGCTGGTGCTGGTGGTCCTGCCGTCGCTCCAAGTCACCTGCTGGGTATTGCCCGGGGTCATGCCGTAGCCGTAGCCGTCCCAGCCCTTGGTCACGCTGGAATCGGCGTCCTCGTGGTAGTCGCCCACGTGAGACACGTTGCTCTTGAACCACAACACGTCGAAACCCTGCGCCCACAGGTCGCCGTTGCTATGCACCGGGCCGCTTACCGTCATGGCCGATCCGGGGTGGATTTCGAGCTTGTTCTCGTAAAAAATCGCCGCCTGGAAAAGCGGCACCCGGGTCGCCTGGAAGAACCGCGCCGCCGAGACGCTTTCCGCGTCGCCGTAGTGCGTGCCCGTCACCCCGACCTGGACCTTGTAATTAAACGCGTAGCCCATCCAGCCGGGATAGTTTGTCACGCTTTGCGTCTGGACCATCGGCGGCCTGCCCGACGAAGGATTCGCGCCGTTCTGATCGACCGCCTGGACTGCGGAAGCGGTGAAATTGAAGTTTCCGCCGCTCAACGCATTGTACCGCGTTTTGAACGGGGCCATGTCGAAGGTGATGGCGCTGGCCGCAGGCGCGGTGCCATTCAGCATGGCCGCACGGACCACGCTCTGCCACTGGACGTAAACGTATTCGAGCGCGGCGTCGCAGGCGGCCAGTTGGTCGGACGTACCCTGCTGGCGGCCTGCCAAGCGGCCGAATTGGCTCGTTGTATAGGCGGCCAGCGAAAGAAAGGTGGCGATGGCCGCGATGACGAGCATGGTCGCCGCCAAGGTGCTGGCGGATTGCCGGGAGTGGCGGGGCTGGGATGGAGATGAGCGGTGCATGGCGTGAGGAGTAAAGTGCAGATCAAAACGGGGCCCGCAGCGTCCTCGGGGGGAGGCGTGAGCCGAGCGAAGTACGCATTTGTGAGAAAGTATTGGCCGTGTTCAGCCCGCGTTTATTGTAGTCCGGCCCCTCCGCGCAGAGCGTGATGGTGACCGTCGGGGCGTTGGCGGAAAGCAACTGGAACGGCTGGATCTGCGCGTTGGTGCCGTTGAGCGGCAGCGAGGCGATGACCTTGTAGTTGGCGGGAGTGTTGAAAGCCGTCGCGCTGTTGTTGGCCGCCAGGCCGCCGCACGCCGTCCCGGTGCTGCTGGCGCTCATGGCGTGGGGGTAGTATCGCAACTGGGTCACCCCCGCCGTAACGCCGGCGGCTGGCGGCACGGCGACGAATGCCACCTGCCGGTAAATCTGGCAGGAATAGCTCGCGCTAGTGAAGTTCGTGGCGGTGGTCGTCGCCGGCACACAACCCGAGGTGACGGTCGCGGCAAAGGTGATGGTCGCCGTGACCGAAGCACCGCTCTTGTTGATGCTGTCGTCGGGCAACGAGCAACTCACGTCGGTGGCGCTTCCCTGAAAACCGATCTGGGGAATCACCACCAGATCGCCTTCGTCGGGGACGTTCTGGCCCACCGCGACCGTGACTGCCAGCGTCTTGGTGGACGAAGTGCCGCTGGGAATCGCGTAGGTCGGCGAGAAGCCATAACGATAGAACCGGATGCCCGCTCCCTGCGTCGTGCCATCCGGGAGGGCCACGCCGGTGTTGTCGACGAGAATCGGTTTGTGCCCGGCGGATTGCAGGGCGTTGCCGATCCGTTCCAGGCTCAGCCGTGCGTCCGAGTAGGAGCGGTTGATCGAAATGTTGCGCGCAAAAGAGGCCAGGGCCTCGCTGCCGATGGTATAGATGATCCCGGAAAGGACCACGGATACGCCGGTGGCGACGAGCAGTTCGACGATGGTGAAGGCGCGGCGGCGGTTCATGGGTACGAAAGGCGGCGGGGTCAATAATCCGGTGACCGCATGGTGTACATGCTGTACGAGCGGCTCTCACCGTTGAACGTGTAGGTGACCGTCACGGTGAATTGCTCCACGCCCAGCGAGAGGCTGTTGGCGTCCAGAAAGGGGGCGGGTGTCGCGGTGGTGACGCGCGTGCCCGTGACCGCGCTGGCGGTCGAGCCGTCCTGTTGCACGTACACCGTGACGGGCTCGGCGGCACAGGTGATCGTGCCGTTGTACACGGGGGGAGTGGCGGAGGACAACGTGCCCAGGATGTTGTAGGTGTTGCCGTCTTGCCCGAGCACGGCCGGGACGGACGGCAATAAGCCCGTCGGGCGGAAGGTGGCCGTGAGCGCCTGATCGATGCGCTCCTGACAGAGCGCCTTGGCTGAACTGACGTTGCGCTCCCGCATCGCGTAGCGATTGAGCAGCATGAAGCTATACATTCCGGCCACGCCGCTGACGACCAGCAGGGCGAGCGCGACGACGGTCTCCACCAGCGTCATGGCGCGGCGGCCTCTCCGTGCGCGTCGACGTGGCGTGGCCCGTATTTGGCGAAAGGTCCAGGTCTTCATCCTGGTGAACTTTAGCAAGGATTGTGCCCCGTGCTTGCCGCCGCGGAGGCCGACCGGTGTGGCGGCGTCCAAAGGCGGCGCACCCCGGTATCGACTGCTCCAAAATTATCAAATATGATAAATCAAAAATGATAAATTGCCTTGATCCGCGAAAAGTCCGCAAACTTTCACGCGGCCAAATCAGGTGTATGTTCTTCCACCGAGATTTTCCCGTGGATTCCCCGCTGCCCAAGGCCAAAGCCGATTTCACCAAAAAGCTACGCGATGTGCCGCACAAGCCCGGTGTGTACCTGATGCGCGACCGCCTCAACCGGATCATCTACGTCGGCAAGGCCAGGGATCTGCGCAAACGTGTGAGCAGTTATTTCATGCCGTCGCGCCGTCAGACCGCCGACATGAAGACCCGGGCCCTCATCGAGAGCATCTGGGATTTTGAATGCCATATCGTCAAGACCGAGCCGGAATCGCTGCTGCTCGAAAGCCGTCTCATCAAAGAATACCGCCCGCGCTATAATATCTCCCTCCGCGACGACAAGGCTTATTTGCTCGTCAAGGTCAACGTGGGCGACCTGATTCCCCGGTTCCAGTTGACGCGGATGCGCAAGGACGACGGCGCGCGCTATTTCGGCCCGTTCGCGCACGCCGGGGCGCTCCGGGCGACGCTCAACCTGATGCGCGACAAGTTCGGCCTCCGCTCGTGCCGTCCGTACCAGCCGGGCGAGTATGATTTCAAGCATTGCCTCGCGCCGGTCATCAAGAAATGCCCCGCGCCGTGCGTGGGCAAGATCTCGCCCGAGGACTACCGTGCGCGGGTGGTGGCGGCCTGCGAGTTCCTCGAAGGCAAGTCGCGTGACATCGTGGGCGAATTGGAAGCGCAGATGCACGAGGCGGCGGCGAAGATGAACTTCGAGAAGGCGGCGCAGTTGCGCGACATGGTGGAAAACCTCAAGCGCACGACCGCGCCGACGCGCCGGTTCACCCGCCACTCGCTGCCGACGAGCATCAACCCGGTGAGCGACCTCAAGGCGCTCGCCGACGCGCTCTCGCTGCCGCACCTGCCGCTCGTGATGGAGTGTTTCGACATCTCCAATATTTCGAGCGCGCACATCGTGGCCAGCATGGTGTCGTTCAAACACGGCATTCCCGACAAGGCGAACTACCGGCGGTTCCGCATCCGGGGGGTCAAGACGCAGAACGATTTTGCCAGCATGGCGGAAGTGATCCGCCGGCGGTACGCACGGGTGTTGCAGGAAGCGCGCACGCTGCACCCCGACGTGGCGGAATACAGCCAGGAAAACCCGCAGGACGCCATCGAACGGATGCAGCGCGAAAACGCCAACTTCATGCGCCGGGGCGAACCTCACGCCGGCGACAACCGCGTGCCTGACGGCAACGCCAACCTCGACGGCGGCCCCGTCATTGAGGGCGCGGGCTACGACCCCGACGAGACCGACGCCGAACTCGAAGACGAGATGGAACGCGAGATCGAGGCGGAAGCCCTGGAAGCCGACCTGGAACCGGGTGAGGGGGAAGCGCACATCACCGAGGAAGACCCGCAAATCGTGGACGACGACGAACCGCGCGAGCGTTCCACGGCGCGGCGGGGACGGCTGCCGGACCTGATCGTCGTGGACGGCGGCAAGGGCCAGCTCGGGATGGCGTGCACGGAATTACAGCGGCTGGGTCTCCACGAGGTGCCGATCATCGGGCTGGCCAAGGAATTCGAGGAGATCTATCGCCCCGGCAGGCCCGCGCCTTTGCGTCTGCCGGAGGATTCCGGCGCGTTGCGTCTGCTCCAGCGTATCCGCGACGAAGCGCACCGCTTTGCCAACGGTTATCACCAATTATTGATGAAACGGCGCGTGAACGAGAGCGTGCTCGACGATTGCCCCGGCGTCAGCGAGAACCGCAAGAAACTGCTCCTGGCGGCGTTCGGCTCGGTGGAGCGTCTGCGGAAGGCGAGTGTGGAAAAAATCGCCGCCGTGAATGGAATCAGCGAGAGGCTGGCCGAGGACGTGCACCGGTTTCTGGAGACGCATTGAGTTTCACGGTCAAGAGTTGACCGCCAGCGGGTAATCAGCGAATTTGGACCGATGAATGATCAAGCGGCGGATAGTCTGGTAAATTTGCCGGAAGCAGTTGCGGCAGGCACTCGGCCCGCCGTTGCTGAGGCCACTGCGGAGGTTTCAGCGGATGCGCAACCGACGATCCGCTACGCAACCGACGCGGAGGTTGATGGTGCGATGGAAAGAATCTTCCAGCAACACGACCGGCTATTGGCGGAATTGGCAAAGTAAGCGTCATGCCGTCCGACGAGCCCAAATTCCTGTCCAAGGAACAGGTCGAAAAGTGGCACCGATTTTCACTGCGCAAATACGGTGGCAGTGAAGGGTTGCATTCCGACTCCGGCCTCGAATCGGCCCTCGGTGTCCCGATCAACGATTTCTATTTACAGGGCAGTAGACCTGTTTCAGGTCGCGGCGGCTTACGCGTTCCATATCGCGCAAGCCCAAGCTCTTTTGGATGGCAACAAGCGGACGGGCGTCGCGGCGGCGTTTCTGCAAATTAACGGGGTTTCGACTGACCGCGATGCTTTTCCGCTTTACGAAGCCTTGGTTGCCGTCGCCGAACTCCGAATGACGAAAGCGGAGCTGGCGGAACGGTTCCGGCAGTTGTTTGGAAGCTAGGACGCCGTGCGGCTGCCGTTTTCCACGCCGCACTTGCCCTTTGGGGTAAAGTCGTTCAATATTGCTCCCTTTCGCCTGACCCGCCCCGCCGTTTCCCTCATGCCTGCCGCCCGCAATTCCGCCGATTCCCTTGCAGAGACACCGAGTTTTGAAAGCGCGATGGAACGGCTCGAAGCGGTGGTCGAGCAGATGGAAAACTCCAAGCTGCCGCTCGAGGAACTCATCCGCTCCTACGAGGAGGGTACCCGGCTCATCAAGGTTTGCTCAGAACGCCTGAGCGACGCCGAACAGCGCATCGAGATCATCACCCGCGACGCCGCCGGGCAGGGGCGCGTCACCGAATACCCGCCCCCCACGGCAGCCCTCGCGCC
>CAXUHC010000126.1:0-2606 GCA_964250705.1 uncultured Chthoniobacterales bacterium | reverse complement strand
ATCCAAGGAAACCAAGCCCGTGCCGACCGACCCCGGCCCGGCCGCTGGCCGCGCATCCGCCAAACAAGCCAATGAAGTTAGCCTCTTCTGAACCCGTCGCCGTCCAGGCTCCGCCCATCACCGAACCTCGCCTGCGCCTGCTGGACAAAATCCAGTCGCCGGACGACCTAAAGGCGCTGCCCGAGAGCGACCTCGCCCAGCTCGCCCAGGAAATTCGCGAAGAATTGATCTACGTCATGAGCGAGGCTAACCCCTCCGGCGTGGGCGGCCACCTCGGGCCAAACCTGGGCGTCGTCGAACTGACCATCGCGCTGCACCGGGTTTTCAGCACCCCCAAGGACAAGTTCGTGTTCGACGTGAGCCATCAGGCTTACGTCCACAAGATGCTCACCCCCAAAGGGCGGCCCGGCGACATCAAGACGATCCGTCAGTACGAGGGGCTCAACGGCTTCATGCTGCGCACCGAGAGCGAACACGATTGCTATGGCGCGGGTCACGCGGGGACGGCGCTCTCGGCGGCGCTCGGCATGGCGGCGGGGCGGGATCAACGCGGGGGCAGCGAACACGTGGTTTGCGTCGCGGGCGACGCGGCGTTCACGTGCGGCGTCTCGTACGAAGCGCTCAACAACGTCACCGAGGCGACCAAGCGGCTGATCGTCGTGCTCAACGACAACGAATGGTCCATCGCCAAGAACGTGGGTGCGATGGCCGGGTACTTCAACCGCATCGCCACGCACCCGACCTACAAGCATCTCCACGAACAGGCGGCGCGCTTCATCCAGATGATCGGCGGCAAGGATGCGCTCAAGCTGGCGAGCCGGGTGGAGTCGGGGGTCAAGCATCTACTGCTGCCCAACGTGTTGTTCGAGGACCTGGGCCTGCGTTACTATGGCCCCATCGACGGCCACGACACGAACCTGCTCATTAGGACCTTCGAGTTCCTCAAGACCCAGGACGAACCCGTCATCCTGCACATCCTCACCAAGAAGGGGAAGGGGTACCCGCCCGCGCTCAAGCAGCCGGACAAATTCCACGGGCTGGGCCGCTACAAGCTCGACACCGGTGAAACCGCTGCCGCCTCCCTGCCGACGTATTCCGAGTACCTCGGCGATACCCTGGCGAATTTCGCCGACAGCAACCAGAAGCTCGTCGCCATCACGGGCGCGATGCCCAGCGGCACCGGCCTGGGCCGTTTTCAGAAGCGGCACCCGAAGAAGTACTACGACGTGGGCATCGCCGAGGAACATGCCGCGTTGTTTGCCTGCGGGCTGGCGGTCCAGGGGTTGCAGCCGTTCCTGGCGATTTATTCGACGTTCCTGCAGCGCGCCTACGACATGATCATCCACGACATGGCGCTCCAAAATCTCAACGTGCGCCTGTGCATGGACCGCGCCGGTCTGAGTGGAGACGACGGCCCGACTCACCACGGCCTCTTTGACATCGGCTACTTGCGCCACGTTCCGAACCTCGTCTTCATGCAGCCGAAGGACGAGGAGGAGTTCGTGGACATGCTCTGGACGATGGCCAACCACAACGCGGGCCCCATCGCGATCCGTTATCCCCGCGGGGCGGGCGTCGGCGCGAAGCCCAAGGCGCAGCCTAGACTGCTGGAAATCGGCAAGGCGGAAGTGATCCGTCATGGCAAGGAAGGTGCGCCGCGGGTGGCGATCTTCGGTCTGGGCAACATGTGCGCGGTGGCCGAGGAAGCCGCCGATCTGCTCGAAAAAGAGGGGATCAGCGCCGCCGTGGTCAATCCCCGCTGGATCAAGCCGATGGACACCGGCACGCTGGAATTTTTCGCCCGCTCGGTGGAGGTCGTCTGCACGCTGGAGGACCATGTCCTGCCCAACGGCTTCGGCTGCGCGGTGATGGAAGCGCTGGGCGAGGCCCGGATCACGACCCCGGTCGTGCGCCTCGGCTGGCCCGACCAGTTCATCGAGCACGGCACGATCCCGATTCTGCGTAAAAAGCACGGCCTGACCGCCGAAGCGTTGGTGGCACGGGTGCGCCCGTTGCTCAAAGGTGCGGCGCGCCAGGTGCCGATCAGCGCCGCCTAGTTCGGGCTGATTGGTTTTACCACACGATCATGAAATCCCTGCTTCTGGGTACCTGCCTGCTGTTGCTGCCGCTATGCCATGCCTCGGCGCAGGGGGGCTCGGCGGTGCCCCCGGTGTCGGCGTCGGAGTCGCGGATGGAAACCTTGAAGCAACCCAGGGCCTTCGAGAACGCGAACCTGCACGACACGCTCGTCTACCTCGGCGAGCAAGCGAACGTCAGCCTGATCCTGAAGAAAGACGTCAGAGGCACCTTCTCGATGAAGATCGACGAGCCGGTGGTGCCCTTTGAAGCCCTCCGGCGAATCGCGGATCAGCTTCACCTGTTCATCGAGAAAAAAACACGCGACTACACGACCAACTCGGAAGACCGGATTTACACGGTCTGGACCAAAGCCGACTTCAAGCCGTCCGCCGGGGCCGCCGAACCGGAACCCGAGCCTGCCGCGCAGACCGCGGACGGCTTCGGCGGATCGTTCAGCGCGATGGGGACCACGGTTACCAATATGGTGACCAAGATGGATGACGATATGGCCACCTATCTGGCCAAGC
>CAXUHC010000125.1:0-13290 GCA_964250705.1 uncultured Chthoniobacterales bacterium | reverse complement strand
AGATCCACTCCCTAAACTAAAACTCAAACCGGTCCAGAAATCAGTTGCACCTCAGAATGACAACCTGGAATTCGGGCGACAGGGTGACGGTGTCCATAATGAAGACGCTACCGTAAAATGACCAGCTCACCGAAGCAAGAGCGCGAAACCGCCTGACGGACCCAAGCTCAGCGACGGCTCATGGCGCGGTGGACGTGGAGTGCAGAGAAACGCCGACTGCCATGAGCCGTTCGCTGGAGCGCGTTGTTAGGCTTACGGATTCGTTTTGGTGGACATTTTGTAATAGATCGGAATGTCTTGGGTAGTATCTGGCGGACCCGTCCAATTCTTCTTGGCAAAGGTGAGGGTGTTCTGATCGAGGATTTTGCTGCCCATCGACTTGACGATCACTACCGTAGCCACCCGCCCGCTGTGATCGAAAGTGGCACGAACAGATCCATATCTTCTATCACTCGAAGCACCGTTGTGGACAACAGCACGAGTGCCGACGCTGGCACCCTGTGGTTGATTGGCTGTGCAGCCGGAACAGCACATGCCAATGACCGCAAGCGAACGCAGGAAAGCGCGTATGATACGAATTTGATTCATAAATGGCCTAACGATCTCAAGCTCAGCGACGGAGGCTGGCGAAGTCAAGCGTGGAGGTCCGAAGAAGCCCCGCCGCCAACCTCTGTTCGCTGGAGCGCCTTGTTAGGCGGCGGACGGAAGATGGAGGAGAAGCGCCGGAAGAGCCAGACGCAGATGCACGCCACGGCAAAACAAAGCACGAAGTGCAGAAGATCGATGACGAGGAACAGGAGGCACGGCACGAACGAGGTGAACAACTGCTCGGGCTGATGGGCAATCGCCACGACCCACCAGTAGTAGGAATAAACGTAGACGCGAACGGTCTCACCGCGCGACTGGTACTCCTCCAGCTTGATAAACATGCTGGCCGCCCACAACGAGATGCTCAGCAGCCGCGTGATGGTCTTGTGCATGAGCGTTAAAAAGCCGCCTAACTAATAGTCGACGAACGAGAGTCGCCGTCAAAGGCGGCCATTATTCGTCTAGCACGGTTAGCATGCGAAAGCGGTCGGCACCATTTTCCTCCGATCTCTACCCGGCAACGGGTGCGCCGGTGATGGCCTCGATGAGCGCTTTGGCCAGGTCCTCCATCCGGTAGGGCTTGGCCACCATCGCCACGAAACCGTGCGCGCGGAAATCCGAGATCACTGCGTCGTTGCTGTACCCGCTCGACACAATCGCCCGCACGTTGGGGTCGATCTCGCGCAGCCGCCGGATCGTTTCCCGCCCGCCCATGCCGCCGGGGATCGTCAAATCCAAAATCACCGCCGCGTACGGCTGGCCCGCCGCCCGCGCGCTCTGGTACGCCGCCAAGGTCTCGCCGCCTTCCACCGTCAAAGTCGGCTCGTAACCCATCATGCCCAGAATCGCCCCGGCCAGGTCGCGGATGTCCGGGTCGTCGTCCATGAAGAGCACCCGCTCACCCTTGCGCGCGGGTTCATTGGCGGGCCTGGACGGCGGCGGCGCGGCGGTCGGCGAGACCGGCAGGTAGATCGTGAACGTCGTGCCTGCGCCGACGTGCGACTCCACGCGGATCACGCCGTCGTGCTTGCGCACCACCGAGTACGCAATCGCCAATCCCAGGCCCGTGCCGTTGGTGCGGGTCGAGAAAAACGGATCGAAAATCTTGGGCAGATGCTCCGGGGCGATGCCCGGGCCGTTGTCGCGCAGCACCACCTCGATGTACGCTCCCGCGGGCGCCGTCGCGTCTTCGACCGCCGCCAGACCTTCCGGCGAGACCACCAGCCCGACGCTGATCTGGAGCGACCCGCCGCCGGGCATGGCCTGCGCCGCGTTGAGCGACATGTTGTGTAGCACCTGCACGATCTGGTTCTCGTCGGCCTCGACCGTGGGCAGGTCGTCCGCGAAATGGAAGGAAAGCTGCGTGGGCGTGTTGGCCGTCGCCCCGCGCGCGGGGAAAGCAGGAGCGCCTTGCGCACGGGGTCGCCGCCCTGCGCGAAGGTCAGGAGCTGGCCGGTCAGGTCGCGCGCGCGCCAGCAGGATTTTTCCGCGCGCCCGAGGGCGTCGGCGGTGCGGGCGGGCAGCGCGTTGTCGGTGCGGGCGACGGACAGGTTGCCCAGGATGGCGGTGAGCAGGTTGTTGAAATCGTGCGCGATGCCGCCCGCGAGGACGCCCAGGCTCTCGATGCGCCCGGCCTTTTGGAGTTCCTCGGCGGCGCGGTGGCGATCCGTGATGTCGTGGAAAACGAGCACCGCGCCGACCATGTGCCCGGCGGCATCGACGTAGGGCGCGGCCTGGTCGGTGATGACCTTCGCGGGCCGGTCGCTCGGGACGAGATGGGCGGGGTCGTGCGGGGCGGCGCGCATCCCGCTGGCCAGCACGGCGCGCACGGGGTTGTCGGCCTGCCGGCGGGCCTGCGCCCCGGCGCGGCGGTAGAACTCCTCGATGGGCAGCCCGGCGGCGTCGTCGAGCGGCAGGCCGCAGAGGGTTTCGGCGGCGGCGTTGAGGTAGGTGACGTGCCCCTCGGCGTCGGTCGTGATGACCCCGTCGGAAATGGAGTCGAGCGTGACGCCCAGAAATTCCTTCTCGTGTTCCAATGCTTCCTCGGCGGTCTTGAGCGCGTGGATGTCGGCGTGGAAGCCGAGGGCGCGCAGGAGGCGTCCATCCGGGGCGTAGAAGCTGATGCCGCTGGCCTGCACCCAGCGGTAGGTGCCATCCTTGTGGCGCATGCGCGAGGTGTGGCTAAAAGAGCGGTAGCTCTCGCCGAAGGCACGCTGGGCATGGACGGCGATGACGCTGGCGCGATCCTCGGGGTGAAGCAGGTCGATCCAGGTCTGGTGCGTGTCGGGAAGATCTTCGGGCCGGTAGCCGAGCATTTCCTTCCACAGCGGCGAATAGTAGGAGCGGCCCGTCACGAGGTCGCTGTCGAAGAACCCGAGCGGCGAACTGGTCACGAGCAGGTTGAAACGCTCCTCGCTCTGGTGGAGGCGTTCTTCGAGTTGCTTGCGGGTGGTGACGTCGCGGTGAAAGCCGAAGGCGCGCAAGCGCAGGCCCGCGTCGTCGCTGATCTCGATGCCCGTGCTCTCGATCCAGCGGTAGGAGCCGTCACGGTGCCGCAGGCGGAACTGCCGGGAAAACCGGGTCATGCCCTCGCCGACGAAGTGGCGCTCGGCCAGCCAGTCGTTGTTGCGGTCTTCGGGATGGAGCAACCCGAGAAACGTCTGGAGCGTGGCGGGCAGTTCGTCCGGGCCGTAGCCGAGCATCTCGCCGTAACCGGGCGAATAGTAGGTGGTGCCGGGCTGGTAGTTTTCGTCGAAGAACCCCAGCGACGAGTTGGTCATCAGGAACGAGAGACGTTCCTCGCTCAGAGCAAGGAGCGCCTCGGCGGCGGCGAGGCGGGCCTCCAGTTCGGCGGACGCGGCAGCGGACGGCGGCGCGGGCGGCGCGACCGGAATTTCCACCGGCAGCGGGGCGGGAGCCGGGAGCGGCTGGACGGCGAGTTTCGCTTCGGCGGCGGCGAGACGGCGCTCGGCGTCCTCGCGGCGGGCGATCTCGCGGTGCAGCTCGGCGGCGAGCGCCTCCGCCGCCGTGACACCGCGCTTGGGGCCGTGGGCCTGGCCGCTGCCGTTGCCGTAGTGGGAGCCGTTCCCATTGGGATGGACGGCCCCGGGAAGGTGGATGCGCTGGGTTTCGTGCGCCCGGGGCAAGCCTGTGGCAGCGGCGGGGGGTTCAGGCCCCATGCGCAACGCTTCTCCATCGGCGGACGGGCCGGGAGAGGGGGCTGGCGCGGGTTGATCCATGAACAGGAGAACAGGAAGACTTACAGGTGCGCCTGTGCAGGTTGTGTGCCAAGAATCCAAAGAACGGGGAGAGCGGGGCGTTGATGAACGAGGCGGCGGCGAAACCCGCGAATCTAAGGCCTCGGATCGACCGGTGTCGATAAGATTCAAGATGCAAGAACCAAGATTCAGGGAAGATTCAAGATTCAAGATTCAAGGAACAAGCGGGTGGTCCAACCCGCGGAAACGTGGCGTTCTCCTCTTGAATCTCGAGCCGTCTCACTCGCTTGAATCCTGGTTCTTGCATCGTGAATCTTCTCCGGCGCGCGCGCCGGAAGCGAGCGTGCGCTTGACGAGGGTCCGCACCCGCCACAGGTCGCGCAGCATCGACCAGCCGTCGCGCCAGAGGCGGACGCGGGTGGCGTCGGCGTCGTGCCATTCGACGGGCAGGTCTTCCACCCGCAGACCCAGGCCGGCCGCCAGCGCCAGGACTTCCACGTCGAAGGAAAAGCCGTCGAGTCGCTGGCGCGAGAAAATCTCGCGGGCCGCCCGGGCCCGGAACGCCTTGAAGCCGCACTGGGTATCGGTCCACGCGCCGGGCAGCACCCGGCCCCGGACGAGCTTGCTGAAGATCGCGCCGAGGTGGCGGCGGATCGGCCCCTGCGCGCGCCCGATCCGGCTGTCGGCGTGGCGTCGGTTGCCGATGAGCACGTCCACCCCGGGATGGGCGCGGAAGTAGGTGAGAAAACGGCCGATTTCCTCCAGCGGCGTGCTCAGGTCCGCGTCCGTGAAGAACACGAGCTGCCCCCGGGCGCGCTGCATGCCGGAGCGGACGGCGTAGCCCTTGCCGCGTTGGGTGAGGTTGTCGATGACGTTGACGGACGGGTAGGGCGCGGCGGTTTCGCGGGCTTTCTCAAGCGTGCCGTCGTCGCTGCGTTCAACGACGACGAGCACCTCGTACCCGGCGGGCAAGGCGAGCCGGTCGCAGTACCGCGCCACCCGCGGCAGGTTGGGCGGCAGGCGGTTCACCTCCCGAAAGGCCGGGATCACGAGGGAAAGTTCGGGGGGCTCGGAGGTAGACATCCAGGGGAAACGACCGCGACGGTAAAAGGGCGGACCCGGTATTTTCCAGAGGACCACCGGAAGTGCCAGCACTTTTTGGTCACGGGCCGATTTGGAGAGGTCGGCGTCCATCCCGGATGCAATTTGGGCACGACTCTCCGGGGTCCGGCCTTTGCACCGGGGCCGTTTTGCTTTTTAGTACCAGGTTTCCATGACTTCCGCGCCGTCCTTCCCTGCTTCCGACGCACCCCTGGCTTCCGGCGGTGCGTCGCCCGCCGTCGCCCGCTGGCGTCCCTCGCCGGACCTGCTCCTGCGGGTCGGCATCATGCTGTTCGCGGCCGTGCTGCGCTGCTACGACCTGGACCTGCGCCCGCCGCACTTCGACGAGGGCGTCAACGGCTGGTTCACCGACCAGATGCAGAAAAACGGCTTCTACGCCTACGACCCGACCAACTACCACGGGCCGCTGCACTTTTACGTCCTGTTTCTCTGCAAGTGCCTGTTCGGGCGGCACGTCTGGGCGCTGCGCCTGCCGGTCGTGCTGGTAGGGATTCTGACCGTGGAATGGATGTTCCGCTTCGAGCGGTTCATCGGCAAAAAAGCCAGCGCCTGGGCGGCCCTGGCGATGGCGGTTTCGCCCGGTCTGCTGTATTACCAGCGCGACGCCATCCACGAGGCCTGGCAGGTGTGGTTCCTGGTGCTCGCGTTCTGGGGGGTGTTCGGCTTGTGGCAGGACGGCGCGAAACGCTACCTCTGGGCGGTGGCGATGGGCGTCACTGGGATGGTGCTGACCAAGGAAACGTACATCATCCATTTCGGCTGCTTCCTGTGCGCGGCGCCGGTGGTGTTGCTGCTGGAGGAATTCCTGCCTTCCCGGCGTCCGCTCCTGACCGGGCCGCCGCCGCCGCCGCCGCCGACCGCCGGGGAATTGCTCTGGGCCGACCCGACCCCGCCGCCCCCGTTGTTTCCGCGCTTTGCCGCTGCCATCGCGCCGCAACGCTACCGGGACGCCGACGTGCTCGCCGTGGTGTTCGTGAGCCTGGGGTTGATCACGCTGTTTTACTCGGGCTTCGGCTACCATTTTGCCGGGCTGGGCGCGCTGGGCCGGGCGCTGGCCGCGTGGCAGCACAAGGGGGATATCGGCGAGGGCCACAGCAAACCGTTCATCTACTGGTGCACGCTGTTGATGCGGGCCGAGCCGTGGGCGGTGTTCGGCCTGCTGGCGTGCCTGCGGTACGTCGTGCCGCCGCTGCCCCGCCCGCGGCGGGTGATCGGCGCGGCGCTGATCGTCGTGTGCCTGGGGGTCGCGGGGTACGAACTCTCGCCGCCCGAATGGTTCCCGGCGGCCCGGGCCGCCGTGGACGGGGTGGAAGGGAAGCTTTTCGGAAGCGTGGCGGCGTTTCACTGGGGGCTGGGAATCTTGACCGTCGCCGGGTTGGCGGCGGGGGTGTCGGCCCTGGCGTTCCCCGCGTCGACGGACTGGCGGGTGCGGCTGCTGGCGGTGTACTGCCCGGGCACCCTGCTCGCGTACAGCATCATCCATTACAAGACGCCGTGGTGCGCGATTTCGTTCATCTGGCCGTTTTTCCTGGTCGGCGGCGTGCTGCTGGAGGAGGCGGCGGCGTGGGCGTGGCCCCCGGCCACCAACCCGGCGGGCGCGCGTTGGGCCGCGCTGGGCGTGGGCGGCGCGCTGGCCGCGTGGTCGCTCGCGCTGGCCGGGCGACTCAACTACGTTTCGCCCACCGACGACGCGCTGCCGTACGTCTACGTGCAAACCTACCCCGACGTGCACAAGATCGTCGATCCCATGCTCGCGCTCGCTGCCCGGGACCCCGGCGAGTTTGAGAAACTCCACGGCATCATTCTCTGCGGCAGCACGTATCCGCTGCCCTGGTTGCTGGGGGATTTTACCGGGATCGGCTACTATGGGGACGACAACGCGCCGCCGGGTTACGTGGGCGACTTTCTGCTGGTGATCGAACCGCGGGTAGCGGAAACCGAGAAGCGTCTCGACGCGGAATACTTCAAGGAAGTCGTCCACCTACGCCCGGCGCAGGATGCGCTGACGCTGTACTTCCGCGCGTCGCTCTTTGCCCGGCAGTTCCCGGGGCGGCAGCCGGAGTTTCATCCCTCGGCGCATCCGCCGGAAGACGTGCTCGCGCCGCCAACCGATCCCGCCGCCCCCGCGGACAACGACCCGGCTGCCGACCAGTGAAACCACCGACCCCGCTACGCCGACACCCGTCCCGTCCTTCGCGTGCGCCGCGCCCGCGCCCGCCACGCGGGGAACAGCAGCCAGTCATGGACGCGTCGATGGTCGCCGCGTCCAGCGAGCCGCTGGCCGACGCCGCCGCCATCGCCCTGCTTGAAGAACAGGTGATTCCGTGGCAAAGAGGACGCGATGGCCAGGAAATCCGCCGACGACTACGCGAAAAACCAGCGGCGTATCCGCTCGTTGCAGCCGAAGGAGTCTTCCGAAAAAGCGCACGCCCAGGCGCGTCGGGTGCTGGCAAAGGCGGCACAGCAGGAGAATTTGCCCTTCAAGCCGGACAAATCCTCCGCTGGGCTCGGCGAAAAGCCCGCCTGATCGACCGCCGCCTGGAGGCCCGGCTCGCGGCTCTCGGCGGCGTGGAGCACGAGGTGTTTCTCGACGATGCCAGCGGCCGCTGGCTCAAGCTGACCATGCCGGGCCGGGGCGGCAAGGAGCTGCATGCGCGGGAGGAGCGCGTCGGCGTGCGCCCAACGCTCATCACCGAGGATGCGCTGATCTCGGATTATCTCCACCGCCTGCGGCTGGCGAACGAGCGGCTCGGTGACGATTTCTGGCTGCACGGCGTGATGCCGCACCCCGACGGGCCCCGCCTGGTGGTCTCGCAACGGCACATCAAGGGCGAGGCGCCCCGCGTCGAGGACATCGCCGAGCATTTTGCCGAGGCGGGTTTCGTTCAGGTGAACCCGAAAACTTACTATCAGCGGCAGAAAAATCTGCTCGTCTCGGACGCACACGTCGGCAACGTGCTGCGCACCAGTGAAGGCGTCGCGCCGTTCGACGTGTGCGTCCAGCAGCCGCGCGACGCGCTCCTGCGAGCGGTCGAACCCGCGCCGACGCTCGATTTCGACGACTGGGGTGACGAACAGGCGGCACTGTTTTAAAGATGAAGGCTGAAGGCAGAAACTGGAATCTTACCTCTTCTCGGCTTTAGAACTCCGTTTGGCCCGCGTTAACTGCGTTTTATTTGGGTTCGTTCTCTGCCTTCATCCTTCATCCTTCCCGCATGCTTCCCGCTCTCGCTGCCCTGCTCGTATTTGTCGCTGCTTCCACTCTGGCGGCCCTGGCGATGGTTCTGCCCGCGCATCGCGGATTCGACGGGCTGCTGGCGGTGGCGTCGTTGGGCATCGGCGCGCTGGCGGGGGCGGGGGCATGGTGGCACGTCTGGCGACGGGAGCGGCACGACCGGCACTCGGCGCGCCGCTGGAAACTCTCGCCCTGGGCGTGGGGGTTGATCGTGGTGTTCACGCTGTTTGCCCTGCGGTCGTTTTGCTTCCTCGTGTACTCGGACGGCAAGCAACTGGCCATCGGATCGATGGACAACCTCGGCGACGTGAGCCTGCACTTGCAAATGGCGCAATTCTTCGCGAACGGCGCGACGTGGTGGCCCGCGCATCCCGAAGCCGCCAACCACACGCTGCGGTACTACCCGGGCATCGAGATTTTCCATAGCCTGTGGCTGCTCGTCGGCGCGAACAACCTACAGTTGCTGGTGTGGATGGGACTCGTCGGCTCGGCGGCGGCGCTGCTGGCGCTTTTTCGTTGGGGAGGCAGTTTCACGGCGGCAGGATTTCTGTTCAGCGGCGGGTTGGCGGGGTTCCAGTTTTTCCGCTCCTTCGAGATCGCCGACTACCAACACGACCTCGCCTGGAAAAGCCTGCCGCTGACCATCTTCGTCACGCAGCGGCCGTTTCTCTTCGCGCTGCCTGCCGGGCTACTGCTGCTGATCCACTGGCGACGGAAGTTTTTCTCCGCGCCGCCGCTCGCGCCGGGTGCCCGCCCGAACCCGGCTGCCCCGCCGCCGTTGCCGACGGCTCCGGGCGTGCTGCCGTTTTGGGTGGAGGCACTGCTGTACGCGGCGATGCCGGTCTTTCACCTGTTCGCGTTCGTGTTTCTCTCGCTGCTGCTCGGGTGGTGGTTCTGCCTGTACTTCGGGCGGACGGCGCTGCGCTGGCACCTGTTGAAGCTGGTGGGAGCGGCGGTGATTCCGGCCACGATCCAACTCGCGCTGATGACCGGAAACGGCGCGGCGACCAGCGGGGTGCTGCGGTGGGAATGGGCGTGGATGAACCACGATCCGAACCCGGCCAAAAACCTGTCTTTCGCGGGCTTCTGGCTGTTGAATTTCGGGGGGTTCGCGCTATTGGCTCCGGCGTTGTGGGGCCGGTGCGCGTGGGACCTCGCCCGTGCCGCGCTCCACGGGGTTCCGCGCGTCGGGGACGACCGGGACGAGGACGCCGACGCCGCGTTCGTGCTGCCCGCCGGGGTGCTCTTCGTGCTGGCGAGCGTGGTGATGTTCGCCAAGTGGGACTGGGACAACACCAAGCTGATGATCTGGTGTTACCTCGCGTTCCTGCCGTTTCTCTGGCGGCGGTGGCTGCGGGGACTGGCCGCGCCGTTGCGCTGGCCGGTGTGCGCGCTGCTGTTTTTCTCGGGGATGGTGTCGCTCGCCGGAGGGCTGGGCAAGCAGCACATCGGCTACGGCTTGATCCCGCGCGCGGAACTGGACGGCGTCGTGGTGGCGACGGATCGGCTGCCGGTGGCGGGGCGGTTCGCGTCAGCCCCGGACTACAATCACCCACTGGTGTATTGCGGGCGCGCGCTGGCGATGGGCTACGACGGACACCTTTTCAGTCAGAGCATCGATTACAAGCGTTTGTCCGACCAGCTCGATGCGCTGATGCTCGGCGAACTGGATTGGACGCAAGCCGCCGGGCAGTTGGGGGTGCGTTACCTGTTCTGGGGGCCCCGCGAGGAAAAGCGGTGGCCGACTTCCACGAAACCCTGGGAGCGTGAAGGCAAGCCGCTCGCGGAGGGGGACTGGGGGAAAATTTACGACCTGGGTGGGGTGAGCGGGAAATAAAACAGGCCGCGTGAGCGGTCGGTCGTACTAAAGCGCGTCCCGAACGAATGAGCGGCGAATTCCGGCTGTAGCCACGGCGCTCCGTCGCCGTGTCCGCACGGGACCAGACACGGCGACGGAGCGCCGTGGTTACAGTCCGCAGGTTTACCCTAACCGAGACGCGCTCTGAAGGTAGGGGTGCCTCTCCGAGGCACTCCCCGGCTTGGCTTTACCGGACTGATCTTCACGCCAAAGCCAGAGAAGTCAGGGAGTGCCTCGGAGAGGCATCCCTACCTCGAGTTGGATGACGCTGTCGCGTCAGGTTGCAATCGGTGCGGCGAGACACTGGTCCGGGATGCCGAAGGCGTCGACCAGCGCCAGGGCGTCCGGTGCGACCCCCGCGCATTGGTCCTCCACGGCGCGGGGCAAAGCCTTCGATGATTCCGTCGACAGCAAATCGTTTTCGAGAAACCAAGCGCGATTTTCTTCGAGCAGGGTCAGGGCGAATAGATCGTGGAGTCGGGCAAGCATCGCGGCGCAGCTCTCGTCCGGGCAGCGCGCGATGCCGGCGGCGAATTGTTCCAAGATCATCCGTTCAACCCATATGTGGGCCAGTCGGAGGAGGCTCGTCGGGCGCGGCGCGCCAGCTTCGGCGCGTAGCTCCGTGAGGATACTCTGTTCACACGCGAGGAACAGCGACAGATATGCGCCCTCCGCGTTTGCCGGGGCGTGCGCGGATTGCGCCAGCAGTTGCCGCCCGATCCAGAGCATGAGCACCGTGTTGTCGCCCTCGAAGGTGGTAAAGATGTCGCTGTCGGCCTTGAGCGCGGGCAACCGGTTGACGCTCATGTAACCCTCGCCGCCGCAGCATTCGCGGCAGGTTTGCAGGGTGCGCGTGGTGTTCCAGGTGGTCCAGGCTTTGATCCCGGCGGCGAGGAGTTCGACCTCGCGCTTGCCCGCCGGGTCGGCGTCGGCGGCCCGGGTCTCGACCCGGCGGCGAACCAGGAATTTGTGCGCGAAATCGAGCGCGTACGCGTTGGCGAGCAGCGGCAGCAGGCGGCGCCGGTGGGTGGGGTAGTCGAGGAGCGGGGTCTCGTCGGCGGAACCCGCCGCGCGGAACTGCCGGCGGCGCGTGGCGTAGCGCACGGCGATAGTCAGCCCGCTCTTGGCCGCACTCAGACCGGCGGCGGCGATGCTGATCCGTCCGCCGACCAGCGCGCTGATCGTGGTGAAGAACCGCGACCCGGCGCTGCGGATGTCGCTCCGGTAGGTGCCGTCGGCGGAGACGTGGCCGTAGCGGTCGAGCAGCGCGTCGCGGTCGACGCGCACGCCGTCGAACCAGACCCGCGCGTTATCGACGCCGTTCTCGCCCATCTTCGGGCCGTTGTCCTCGATGCGCACACCGGGCAGGACGTTTCCTTTTTCGTCGCGCAACGGCACGAGGAAGGCGTGGACCCCGTGGCGTTCACCGGCGGTTTCCAGTTGGGCGAACACCGTTGCCAGCCGTCCGTGGCACGCGCCGTTGCCGATGTAGTTTTTTCCGGCGGTCCAGGTCGGACTCGTGACGATGAACTGCCCGCTGGCGGGTTCGTAACGGGCGAGCGTTTCGAGTTCGCGCACGTTGGAGCCGTGGCCGATCTCGGTCATGGCGAAGCAGCCCGGCAGGGCGAACGTGGCGATGTCGCGCAGGTAGCGGCGGTGCTGGGCGGCGTTGCCCAGCAGCAGGACGCTGCCCAGCCAGATGCCGAACTGCACGGTGAATTTGATGGTCATGCCGAGGTCGTGAAACGCGATGGTTTCGAACGCCGCCATGAACGCGGCGAAATCATCCTGGCCGCCGTACTCAGCGGGGATCGGCAGCAGGCCGATGCCCTCGTCGGCGAGCTCGCGGCACCAACGGAAGGCGAGTTCGCGCTGGGTCGGGATGTCGGCGGTGGGGTCGGGATAACGGAACGACGGACGCGCGAGGATCGCGCGAACTTTCTGGCGGATGGCGGCGTGTTCGCCGTCCAGCAGCCGCGCCATGGCGGCAGGATCGAAAGAGGAGGAATGACCGGGGGGAGTCATCATGCCGGAACTGTCCGCCGAGGCGGAGACAAGCGCAAGGCACTGGCTCAGGCTCGCACGGCCAAACAGCCGAACACGACGGCAACCATGCCCGAGCCGATACCGATATAGAAGAAGCGACGGCCTTGCCGGCATCGATGCCAACAGCGGGTGACGGCAAAAACGCAAGCAAACCATCCCCCGCCAAACCAGACGCTCAGCGACAACCTCTTTTCGGTGTCACGATCCAGCGGCTTCCGGTCGAACGTGGCGAATGTGAACACCGCCGCGATGAGAAAGCTGACCGTGAACACCTGCGCGAGGCAGGCAACGATCAGAAACGCGATGTCCACGTTAGCCCAGCAGAGGGACTAAGTGCCTATCCGAAGATTGGATTGCTCCGGCTGTGGCCACGGCGCTCTGTCGCCGTGTCCGTTCCAGGGTAGACACGGCGACAGAGCGCCGTGGCCACAGCCGGAGGTCATTCGGATAGGCACTAACGCGCGCTCAGTACAACATCGCCTCGCTCGGCGGATCGCACGGCCCAAGCGTCTGGGCGTGGATGATCGGCATGCGCCGACCGTTCTCCAGCGGAAATTCCACGGTGCCGACCACCCGCGTCCAGGCCATTTCCACCGGCGATTTCACCTTGGGATCGGCTTTGGGCGCGGGCAGGATGGAGATTGCGATGGGCCGGGCATCTGCCGCGCAGCAAACCATGAACATCCGCACGATCTGGAAACGGCCGTCGGACGCGTTCTTGACCGGCAGGAACTGGCCGATCAACTCGACGGTTCGCTTCTCGAACAGCGGACGCATGGATTCGTCCTCGGCGGCGAAGAGCAGGTCCGTGACCTCGGCGACCACATGGCCTTCCGCCGTGGTTTTGAGGTACTGCGCGGCGTCGAGGGCGCTGTTGGCGTCGGGAGGCAGCGGGGTCGCGCCGGGGAGGGGTGGTTCCACATACGCAGGCTGCGAACCTTTGGCAACCGTCGCCGGGGCGGGGGTCAGATTGGACTTGCCAGCGTAACCGGGACTGAGCGTGTTGCTGATCCCTTTGTTGAGAATGGCACTGTCGCCGTAACGATCCTTCGAGACCCCGGCGGCCACCCACACCGGAACCACCAGCAAAAGAAAAGCGAGCCATTTCGTCGCGCGTACCCGGCCCGGCGCGTAAAGCTCGCCGCCGGTTTCCCCGGTGGACGTCGCGCCGGTCAATCCCTTGCCACCGAAGAGGATGCAAACACCGATGACCAACAAAAAAA
>CAXUHC010000124.1:0-13363 GCA_964250705.1 uncultured Chthoniobacterales bacterium | reverse complement strand
CTCCTGCAAACCAACGGCAAGGGCATCAACATGACCACGACCGACCTGGACGTGGGCGTGCGTTGCAGCGTGGACGCCGAGATCAGCGAAGCCGGGGCCACGACCCTGCCCGCCCGCCGACTCTTTACGATCATCCGTGAATTGCCCTCCAGCGACGTGCAGTTCGAGAGCGACGGCAAGAACGTGGCCTGCATCAACAGCGGCCAGAGCTTTTTCAAAATCCTCGGTCTGCCGGAAGAGGAATTCCCGCCGCTGCCGAAGTTCGAGGGCGCCAAGACCTACACCCTGCGCCAGGGCGAACTCAAGGATGCGCTCAAGAAGACCAGCTACGCCATCAGCACCGACGAGACGCGCTACGTGCTCAACGGGATCCTGTGTTCCTTCAAGGAAGGCAAGCTGACCCTCGTCGCCACCGACGGACGCCGCCTGGCGATGGTCGACCTGGAAGTCGAGATCAAGGCGGGGCAGGAGGCCAGCGTCATCATCCCGGCCAAGGCGATCAACGAATTGCAGCGTCTGCTCAAAGACGAGGGCGACATCGAAATCCGCCTCGGCGAGAACCAGGTGGCGTTTGAACTCAACGGCACGCTGCTCGTCTCGAAGCTCATCGAGGGCAACTATCCGAATTACCGGCAGGTCATCCCCAACGAGACCAAGGAGCGCATCGAACTGGAGCGCGAAACGTTCCTCAACGCCGTGCGCCGCGTGTCGCTTTTGACCAGCGAAAAGTCCAATTCGTTGAAGTTGATCTTCACCAAGAACAACATCGACATCGCCGCCAACAGCCCGGAAATCGGCGAGGCGAAGGAGTCACTGCCGGTCAAGTACGGCGGCAAGGATGTCACCATCGCCTTTAACCCGGAGTTCCTGATGGCCCCGTTGCGCAACCTGACCGAGGACACGGTGTACCTCGACTTGATCGACGAGATGAGCCCCGGCGTGATCAAGATCAACACCAACTTTCTTTACGTGCTGATGCCGATGCGGATCAGCTATTGAGGGGTCGGTCGCCTTCGAGGCCGGTGAGCCCGCCATTCAACCGTCTGTCAGGCCAAGGACCGGAGTGTAACGGGTCTCCTTCGTGAGGACAAATCCCAACGGTTTGCTGGCTTGGCGTGCCGCCTCCCTGTGCGTGGTGGTCTGGTGCTCGCTGCCCGTGGAGCGTGCCGATTCCCAAACGGGCACACCGGCGAATCGCCAACGCGTCAGCAGCGCCCGGCATGGTTGCTATCACGACGACGTACACGCTGCGGCGTCGCTATCGCCCAAAGCCATCGATAGAGCCCTGGCCGACTTGACGGGCAAAATTTCGGGGGTGAGACCGAAGTCGGGTCCTCTGGACTTGGAAAGCTTCAAAAAGGCCCTCCGCGAGGCTCTCCTGAAACTCAAGCCATCGGATCAGCTGAAAATTATCAGTTCGGCAGTCTGCAACGTGGTGGACCCGAAAGATGTCGGCGGCTATTGGTCCGAGCCGGAAGCGATATTCTTTGCCGCTGGTGCGACGACCGAAAAGACCGGACAAACCAAACTGGACATCGACGAGAAGAAATTCGCGTTGTCGGCCCCGCCGTTAGCCGGGTTGGAGTATAGCCTGGCAAGCCCACGTTTCGCAGGCCAAGCCGTGAACCCCTACGGCAAGAGCATGGTTGTGCTCGTCGACTACGCGATCACCGTCACCGTGACGGTGACGTTTGACCGACAGTCGGTGGAGGACGGCACCGGCGGAACCTTTTCCGGCGTCGGCTCGGAAAGTCCGGACCCTTGGACGTTCACGGGGACGGTTTCCCTGACGGATCGCGCCACGCTGCGGCCTGCCCGCTAAAACGACCGGGGCTTCCCAGAAGCAGCCGGGCACGTCAGAGTTCAATCTGGGAAGGAAATTCCGGGCAGACGGCAGACCGCTCCAGCAAGCCCGTGAAATCGTAGAATTTCATTTCGCCCTTCAAGCCACAAATCCAGACTTCCTGCGCACCGCTTTCGAAATAAAGGGCGCGTTTCTGGTCGATCTCGGCGGTGCGGTTGGTCGGAGAAAGCACCTCGACGCAGATGGGCGGGGCTATCGGCAAAGCAAAGGCGTCGGCGTATTGATGTATGAATTCCAGAGGTGCCCAGATCACGTCGGGTACCTTGACGTTGTCGCTGGTCATTACTGCCGACTCCAAGCTAGGCTCACCCTGCGGGAGCAATTTCATCAGCAAGGCATAGATTTTCCCTTGGGAGCGACCGTGCCGAAAATAGAGCGGGGACATGACAATCTGATTGAGACCGTTGAGTTCGATCCGATAGGGCAAGTCTTGCAGCGATGGGTCCGCGCACAGTTCTTCCCAGGTCAGCGTGTGGGGCGCATCCGTCATGAAAGGGAAGAATAAACGAGGCGATGCGGATTGACAATCCAACTTTCCGTTCTGCCCGAAAACAGAGAGAAGTGGACGTTACCGGCGGCAATAAGCAATCACGCGGTGGCGTCGAACGACGGATTGACGCGCACCTGCCGCAAGGCCTCGAAGAGCACGATCCCCGCCGCCGTGGCCAGATTCAGGCTGCGGGCAGCCGGGGCCATCGGGATGGTGAGAAGACGCTCGCGCCCGGCGCTGGCCAGCAGGCTTTCGGGCAGGCCGCGCGTTTCGCGGCCGAAGATCAGGTAGTCGCCCGGCTGGAAGTCCTGCTCGTAGTACGGGCGATCCGTCTTGGTGGTCAGCAGGAAATGGCGGCTGGCGGCGAGGTGCGCCGCGTGGAGCGCGTTCCAGCTTGGCCAGACCGTCAGCTTCACCTGCTCCCAATAGTCCATCCCCGCCCGGCGCAGGTATTTGTCTTCCAGCGAGAAACCCAGCGGACCGACCAAATGTAAATGCGCGTCTGCCGCGAGGCAAAGACGCGCAATGTTCCCGGTGTTGGGCGGAATTTCCGGTTCGACCAGAACGACGTTGAACACGTCGCCGTGGGGTTACGCGGCGACTGCCTGGACGACGTTCACGCGCCGTCCGCCGCCGTCGAACTTCACCTCGCCGTCGATCAGCGCGAAGATCGTGTAATCCCGCCCGAGGCCGACGCCCTTGCCGGGATGGAACTTCGTGCCGCGTTGGCGGATGATGATGTTACCGGCGACGACCTGTTCGCTGCCGAATTTCTTGACGCCGAGACGCTTGCTGACGCTGTCGCGACCGTTCTTGACGGAGCCTTGACCTTTCTTATGTGCCATAAGAGTGGGAAATCCTTGAGTGTTTGCGGGAGACGGGGTTTAGCCGAGCGCGATGCGCTTGATGCGAATGCGCGTGAGCTTCTGGCGATGGCCGACGGTGCGGTGGTAGCCTTTGCGGCGGCGGTACTTGAAGGCGATGACCTTCTTGGCCTTGAACTGTTCGACGACCTCGCCCACCACCGACGCGCCGCCGATTAGCGGGCTGCCGTGGGTCAGCTTATCGCCGTCCGCGTGCAGGAGCACTTCGGAGAAAGTGGTTTCGGCACCCGCTGCCAGGTCCAGAAGGTCCACGTCAATGATGTCGCCTTCGGCCACTCTGAACTGTTTGCCGCCGGCTTTGAGGATCGCGTATGCCATAAAACTCTTGCTTTGCTCCGATGAAAAGGGAAGCGGACAGTATGTCGGCCGCAGAAACTTGGCAAGCTGGAATTTTCGTGATTCGGCGTCCGCGGCGGAAACTCGCGCTTGCGGGTCGACCGGAGCGAATCCATGTTGGCTGCCATGCGCCGCGCCCTGCTGCTCCTGGTCTTCGCCGTCAGCTTGGCCTGTCACGGGCCGGTGGTCTCGGGCGCGCCCGAGCCTGCCCCGGCCCCGCACCGCAGTTCCGAAGCCGTGAAAAAAGAACTCAGCGCCGTCATTGACGCGCAACTCGCCGCCTTTCGCGCCAACGATTACCCGAAGGCGTACACCTTCGCCGCCGCCGGGATCAAGACGATGTTTCCGGTGGGCGAGTTCGAGAAGATGGTGCGCGGCAACTACGCAGTGATCGCCGGTTCCACCCGGACGGAGTACGGCATTGCCTTCGACACCGGCGAGGAAGCGGCCGTCCATGTGCGGATCGAGAGCGCCGACAAGAAAAGCGTGGAGTACCAGTATTTGCTCACCAAGGAAGAAGGCAGTTGGAAGATCGGCGGCGTCTCGGAAGTCAAGGCCGAGGGACTGAGCGTTTAAGTGCCCATCCGAGGTTTGGATTGCTTCCGCTGTAGGGACGGCGCTCCGTCGCCGTGTCTGCTCTGGAACGGACACGGCAACAGAGCGCCGTCCCTACAGCCCGCAGGTTTATCAATCAAGACGCGCCCTACTTGGAGGCTTCGGCGGGTTCCCGGTGGTTCTGGAGGGTCCGGTCGAGACGGTCCAACAGGTCTTCCAGCTTGAACGGCTTGGAAATGTAATCGACCGCCCCGCCCGCGAGCAGCCTTTCGCGGCTGTGCGGTGTCGCATCGGCGCTGAGCAGAATCACCGGGATATTCCGCGTGAGCGGATTGCTGCGCAATTCTACCAGCACCGCGTCGCCGTTGATCCCGGGCAGTTGCAGGTCGAGCAGGATCAGATCCGGCAGGCAGCGCTCCGCCTGTGCCAAGCCTTCGTGGCCATCCCGCGCCGACAGAAACTCCCAGTGTGGACGGCAGTTGGCCAGCATCGCCTTGACCACCAGCAGATTGGAAAGGTTGTCCTCTATATATAATAGCCGGGCGCGCGGCACGGGCGTCGGGAGACGAGGCTCTGCCGGGGTGGACGCGAGGGCGGTTGCCGCCACCGGCGGCGGGGTGGCCAGCGGCAGTTCGATCCAGAACGTGCTGCCCCGGCCCGGCTCGCTTTCCATGTCCAGCGATCCGCCCATCGCCTCGGCGATCCGCCGCGAGATCACCAGGCCCAGCCCGGTCCCCTCCGCCTCACTGAACTCCTGCTCCAGTCGCTCGAACGGCACGAACAGGCGGGCTATTCCCTCCGGCGGGATGCCCGGCCCGGTGTCGCTGACCTTGATCCGCAGCCGTCCCGGCGGCGTTTCCTCGCTGGTCACGACCACCGTGCCGCCCTCGTGGTTATATTTCACGGCGTTGGAGAGCAGATTGAGGAGCACTTGCCGCAGGCGTTGTTCGTCCGCCCAGAGCGAAAGGCCGTCCGGCACGTCCACCCGGCAGATGATCCCCCGGGGCTGCGCCAGGCGGGTTACCAGACCCACGCACTCGTGCACGAGCACCCCGACGTTGACGTGGCCGGGAGCGAGATGCAGATGGCCGGTTTCCGCGCGGGAAAGGTCGAGCACCTCGTCGATGAGCGTGAGCAGGTGGCGGCCTCCCTTCATGATGTAGCTCAGGCTCAAGATCTCCTGCTGGCCGAGCGGGCTGAGCTCGAGGAGTTGGCCGAAGCCCAGGATCGCGTTGAGCGGCGTGCGCAACTCGTGGCTCATACGGGAAAGGAACACGCTCTTGGCGTGGTTGGCCTTTTCGGATTCGTCCCGGGCGGCGCGCAGGGCGATTTCGTGCCTGTGGCGTGCGATGGCGGCGGCCAGGACGTTGGCCATGGACTGCAAGAAAAACTGATCGTCCCGGGTGAAAACCCGCCGTTGGCGGGTGGACGCGCCGAGCACGCCGAATCGCGGATCGCCGGGGTTCTGCCCGCCGATCAGAACGCACAACACGGATTTCGCGCCGTACTTCCGCAAACTGTCGGGGATCTTGAAACGCCGCTCGGTCTCCACGTCGTCGATGATCACCGCCTGTCCCGTGTGCAGGACGTAGCCGCTGGGAGAACTCGTGTCGTCGTCGGTAACGACCTCGCCGATGTCCGCGCCGGCGGGGTCCAGACTGGCGCGCACCACGAAGAGCCCGCGTTCGGGCAGATGCTCGTGCACCCGGCAGCGTTCGATGCCGAGGGCCTCGCCGATCAACGTGACGGCCTCGCGCAGTAGTTCGTCCACGCCGCCGCCGCTTAGCGCCCGAGTGCCCAGGCGGGCCACGGCCTCCTGTTCGCGGGCGCGGACGCGCAAGAGTTCTTCCGCGTGCTTGCGCGCGGTGATGTCGCGCACCAGCGCGAGCAGATAACGGCCCTCGGTGGTGTCGAGCACGCTAACGTGAATCTCGACGGGGAACGTGCTGCCGTCCTTGCGCCGGTGGCAGCCCTCGAACTGTTCGACGCTGCCTATCGCCAGTTCCCGCCAGCACCGGAATGCTTCGACGGGATCGTGCATCATCTCGAAGTCGGGCACCCCCATCGTGAGCAGTTCGGCGCGGGTGTAGCCCAGCGAGGCGCAGGCCTGCTCGTTGACATCCACCAGACGCCCGTCGAGATCGTGGACCATCGCCACGTCGCTGGCCTGGTTGAAAAGCTGGCGGAAACGTTGCTCGCTGCGTTCGCGTGCTTGGTCGGCGAACTGGCGTTGCTGGATTTCGGTCTGGAGGGCCCGGTTGGTCTGGGTCAACTCGGCTGTGCGGAGGGTGACCTGTTGCTCGATGCCTTCGTAGATTTGCTGGCGGGCGGCCACCTCGCGCCGCAGGGCGAGTTCATCGACCACCAGGGCCGCCAAGTCGGACAGGATCGCTTGCTGCCGCTCGTCAAATCGGTGCGGCCGGGTGTCGGTCACGCACAGCGCGCCGAGCCGGTGGCCGTCGGGATCGCGCAAGGGCGCACCCGCGTAAAAGCGAACCCCTTGCTCCCCGGTGACCATGGGGTTGTCCGCGAAGCGCGGGTCGGCCGTGGCGTCGGGCACGACCATCACGGCGTCTCCGAGGATGGCGTGGGCGCAGAACGAGGCCTCGCGCGGCGTCTCGCGGGCCTGCGAGCCCAGGATGGCCTTGCGCCACTGGCGGTCCTGGTCCACGAAGGAAATAAAGGCGTCCGGCATTTCCAGGATGCGGGCGGCCAGGCTGGCGATGCGCTCGAAAGCGGCCTCCGGCGGGGTGTCCAGAATCCCGTAAGCGCGCAGGGCGGTCAGGCGGGCGGCCTCGGTGGCAGGGATGGGTGCGAACATGGAAGGCTTCCAAGAATGAAGCCAATACTTCTAAGCATGATCCGCACCAGAACCAAGGACGAAGCCACTCACCCTCGGGTTATGTCGCCCCGACGGCGAATCTCGCATGGGATGTAATGGTAAATTTTCAATAATGGTAGCCGGTCGTCGAGCCGTGACCCGCGGTTTCTGGATTGCAACGTGGGAGCAGGCGCCGAAAGACATTGTAAATATCGCGTAATCTAACGTTGACGAATCCGGGATTTTGGCGATGATGTGCGCGCAGATGTTTTCCCCCTGTATTTCCCGGCTTTTCGTGGGGGCAGGGACCCTATTTTTGCTGGCCTGCCCGGGGGGGCTGCGCGCCCAGCAAACGGCCCCCGTACCGGCCTGTGATCCCGCCGACCGTTTCCAGGTCATCAACCTGTACAAGAACTACTACCTGCCTTCGGCGAACCTCGCTCCGGGGTGGACGGGCAGCGTCGCCACGGGCGATCCCGGCACCTTGAGCGACGCGTTCCGGCAGGGGATCGTGCGGCGCATCAACTACTTCCGCTCAATGAGCGGGGTCGGCAGCAACATCGCGTTCGACGCCGCCGCCAACGTCAAGTGCCAGCAGGCCGCGCTGATGATGGCCGTCGAGCAGAACATTTCCCATTACCCGCCCGCCGACTGGCCGTTTTACACCGCCGACGCCGCGCTGGCCTGCGCGAACTCGAACATCCGGCTCGACTGGCAGGGCGATGAAGGAGCCGCCGCCATCGACCGTTTCATGGCCGACGACGAGAGCAACAACACCTACGTCGGCCACCGCCGCTGGCTGGTGTACGCGGGCCAGAGCGTGATGGCCAGCGGCGCGGTCCCCGGCAACGGCTGGACGACTCCCGGCACGAATGCCACCTGGGTGACCAGCATCGTCGCGCGTCCGGCGGGCGCGCCGGTGACGACGAGTTGGCCGCCCGCCGGGTTCGTGCCCGCGCCGCTGGTGTTCAACCGCTGGTCGTTCTCGTCCCTCAACGCGGATTTCAGCGCGGCGGCCGTCAAGGTCACCAAGAACGGTGCGAGAGTCAACGCGCAACAGGAGACGCCCGAGTACCAGAGCGCTGCCGACGGGAGCGGTGCGTTTCAGGGCGACAACACGCTGGTCTGGGCGTTGCCGGGCAACGTGGTCAACGCCGGGGCTGACGAAGTCTACGAGGTGACGATTTCCAACGTGGTCGTCAACGGCGCGGCGCGGCAATTCCGCTACGACGTGACGAGTATCGACCCGAACGGACCGGTCGTGAGCGTGGTGGCGCTCAAGCCCGTCGCGCACGTCGGCGGCAAGAAGGGGAAGTTCCGGTTTACGCGGACCGGGGACCTTTCCGCGCCGCTGACGGTGGCCTACACGGTGAACGGCACGGCGGCGGCGGGGTCGGCGTACCGGACGTTGAGCGGGAGCGTGACGTTCCTGGCGGGGAGCGCGACGGTCAACGCCAAGGTGGTCGCGCTGGCGGCGGAAGGGACGGATGGCGAGACGGTCGAGGTCGCCGTGCAGGCGGGGAGCGGATATGCGGCGGGGTCCGGCGTCCCGGCGACGGTGACGATCTCTCCGTAACAAGGGGTAGGGAGGAGCGTCCCTGCTCCTCCCAAAACTACCCAACGTGCGCGGGATTTGGAAGAAAAGCCGCGTGCGCAAACAACGCGGGAAGGGGATGGCGTTTCCTTGCTCGCGCCGCTGCCCATTCGATTTCCAGACGCCGTCGCGCAAGATGGGGAGGAGCAGGGACGCTCCTCCCTACCCTTTTTGACCCATTGAAAATCGGGCCTTTTCTCATCACTGTCGGCGTCGCGGCTCCGCTGTGTTTGCCGTTGGCGTGGCAGGGGTCCCGGGCCGCCGGTTGGACAACGCTGGCGGTGATGGCCGGGTCCCACGCCGTTCTACTCTACGCGACCCTGCGGCCCAACAACCGGATTTTCGGGCCGATCACCACCGGTTTTGTCCCCAGAAATGGAAACGAGGTCTGGCTGACCATCGACGATGGTCCCGACCGCGCCGACACCCCACGTCTGCTCGACCTGCTAGATGCCCACGGCGCGCGGGCGACGTTTTTCGTGCGGGGCGACCGGGCGCGCGAGCATCCCGATCTGATCACCGAAATCGTCCGGCGCGGGCACGGCTTGGGCAACCACACCTACCACCATCCGCAGGCGACGTTCTGGTGCCTGGGGCCGGGGCGGCTGCGCCGGGAAATCGACGGGTGCAACGCCGTTTTGCGCGAACTGACCGGGCAGACCCCACGACTGTTCCGCACCCCGGTGGGCATGGTCAACCCGTTCGTGCACGGGGCTGCCGCCGCGTGCGGGTTGCGACTGGTGGGCTGGTCGGCGCGGGGGTTTGACGGCGTGGAAGCCCGCGCGTCGGACCCGGCGACCGTGGTGCGGCGGATCATGGAAACGCTGCGGCCAGGGGGTATCGCGCTCCTGCACGAAGGCCGGCGCGGACCAAAGGGCGAGGCGGTCAACGTCCACGCCCTGAAAAAATTGCTGGCTGAACTGACCGCGCGGGGTTGGCGCGCGGTCGTGCCATCAGAGGACGGATTTAGCTCTTGAGCTTTTCCAACTCGGCGATGAACGCTTTCGCGCCACCCTCCTGATAGCCGCCGAAAGTCTTGAGCAACTTGCCGTTGCCATCGACCACGACGAGCGTCGGGAAACCTTCCACGCTGTACTGCTTGGCCAGCTTGTCATTCTGTTCCTTGGTCGCCGGAGCGAGCGCCTTCTTGTGCGGGAAATCGAGTTCGAGCAGCACCAGGTGAGCCTTGGCGTATTCCTTGAACTCGGGCGTGTCGAAAACCTCCTTGTCCATCTTCATGCACCAGCCGCACCAGTCGGAGCCTGTGAAATCCATGAGCACGATTTTCTTGTCGGATTTCGCCTCCGCGAGAGCCTTGGTCTGGTCTTCGCCCCAGCCGGGTTTGGCCTGCATGGAGAGAGGGGCAACGAGGGACGCCGCCAGCAACAAGGCTCCGGCGAAAGCAGCGGGTTTGAAAGAGAGGATATTCATGGGATGTAGGGTTGACGGAGACCGAACGGATTTTGTTCAATCAAAACCGCCCGTGGCGGCGGTAAGTGCCAAGATTCAAGATCCAAGCTTCAAGGAAGATACAAATCTCAAGGCAGAGGCGGCGGCGAGCGTGTTTTCCGGCTTGAAGCTTGCAGCTGGAAACTTCCTTGAATCTTGAAGCTTGAGACTTGAACCTTCCCGTTATGATTCGTGACGTTCTCATCGTCGGGGCCGGACTATGCGGTTTGAAGGCGGCGGGCGACCTGCACCAAGCCAAACGCCGCGTGCTGGTACTCGATAAGGGCCGGGGAGTGGGTGGACGGGCGGCGACGCGGCGCTGGGATGCGGCGCGGGTCGATCACGGCGCGCAGTTTTTCACCGTGCGTACCAATGCGTTCTGGACGCAGACGGCGCGCTGGCTAGCGCACGGGGTGTGTTTTCCGTGGGCGCAGGGATTTCACCAGTGGGACCGTGAACACGGCCTGCGTCCGCCGGACCCTGATGACCAGGGGCACCCGCGCTACGCCTGCGCCGAAGGCATGAGCGCGCTGGGCAAAAGCCTGTCCCATGCGCTGCCGCCGGACTGCCTCCGGCTCGGCGCGCGGGTGACGGCCTTGCGTCTCGTGGACGACGAGCGGGGCCGCTACTGGCACGCCGAGATCGAGGGGGCGGCGGCGGACGAGGAGGCGCACGCCGGGCGCACGCTGGTGTTAACCCTGCCCGTGCCGCAGGTGCTGGAACTGCTGAAGAACTCGGGCCTGCTCGACATGCTGGACCCGGCAGCCTTGGGCGGCCTGCAAGCGGTGGAGGTCGCGCCGACGTTGGCCGTGCTTCTGCGCGGGGTGGCACCCCGGCCCGAATGGAAGGGCATCCAGCTGCGCGACGAGACGCTCTCGTGGATCGGCGCGGATTCGGACAAACGGCGCGGCGAGGCCGCTGCCCCCCCGGACGCCGCCGCCGCAGCGAAGCAAGTGTTGGTCCTGCACGGCAGCGCGGAATTTTCCCGACGTTGGCAAGACGGCGACCTGGAGGAAGCGGCCCGGCGGATGACGGCGCGCGCCGGGGAGATCGCCGGCGAATGGATCACGCGCTTGCCGGAACAGCAGGTGCACCGGTGGCGTTACGCGAGCGTGCCGCACGGGCTGGAAGATTGCGCGGGCATCCGCCTGAGCCGGGCAAGTGATCCGGCGCTGTTTCTGGCGGGCGATGCGTTCCTGGGCGCGAAGATCGAGGGTGCGTTTCTTTCCGGGCAGGAGGTGGCGAAGGTGATCCTGGCGCAGGAGGGGAAACCAGACCCGGCCAAACCGAAGCCATTCGTATGGCCAACGCCCCCGCCGCCACGCGGGGCCGAGCCGGGGCTGTACGGGCTTGAGAAGCCGCTGGAGAAGCGGGGTTAGACGGCAAGCTTGCTGGAAGCGGATCGCGGCGCGGGGATTTCTCGTCCCAACTCGCAGGCTGTCTCGATCCACTCCGCTATGATGATTTGCACCGCAGCTACTGCATCTTCGTAAGTTCCACCATCAGCCATGCAACCAGGCAATTCTGGTACGCGAGCGAGGAATGCTTGGTCTTCGTCAGACCAAGCGATTTCCACACTATAACGTGAGTCGGTAGCGTTCGATGATTTCACGGACTTGTCGGACTTGATAAGCCTTAGCGTCTTTGCCTTTTGGTTGCAAGTTGATGATTTCGGCTACTTCTGCCCGTGCAAACCTGTGGTGACTACCTTTCTGCGGCCGTTGCTCGAAGCCAAGTTTTTTCAGCAACAAACACAAATCGCCGAAATGCACGCTCTGCACCGTTCCGCCGACAACTTTATCAAATAATTCTTTGGGCCGCATCTCCAGCTTCCTTTGCGAAGCCCACTTCCTTGGCAAGAAAATTCGTAAACTATTTTACTAATCAAACCTCAGCGCCTTCACCGGGTCCAGCCGTGCGGCGAAATACGCCGGGATCAACGCCGCCAGCGAACACAGCACGAACGCCCCTAGGCAGATCAGCGCCGCCTGCTCCGGCCGCGTCCAATACGGAATCGCGCCCAGGCCGTACACCTTGCGCGAGAACACCTCGACGTGAAACTGCCATTCCATCCAGTCCTTGAACGGATTGAGCAGCGCCAGCACCCCCAGCGCCAGCCCCAACCCGCCCACCGTCCCGAACGCCCCGACCACCACCCCTTGCGCCAGGAACACCCGGACCACCTGCCACACGTCCGCGCCCACGGCCTTCATGATGCCGATCTCGCGCGTCTTCTGCACCGTGATCGTGATGAGCGTGTTCATCACGCAAAACGCCGCCACCACCAGCACCACGGCGAAAATCACCAGCATCGTCATCACTTCCGTGTGGATGGCGTCGAAAAACTGCGCGTTCTTTTCGATCCATGTCCGCGAGACCAGCGGGGTGTCGAGCTTGGCCAATTTTTCCGACAAGCGGTCGGCGATGGCGTCGGCGTGGTCGGGATCGACGGTGCGCGCCGCCACGCCGTGGACCGAGCCTTCGAGTTCGTAGAGTTCCTGCGCCAGATGCAGCGGCAGAAAGATGAACTGCGCGTCGAACTGGTAGCGGCCCGAATCGAAAAGGCCCGTCACCTCGACCTCCACCGGGGCGACGAGTTCGCGCAGTTCGTCGATCTTTTTCTGGTCCGCGCCCTGGCCCTGGAGCTTTTTGAATTCGTCGGTCAGTTTTTCCAGGCCGTGCGGCGAATAGATCGTCAGTTTGTCGCCGACGCCGATGCCCAGGGTCTGCGCGAGGTCGGCCCCGATGACGGCTTTGTCGCCGTCGAGGTCGAACTTCCCGGCGGCATGATGGCCCTTGGCCTGGGACATGAGCGCGCCGAGGTCGGTCACGTCTTTTTCCATCGAGGTGTCCACGCCCCGGATGAACGCCGCGAGACGCTGGTTGTTGGCCTCGGTGAGCACCGGGCCCTCGACGTACGGCGCGGCGGCGGAAATCCCCGGTGTTTCTCGGGCGAGCTTGCGCACGGGCCGCCAGTCGTTGAGCAGACCGCCCCGGCGGATGATCTCGATGTGCGGATCGAAGCCGAGCACCTTGGCGCGCAGTTCGCGGTCGAAACCGGTCATCACCGAGACGACGATGATCGGCAGCGCCACGCCGAGCATCACGCCAAGCACGGAGATCAAAGTGATGATCGAGACGAACGTGCGCCGGGGCCGCAGATAGCGCAGGCCGAGAAACAGGCCGAAGGGCAGGCGCGAGACCGACGCGGCGGCAGCGGGCGGAGAAGGCGGCGAAAGGACAGGGGCCATGAGTCGCCGGGACCATCCCGTTCACCGGGGCAAAGCGCAACTTGCAATCGGCAGGCGACAGCAGCTCCCCCAGAAGCCGGAAATTGTCCGCAGATTTTCGCGGTTCGCAGATTCCGGCA
>CAXUHC010000123.1:0-13383 GCA_964250705.1 uncultured Chthoniobacterales bacterium | reverse complement strand
GCCCGCGCAAATTTTCTTCGTCCCATGAGTTCCCCTTTTCTCAGCGAGATCCGCATGATCGCCTTCAATTTTCCCACCAAGGGCTTTGCCTTTACCAATGGCCAGACCCTGCCGATTGCCCAGAACCAGGCGCTGTTCTCGCTGCTCGGCACGATTTATGGTGGCGACGGCCAGACCACCTTCAAACTGCCCGACCTGCGAGCACGCTCGGCCATGCACTCCGGCAACGGGTTCGTGCTGGGCCAGGTCGGCGGCGAGGCCGCGCACGCGTTGACCGTCAGCGAGATGCCCGTCCACAACCATACCGCCGCCGTCTCGACCACGGGCGGCCTGCACGCGGCGGCTGGCAATCTCCCCGGCAACGGCACCCAGGCGCTCTACGATCCTGCCGCCACCGCCAACACCACGCTGGCGTCCAACGCCATCGGTGCCACCGGCACCGGGGCCGGGCACCAGAACCTGATGCCCTATCTGACGGTCAACTTCATCATCGCCCTGACCGGAATTTACCCGTCCCGGAGCTGATCCCTCTCCGTCTCGATCATCCCCTTACTTTATGGCTGAGCCTTACATCGGTGAAATTCGCATGTTCGCGGGCAACTTCGCGCCGCAAGGTTACCAGCTCTGCCAGGGGCAGACGCTCCCGATCTCAGACTACGAAGTGCTTTTCAATTTGATCGGCACCACCTACGGCGGCGACGGCCAGAGCACCTTCAACCTGCCGAACCTCCAGAGCCGGGTCGCCATCCACCAGGGAGCGGACGGTTCCGGGAACAGTTATGTCATTGCTCAGAAGGGCGGCCAGGAAGCCGTCATCCTGACAGCCAGCCAACTGCCCGTGCACGGTCATGCCTTGGCCGCCAACAACACCGTCGGCGCGGCCACGGCGACGAGCGGCAGCGGCGCCCTCTTTGGCGCGACGACCGCCGGCACCAACGTCTACGGCACGGGCGCCACGCTCGCCGCCCTGAGCACGAAGGCCATCAGCGCCACCGGCAACAGCCAGCCGCACTCGAACGTCAAGCCGTACCAGTGCATCAACTTCATCATCGCCACCGAGGGGGTTTATCCCTCGCAGAACTGATTTCTCGCCATGTCCGAACCCTTTGTCGCCGAAATCCGGATTTTTCCCTTCACCTTCGCGCCGCGCGGTTGGGCGCTCTGCAACGGCCAACTGATGGCCATCAGGCAGAACACCGCGTTGTACTCGCTGCTCGGCACGAACTACGGCGGCGACGGCGTGAACACTTTCGGCTTGCCGAACCTGCAAGGCCGCTTCCCCATCCAGTCCGGCCAGGGAACCGGTCTCAGCCAATACGTCCTGGGGCAAGCGGGCGGCACCACCGCGGTGACGCTGGACGCCACCCAGTTGCCCGCGCACAACCACCCCGAAAACGTGCTCGTGAGCACCGGCACCAGCAACACGCCCTCCGGCGGTCTTCTGACCCAACCGGGCCTGCGTAACGCCGCCTACTTCGGCAGCGACGCCACCACCGCCGCGCTGGCGGCGACCGCGGTCGCCCCCACCGGCGGCAGCCAGCCGCACAACAACCTGCCGCCCTTTCTGACGTTGAACTATTGCATCGCGCTCCAGGGCGTTTTTCCGCAGCGGCCCTGAGTTTTCGTTCCGTTCGTCACCAACTTTTTTCCTGGCCGGTCTACCCGGCCGCAGCACCTGCCTTTCTCCCAGAACCCCGTCGCCATGATTTCCTTCCTGCACCGCGCCGCGCCCGCCGCTCCGGCGAAAACGAGTCGGTTTTCGCGCTCCTTCGGGGCGGCGTTTGGCCTGTGCCTGTTCCTGTTCGGGGGAGCGCTGCCGGTGGCGGCTCCGCGCGCCGCCGCCGCCGTCAGTCCCGAGGACGTCGTCGTCCTGGATTTCGACGGTCGCAGCATCGTCGTGGCCAACGGCGGCTTCACCGGCACGTTCGGCGCGCTGACCACGGTCGCCGCGTCCGGCGTGGGCAGCGGGGTGGCGTTTCCGCCCGTCGGCAACGGCGGCGTGGCGGTCGGCGTTTCGCAAGGCTGCGTCTCGCCCGCCAAACAGCTCTATTATTGGGACAGCACCATCCTGGCCTTCGTCGCGCTGGACCTGACGCAGGCCGGCTACCCCCGCGTGCGCGTGCCCGTCCCGGCCAACAAGGCGCTCGTCCCCGCCAACGTCCAGTATGCCACCGGCAACCTCGTGCTCTGGGATTTCTCGACCGGCACGATCCTGTATCTCGACGGCGGCGCTCCCGCGGGCGGCAGCGCGGCTTCGTCCATTCCGAGGGGCATCTACCGGCTCAACCCCGCCACGGGGGTCAACACGCTGGTGGTCACCGTCCCCAGCGCGCAGATCAACGGCCTGGCGGTCGCGCCGGACGGCACGATCTACGCCTTGATGGCCAGCACGCTCGGCACCGCTTCCGCCGTCGCCAAGGTCAACCTCGACGGGACGTTCACGACCGTTGACGGCGGCACCGCCGCCACCCCCCGGTACTACCAGGCCGAAGGTCTTTCCTGGGATTTCTTCAACCAGAAGCTCAGCGTTTTCGACGTGGGCGACGACCGGACGACCGCCCGGGTCCTGCGGGTCACCCCCGGCTCCCCCGGCACGCGCGTCTACGTGACGAACGGCAGCGCCGGGGCGGCGGGGACCAACGGCGGCACGGTCCTCAACGCGCCTTCGAGCGGTTACCTGAACACCCAGGGACGGCTCCTCTATTCGGACGCCACCACCGATCTCTCCCACGTCACGCTCGCGACCATTCCCAACGGCTCGGCCACCGCGAGTCTGGTCACCGCGACCCAGTTCGGGGCGGAAGCGACCTCGCTTACCTTTGTCCCGCCCTCCCTGCCGGTGATCACCTCGCCCACCGCCACGGGCAGTTCCACCACCAGCGAAACCCTCGGGGCCAACGTCACCTCGGCGGGCGCCGCCCTCGCCGCTCCCACCGTCCAGACCCGGGGCGTCGTTTATTCCGCGACCGCCACCAACGCCAACCCGGCGATTGGCGGCACGGGCGTCACGCAGGCCGCCGCCAGTGCGGCCACGGGCGTCTTTACCGTTTCCGCGACCGGCCTGAATCCCGGCACGCAGTACTCCTACGCCGCCTACGTTTCGACCTACTACGGCCTGGTTTACACGGCGGTCGGCACCTTCACGACGCCCTCGCTTGCCACCGTCATCAGCCCGACCGCGACCGGCATCACCGGCGCCAGCGCCACCCTCGGCGGCAACGTGACCGCTGACGGCGGCTCGACCCTCACCGCGCGCGGCGTGGTGTACGCCGTCACGAGCGTCAACGGGACCCCGGCCCTCGGCGGCACGGGCGTGACCACCCTTACAGACGCCTCGGCCACCACGGGCGTGTTCACCGATGGGACCGGCAGCGTGCTCGCCAACGGCACGGCGTACAGCTACCGCGCCTACGCGACCAATGCCGCCGGGACGGCCTACTCCGCCACGGGGACCTTTGCCACCGCCGCCCGGCCCACGGCCAACGCGCAATCGGTGACGACCGCCTTCAACACGGCCAGGGCAATCACCCTGACCGGCAGCGACCCGAACACCCCCGCGCAAACGCTCACCTACACGGTCGCCACCGCCCCGACCCACGGCACCCTCTCGGGCACGGCACCGAACCTGACCTACACCCCCACGGCCAGTTACCAGGGCGCGGATGGTTTCACCTTCACCACGACCAACACTGCCGGGCTGACCAGTTCGTCCGCCACCGTGGGCATCACGGTGACCGCCGGCACGCCCACGGCCAATGCGCAGAGCGTCAGCGTGCCGTTCAACATCGCCACGGCGATCACCCTGACGGCAACCGACCCCGACAGCCCCGCCCTGCCGCTGAATTATACCGTGGTCACGGCTCCGACCCACGGCACGCTTTCCGGCACCGCCCCGAACCTGACCTACACGCCCGCAGCCAATTACCAGGGCGCAGACGGCTTCACCTTCCGGGCGAGCAACGGCACCAATACGAGCAACACCGCGACCATCAGCATCACCGTCGCCGCCGGGACGCCCACGGCGGCCAGCCAGAGCGTTGTCACGCAGCTGGATACGGCCAAGGCCATCACCCTGGCGGGCACCGACCCCGATTCGCCCGCTCTCGCGCTGACCTACACGGTCGCGGCGGCACCCGCCAACGGCACGCTCGCGGGCACCGCTCCGAACCTGACCTACACCCCCGCCAGCGGCTACTCGGGCCCTGATTCATTCACGTTTACGGTGAGCAACGGCCAGAAGACCAGCGCCGCCGCCACCGTGAGCATCACGGTGATCGGCCAGCCCTACATCACCAGCTTCACGGCCAGCGGCACGGTGGGCAGCACGGTCACCATCAACGGCGGCAACTTCCTGGGCACGACCGGCGTCACGTTTTTCCGCAACGTCCCGGCCACGACGTTCACCGTCGTGAGCAACACCCAACTCACCGTCGTGGTCCCCGCGACCGCCAAGACGGGCGTCATCTCGGTGACCACCGGGGTGGGCAGCAACACCACCGCTACCAAGTTCATCGTCACGCCCTGACCCTCCGCTCCCCCTCCGCTCAAAGCCATCCTCTCCATGATCCCGCTTTTCCTTTCACCGGTCCGCCGGTTCGCTCCGGCGTTGCTGACCGTGGCCGCCGTCTTGGCCCTCACCGGCCCGGCCCGGGCGCAGATTTCCCTCTTGTTCGCCAGCAGCGACGGCAACGCCAGCACGCAGACGGACACCGTGGGCATCACCCCCTCCGCGGGCACGCAGCAGTTTCTGCTGACGACGATCAACCCGGTTGGCTCGGTCCCCGCCGGGTACGGCGCCGCGCCAGCGGACACCAATGTCTCCAACCTGAACGCCTACTTCGGGCTGGCCAACGGCACGTTCGCGGGTCTCGGCGTCGCGAGCGGCTCGGGATACCTGAGCCAGCAGGTGCCGCTCAACGCGGGCACCGTGGTGCATTTCGACTACGTGTTCCTCACCGACGAGGACAACACGCTCACCGGGGCGCAGTTTCACAACGACCGGGCATTTTTTACGATCAACGGGGCGATCAACGCGACGCTCTACCAGGCCAGCCAGCTCAGCGCCGCGCAGCTCAACGAGGGCTCGAACACGATCTTCTCGTTCCAGACGCCGGGCTACGTGACGGTCGATTACACCGTCCCGTCCACGGGCAACTACACGTTCGGCTTCGGGGTGGTCGACATCGGGGTCAACACCACCAAGAGCGGCCTGCTGCTGGATAACTTCAACTACACCCTCGTCCCGGAGGCGGGCACGCCGGCACTGCTGGCCGTCGGCGCGGGCCTCGGGCTGCTGGCCGCCGCCTGGCGCGGTCGGCGGGCACGCCAGTCCTGAGAGCACTCCCCACTTCTTTATATGCATCGTCGAGACTTCCTCACCAGCTGCGGCCTGGTCGCCGTGGGCAACCTGTTATTCCCTGCCTGGCTGCCCGGCGGGCGTCTGCACGCGGCGGGCATCACGGCGGCCAGCTCCGCCCAGACTACGGACGCCGACCGCGTGCTGCTGCGCCTGCTCGCCGCCTACGGCACGGATGCGTACTTCTGGGGCAGCAACGTGTTTGCCCGCGCGACGGGCCTCAACGCGGATGGCGCGGCCACTAACCTGCTCGTGCGCGTGGACGACCTCTCCAAATTGACGGCGTTTCTGGGTTCTAAAAAGCGCCGGAAACTCGGTGTGATCCGCTCGGCGGGCAACACCCTGAGCTTTGCGTTCCGGGGCACGGCCTACACCGTGACCAACGAACTCGCCGCCGATTTTTCCCGCTCGGTTGCCGGGGGCGGGGTCGCTGCCGGACGCGCCACGGCCACGGTTTTCACCCATCAAAGGCTGCTCTACCATCCGGCGACCGACATGCTCAGCGACCCGCAGTTTGCCCTCGCCGCCAAACACCTCGAACTGGCGGAAACGCCGTCCGGCGGGATCAAGGCGCGTTTTCAAACGGTCTTGCAAGGCTGGCTGGAGTCGCGTCAGCACAATCTCAAGCCCGGGAAGAAATTCGTCGCGTTCCAGCAGGATTTGCTCGGGGCCAAGCCGACCGCCAAGGCCGCGCCCAAAGTCGTGTCCGCCCTGTTGGAAGCCATTTCGTCGCTGGCGGCCTCGTTCAGCATCGACGATCTGAAGCCGCTGCTGCTGTCCCCGCTGGTCAGCGAAAGTTTGCAGAGCGAGTTCGGGTTGAGCGGGCAGGAGGTTCTCGACCAGGTGGCGACGCTGCGCGCGGAGCTGGCGGCGGGCGATTACCCGGATGCCGCCCTGTGGCTGGCGGCCCTGCTCGGATCGCAGATCAAGGACGGCACGGCGGACCAGTGGTTTGACCGGTCGGCGGTGGAAGACGTCGCGAGCGCCGCCGCCACGTCGGCCGCTTTGAAATCGGCCCGGCAGTTGGTGGAAGCGCGCCGTTGACGCCGAAACCCAGGGCGCGGGCGGACGGCACCCTAGACCACCACGAGATCGACGTTCTGAAGTTCGTGCAGCAGCCGTTCGTGCAATGAAGGCTGCCAGCGTTGCCAGAACCGGCGCTCGCCCGGACGGCCCACCACGAAGTGCGTGACCCCGTACTCGCGCGCGAAATCAATCAGGGCGGTCGCCACGTCCTCGCGCTTGAGCACGATCACCATGCCGCCCATGCGCTGCGCGGTTTCCAGGGTTTCGCCGATGGCCCGTTGCGCCTCCGCCGTGATCATCCGCGGGGCCTCCCCGGCGGTACGCACGTAGACGGCGTACCACGGCGCGTTGAGCTGCGTGGCCAGCCGCGCCGTTTTGCGCAGGATCGCGCCGGGGTCGGGTCCGCCGCTGCTCAGGGCCACGGCCACCTGACCCACGCCGCCCGGTTTATGATCCTGGCCGGACGGCTCCTCGGCCCGCTGGCGGCGGTCGAGAAAATTGGCGCTCTCGCTGAGCGCCATCTCGCGCAGGCGGGTCAGGTTCTGCGGGGTGAAAAAATTCGAGAGCGCCTGGGCGATCCGGTCCTGGGGATAAATCTTGCCCGCCTGGAGCCGCTCGATGAGGTCCTCGGCGGGCAGGTCGATGTTGACGATCTGGTCCGCGCGCGTTAGGAACTCGTCGGGGATACGTTCCTTCACGCGCACGCCCGTCGCGCCTTCCACGAGATTATAAAGGCTTTCGAGATGCTGGATGTTCAGCGTGCTGATGACGTTGATGCCAGCGGCAAGCAGGTCTTCCACGTCCTCGAAACGCTTCTTGGTTTTGCTGCCCGGCGCGTTCGTGTGGGCGAGTTCGTCCACCAGCGCGATGGTCGGCGCGCGGGCGATCACGGCGGCCGTGTCCATTTCGCGCAACTCGACCCCCCGGTACTGCGTGACCACGGGGGGCACGCTTTCCAGACCACCGATCTGCGCGCTGGTTTCCGGCCGCGCGTGGGGCTCGACGTAACCGATGACCACGTCCACGCCGCGCTTCGCGAGCCGGTTGCCCTCGACGAGCATCTGGTAGGTCTTGCCCACGCCTGCGCACGCCCCCAGATAGATTTTGAGCTTCCCTTGCTTCTGCTGGTGGATGAGGGCCAGGAAATCCTCCGCCTTGCGCCGCGAGGATTCGCCGAAGTCGGTTTGCAGATCGGTAATCATGGGACGTTTCCTTTCGTGGGTGGAACGTCTGACGGCTTCAGTGGAACGCGGGCTGCGATTTCAAATCCATCATGGAGGTTTGTCAGCGGTGTGTCTCCAGCCGTTTGTTCTTGACCCTGATTTGCGGCAGCGGTTTCTTGTCCTTGTAGTAATAGCAAACCTCCACCAGGGTCGGCCAGATTTCGAGCGACGCGTGAATCTGGCTGACCACGTCGTCCACGATCCGGCTGACGTTCTGCTGGAAGAAGTCCGGCTCGAAGCCGTAGAACGCCTTCGAGAGACTGTCGGCAAAAAGTTGCAGCGCCTGTCGGCGTTCCTCCCCCGTGGCGGTCTGCACGGCGGCGAGAACCTGCGCGTGGACCCCGGCGATCCGGGCGAGAATTTCCTCGGAGTCCTGCAAGGTCACTTCGCCCTGGTAATGGAACTTGATGAACAGATCGTCGCGCTGGTAGACGCTGTCCTTGATCTTCCTCTTGAGCAGGCTGCAAAGTTCCTCGTTGAAGACCTCGGTCGCCAGCGGATTGCGCATGTAGTTGTTCTTCATGTGGTTTTGCGCGGCGTCCACGTGCGCGCTGGCCAGCCCGGCTTGCTGCACCCACAAACGGTAGATGTAATCCTCGAACCGCAGCCTGGTCGGAAAAAATGGCGGCAGCCCGAGGCGGTTGTCGTAGCCCGCCACCCCGCAGTCGATGCGCCAGTTTTTGTTGGTGACCACAGGCCGGAAGTTGACCAGCACGTAGCGGTCGTTGAGTTCCTGCGGGTCGGTCTGCCCCTCGTTGTCCAGGAACATGGACACGTAGTCGAGCGCGTCGATGTCGTTGGTGCCGGTGCGGAAGGTCTGCGCGATCTTGATCTGTGAGTCGCGGGCCAGCTTGCCGCGTTGGAGCATGAGCGAGTTGTCGCGGGTAAACTCGCGGGTCGTGTTCGTCTCCAGGTCCATGGAGGTGTCCACGAGCATGTCGCCCTTCTCGTAGTTGGCCGGCGCCTGGCTGACCTTGCGGCCCAGCACCTCGTCAAACGCTTCCAGGAGGTCGAACGACTTCCGCGCGTAACCTTTGGTCTCACCGGCGCGGTAGAGCCTGCCGCGGCAGATTTCGTCGTCACCCAGGGATTCGGGGCTGTCTTCGATGAGCGCCTCCGGGCGCATGTCGTCGTCGGAGCTGATGAGGAACTGGCCCAGCGTCCACATCAGGGTGCAGTTGCGGTTGCCGCCGTAGCTCGGACGAAAGAGGTTCTTGACCAGGGATTCGAGCTTTTTGTCACGCAGCTTGCGGTTGAGCACGCCGAGGAACTCCTCCTTCTCCCGCGGGCCGACGTAGTAAAGCTCGTTGACCGTGCGGGTGTTCTCCAGCAGCGGAAAATATTTCTCGTGATTAGCGACGCTGGAATCATCAAAGACCATGAGTTTCACGGCATGGCCGTTGCGCCAGAAATTGGCGTCGTAAGCTTCGATGGCTTCGGCCACGTCCCGCAGGCGGTAGGTAGGGATGGTGAAAACGGTCGTTTCAGGTTCCATAGGAAGAAAGGGGGTTAGCGGAGGGAAACTCCGTCCACGCCGAGGACGACATCCCGCAGAGCCTGGAGAGTACGCTCGGCGGCGGCGAGTCTGCGTTTCACGGCGACCAGATGCACGAGGAGAAAGAGCATGCCGACCCACAGGATGAGGTACGGGCCGGAGGCGGCGTCGAGGTTTCGGTTGGCGCGCTCAAAAGCCGCGATGACCCCCGCGCGGTCCGGTTGGTCCGCCCCCAGGAGCTGCTGCAAATTCTGGTGAGACTGGTGAATCGCCTCGCGCAATTGGTAGCGCTGCGACCCGCACGCAAACGCCAGCCAGAAGATGGCGCCGATCAGAATGACCGATGGGCTAGGCACGGGTGGACGAACGCTGGTGTCGTCGTTTGGACGCTCCTACCTGCTGGCCGCAGAAGGCAGCTTGCCGTCCAGGGCCAGGTTGAGCAGGAGGGCATTGACGTGCGGTTCACCAAAGATGCCCAGGTCGCGGCCTTCGGTGTACCGGTCCACGAGTTGACGGATTTCGTCCGGCGACTTGCCGCGCTCGCGGGCCACTCGCGGGATCTGGAGCAGGGCGTTGGCCACCGAGATGTGCGGGTCCATGCCGCTGCCCGAGCGCGTCACGGCGTCGGCGGGCACGGCGTCCGTGTCCTTCAAGCCATTGGCGGTGCGATAAGCGGCCACGAGGTCCTTGACGCCGTCGAAGTTGGTCGGATCGGCCACGTCCTTGCCCGCGGCGTCTTTCTTGTGCTGGCCGTTGATGAGCTTGTCGCTCGTCGGGCCGAGGTTCGTGCCGCTGCTGGCAGTCGGGTCGTAACCGGCGGCCCCGGCGGCGGACTGACGCGGGTTGAAGTACGTCTTGCCGCTGAAGTTCTGGCCGATGAGTTCGCTGCCGAGGACGGTCTTGCCGTCGGCGGCCACGATGAGGCTGCCGTTGGCCTGGTGGTGGAACAATCCCTGGCCGAGGCCCCAGACGAGCAGGGGGTAAAGGCCGCTGACGACCAGGCCGAGGACGACCGTCGCGAGGACGGAGGTGAGCAGTTCCTGGAACAGGGAATAGTTCGCAGGCGTTGCAGGTTTTTGCGAGTTGGCGGGCATAGGATGGAGAGAGTTTCTCAGGTTAAGTCGTTGATTTCAAACCAGATGAAGGGCAGATACGAGGAGGTCGATGGCCTTGATGCCGATGAAGGGCACGAGCAGGCCGCCCAGCCCGTAAATGAGCAGGTTCCGGCGCAGCAGGGCGTCAGCCCCCAGCGCGCGGAAGCGGACTCCCCGCAGGGCCAGGGGAATCAGCGCGATGATGACCACCGCGTTGAAGATGACCGCGCTCAGGATGGCGGAACTCGGGCTGGAGAGGTGCATGACGTTGAGCGGGGCGATGGCGGGGAACGCCAGCAGCAGCATCGCCGGGATGATGGCGAAGTACTTGGCCACGTCGTTGGCGATGGAGAAGGTGGTCAGCGCGCCGCGCGTCATCAGGAGCTGTTTGCCGATTTCCACGACCTCGATGAGCTTGGTCGGGTTGCTGTCGAGGTCCACCATGTTGCCGGCCTCCTTGGCGGCCTGGGTGCCGGTATTCATGGCGACGCCCACGTCGGCCTGGGCGAGGGCGGGCGCGTCGTTGGTGCCGTCACCGGTCATGGCGACGAGCTTGCCGCCGGTCTGCTCGCGGCGGATGTAGGCGAGCTTGTCCTCGGGAGTGGCCTGGGCGAGGTAGTCGTCCACCCCGGCTTCCTTGGCGATGGCAGCGGCGGTGAGCGGGTTGTCGCCCGTGATCATCACGGTCTTGATGCCCATCGCGCGGAACCGCTCGAAACGATCCGCCAACCCCCCTTTGACGATGTCCTTGAGGTAGATGACGCCTAGGGCTTTTTCCCTGGTGGCGACGACCAGCGGCGTGCCGCCCTGGCTGGAAACCGCCTTGACGGCGGCGTCGATTTCGGGCGAAAACCGGCCGCCGACGTAGGCGCGCACGCTGTCCGCCGCGCCCTTGCGGTACTCCTGGCCGTCGAAGTTGATGCCGCTCATGCGGGTCTGCGCGGTGAAGGGCACGAACTCCGCGTTGGGAAGCTGGGAGATTTCGCGTCCGCGGATGCCCTCCTGCTGCTTGGCGAGCACGACGATGGAGCGGCCCTCGGGGGTCTCGTCCGCGAGGCTGGAAAGCTGTGCGGCATCGGCGAGTTCGTGCGGAGTCACGCCCGGGGCGGGGATGAACTCGACGGCCTGGCGGTTGCCGAGGGTGATGGTGCCGGTCTTGTCCAGCAGCAGGACGTCGACGTCGCCCGCCGCCTCGACGGCGCGCCCGCTCATGGCGAGCACGTTTTTCTGCACCAGGCGGTCGATGCCCGCAATGCCGATGGCCGAGAGCAGGCCGCCGATGGTGGTCGGGATCAGGCAGACCAGCAGGGCGATGAGCACGGTGGGCGAGAAGTCCACCCCGGAGAACTTGCCGAAGGGCAACAGGGTCATGCAGACGAGCAGGAAGATGATCGTCAGCGCCGAGAGCAGGATGGTGAGCGCGATCTCGTTGGGGGTCTTCTGGCGTTTGGCGCCTTCGACGAGGCCGATCATGCGGTCGAGGAAACTCTCGCCCGGGTTGGCCGAGACCCGCACCTTGATCTCGTCGGAGAGGACGCGGGTACCGCCCGTGACGCTGGAGCGGTCGCCGCCCGCCTCGCGGATGACCGGGGCCGATTCGCCGGTGATGGCGCTTTCGTCCACGGTGGCCGCGCCCTCGATGATCTCGCCGTCGCCCGGGATGGCTTCGCCGGCGACGATGAGCACCACATCGCCCTTGCGGAGCTGGTCGGCGGACACCTGTTCGGTCTGGCCGTTGTCGCGCAGGCGGTTGGCAGTGGTCTGGGTGCGGCTGGCGCGCAGGGTGTTGGCCTGAGCCTTGCCGCGCCCTTCGGCCATCGCCTCGGCGAAGTTGGCAAAGAGCACCGTGAACCACAGCCAGACGCTGATCTGGCCGGTGAACGCCTTGGGTTCGTGCGAGGCGAAGACCTCGATGGTGGTCACGAGCGCGCCGACCTCGGTGACGAACATCACGGGGTTACGCACCATTGTGACGGGGTTGAGTTTCTTGAACGCGTCCCCGAGCGCCGGGACGAGGATCGCAGGGTCGAAGAGTGAACGGGATTGAGTAGGCATGGCTGGATGTGAATGGTGCGCGGAGGTTTAACGCGGAGACGCGGAAGACGCGGAGAAACGCAGAGAAAAGAGGTGTAGGTAGGAGAGGACGGAGATTAGAAGAGTTTGCCGGAATACATGAGGAAGTGCTCGACGACCGGACCCAACGCGAGCGCGGGCAGGAAGTTGAGCGCGCCGATCAGGAGGACCGTGCCGATGAGCAGGATAATGAACGTCCAGCCGTCCACCGGGAACGAGCCGGGGCCCGCCGGGAGCAGCTTCTTGGCCGCCAGCGACCCGGCGATGGCCAGGATCGGCACGATCATAAAGAACCGACCGATGAGCATCGCCAGGGCGAGCGTGGTGTTGTACCAGGGCGTGTTGGCGCTGATGCCCGCGAACGCGCTGCCGTTGTTGCCGGTGCCCGAGGAGAACGCGTAAAGGATCTCGCTGAAGCCGTGCGGCCCGCTGTTATTGGTGCCGTTGGTCAGGGCACCCGTCGCGTCGGCGGGTCCGAAGCTGTTGGCCCCGGCGGCCCAGGCGGAGAAGCCGAGGATTGAGAGGGTGAGCACCAGGACGACTAGGCCGCTCATCTTGACCTCGAAGGCCTGGATTTTCTTGCCCAGATATTCGGGGGTTCGTCCGACCATCAGGCCCGCGATGAAGACGGCCAGCAGGACGAAAATCAGCATGCCGTAGAGGCCCGCGCCGACGCCGCCGAAGACGATTTCGCCGAGCTGGATGTTGAACAGCGGCACCAACCCTCCAACGGGCGTGAAGCTGTCGTGCATGGAGTTGACCGCGCCGCACGAGGCGTCCGTGGTGATCGTGGCGAACAACGCGGAATTGAAGACGCCGAAGCGGACTTCCTTGCCTTCCATGTTGCCGTCGGTCTGCACCACGCCGTTGTTATACAGGTTGGGGTTGCCGTCGGCTTCCGCCTTCCAGCAGGTGACCACACCGACGAGGAAGATGGCGGCCATCGCGCCCCAGACGGCCCAGCCGTGCTTCTGGTTCTTGACCGCGCGGCCCAGGTAGTAGGTCAGCGCGCTCGGGATGGCGAAGATCGAGAGCATCTGGAGGAAATTGGACAGCGGCGTCGGGTTCTCGAAGGGGTGCGCCGCGTTGGTGTTGACGAAGCCGCCGCCGTTGGTG
>CAXUHC010000122.1:10981-13442 GCA_964250705.1 uncultured Chthoniobacterales bacterium | reverse complement strand
CGGCCACCAACGCGCTCGACCACGAGGCCGACATCGCCAAGGTGCAGGAGTGGCTTGGGCACGCGAACATTGCCACCACCCGTCTCTACGACCGACGCCGGACCCGGCCCGAGGATAGTCCTACGTTCAAGGTAGTCTATTGAGCAGGTTCGCAAGTGCTCAACCCTCAATGTGCCGGAGCCAGTTGCCAGCTCGAAAGTTCTTTCTGCTCTGCGGCCTTCAACGTAACTCCATCAATTCCCTCACGGGTATAATGGTCGCCCTCGGCATGAAATGCATATTCGAGTCCTGGCCAGAGGTTGCCGAAGGTGAAAGAACCTTGATCGTCAGTACGTACTACCCGGTTGCTGTCGGGCAGGTTGCCTAGCCGCATATATGCGCGTACTGGAACATCCTTTAACGGGTTCCCTTCAGAATCCTTCACCTGGCCGCTGACCCGTGCCAGCGCATGGTCTGACAGCCTGAGGACGACGTGCTGATCACCTCCCTCGGCATCCACGCCTTGCACGGCGACCAATCCTGTCGTTGTGCGGCCAAACAACCGAACGTGTGTGGGAGACGCAGAGCTAGACCTGCCATCCCACATGTGTAGCTCTGGGATACGGAAGCGGAATTTGCCTTGTGCATCGGCTAGCTGTGGTGTGGTGGACAACCATCTCCCGGGCAGGCAGGCAAAAATCTCTGCTCCAGCGACCGCTTGGCCGTGAGCATCCACGACTTGGCCGCTCACAAAGTCGGTGGGAGGCGCGGATGGCAAAACGAGATTGAGAGTACGAGTTTCGCCTTCCTTGAACTCTATATCATTGGCCGGCAGTTTGTAATCTGGGAGATGATCCGTAGCGATGTAGACGTGGTACTGGCCTGGTGCCACCCGCATGGAGTAACGGCCATCAGCCGTGGACCCACTGGAAATATCTCTGTAGAAGACTGCGGGGCGCATTTCGGCCGCAATCGGAACATGCGCAACCCCCTTGCCGTCTTCAGCCCTGGAAACCGTGCCTGTGATCAATGCTCCATGGATTAGCACGATGTTCTGTTCCGTGGGGTTTTGTCCCGCTCTCACAATACTTTGCCGCAGAGGGGAAGCCCACTCTTTCTCCATCTCTTTATCGAGTACACAGCTTAGGTCGTAAGAGCCCTCGGCCATCTGCCTGAAGGTGAAATGACCTTGGGCGTCGGTACGAGTGTCAGCGTTTCCAGCAACACCGAGGAGGTTGTTGTAGATCTGCGCATGGACCATGACATTTGCGACCACGCGCGCATCAGCCCCAGCGTACTGCACCGTGCCGGAGATCGTCGCCGCAGCGGGAAGTGTAAGCGTTCTCGTATTTTTGCCCGCTTCGTCGGATAATTCGATCCAATCCTTGGTGCCACCGGGTCGTGCGTAACGCTCGTCCGCGTGCGTCAACATGAGTGAGGCGTTCGCAGGAAGGTCGGTGAACACACAACGACCGTTTTGGTCGGTGCTTGCACTCAGAAGATCATCATTCAATTCGGCCATTGGGCCGTTGTAGCCCATCCAACCCAGCCATTTGATCCACAATTTCAGGCCGGCAACGGGTTGCCCATCAGGCATCATCGCTTGTATCGCTAATTGCGCGGGGCGGTTGAGATGAACCGCCAGGTTAGTAGGAGAGTCGTAATAGTAGGCCAAGCCAAGCCCGCTTCCTGCCTTCTGGGCTAGTACCTGCATCACTTGTCCCCCTCCAGCTTTGCCCGGCAGTTCGTCAAACCGGAAGGTGCCTTGCGTGTCTGTCTGGGTGTGCCACGATCTCCAGTTTTCCCCATCTTGAACAATGATCGTGACGGTAGCATCAGCCACGGTCTGGTTGTCAGGTGTTAGTGCCAATCCAGTCAAGTTGTGGGTGGGCGACGAAGAAGCCGACGGCGTTATGGGGTTTGCTTGAGTAGCTGGACCCAATGACAAAGCAGCAGGCGAAGGTTCTCTGCGTGGTGTGGCGTTACCTTCCGCGTTCGCTGGCGTGGCTGCCGCGTCAGATTCCTGTGGGATGCGGTCGTTCGTCTTGCGTGCCAAATCATAAACGAAGTTGGAGATTGGCAACTCATCGATGCTAAACGATGCACGTCCCCAAGAACCCACGTAGAGGCCAACCGTTTTCCTTTCCCAAACGGGGGCGTTCTCGGGCAGGGCGGGGCCGCCAGACACCTTGTAGAAGGGACCCACGACGAAATCCGCCTCGTCGTTGACCGGTTGCACATCCACGATTTGGGAAGCCGCGCCGGAGGTGTTGTCGCCAAAGTCGAACGACTGGCTGTACTGCAAATGTACTTTGCCTTGATAAATCACCGAAGTGGGAATGTGGATGAGCTTGCCTCGAATCAGCAGTTCTGGACCCAAGACGACGTTCATCTCATCCGGCGCGAGTTTGACCTCGCGCAGGTACGCGCCGCTGTAGCCGGGGGCTTCCACGAAGAGGTAGTAACGGCTGTCCGGGCGCAG
>CAXUHC010000122.1:0-10965 GCA_964250705.1 uncultured Chthoniobacterales bacterium | reverse complement strand
TGCGCGTCGGCGTTCGTCAGCACGGGAGCCTGCCTCGGATCGTAGTGGGTTTCGTTGTGGGGACCGCGCACGCCCGCCAGCTTGACGACTGCCCCAGCGATAGCCTGCCTGGTAGCGGCGGCAACAACCACTCCGTGCAGAGGCGGCGTGGGCTGGAGTATCCAGCGATGGGGCTTGGCGGGGTCGAGGTGAAGTTCGGTTAGCTCGTCAGCCTGGAAGCCGTCTGCTTGGACGCGGATATTCAGTGGTGCTTCCCCGATGTGGTCGATGGCCGCGCTGCCACTGGCATCCGTCGTGGTTTCCTCAAGAGGAAGTTCGGCGTTGGATGGACAGGCATAGTAGGGACGTAAACGCGCCCCGGCGACAGGATGGTCTGCTTGGTCCACCACTTGCACGCTCGCCGTATATCCACGGGTCAGCTTGACGTGGAGGTGGCTGAGTTGGTCCATGTGCGCGGCGTCGAAAGGGCCCGCAAAGGCTACCGCGCATCCCTTTTGTGCCACGGCCACAGTGACGCGGGTGGTGTGTTCATCCAAATACAAGGGAAATGATCCGTCCTCCGTACGTTGGGGAGACACCATGAATCCACCCGTGCCCCGGAACGAATAAGCCGTGGCAACAATCTCCTCGCTGCTGAGCGGCGTGCCGTCAGCCATGGACACCTTTCCGGTGACGCTGATGTCATGGCCGAACATCGCCGGCGGCTTCTCTGCGTGGCTGTCGCTGTCTGGGGGAGGTGGGTGGGCAAGCTCGCCATCGGATGCGGGCGGGACGAGATGGTTCAACTTGATGAGGGTCTCGGCCACCGGCGTCGAACAGTACCCTTTCGCACAGGCTTCCTGCACCGCGTCGAGCAAATGCGCCTGCGGGTTCTTCTCGGTTCCCACCACCGGGTTCGGATCGGCCCCCGCGCGCACGAGCATCTCCATGACGGCAGGATTGCCGCCGGGATTGCGCGAGAAGACGGCGCTGCTAACGAGGTTCTTTTCATGGTGCTGCCCGTCGTCGCCGTTAACCGGTGCCCCAGCGTCCAGTAGCATCCGCACGCACCGCTCGAAGTGCTCGACGGAACGCTGATTCCCGTAAGGATGGTCGTTCCACACCGCGCCCCAGAGCGCCTCACGTAGTTCTTTGGGATCGTCGCCGGGTTTGCGAGTGGCAAGCAGCACGGCCAGAGCCTCGTCTTGTCCTTCCCAGCAAGCGGCGGAATAGGCATCTTCTTCGTGCGCAGATTGCTCCAGCGTCATCGGCGCGCCTTTCGCCAAGGCCGCGCGCACGGTGGCCACGTCGCCGACGCGGGCGGCACTGGACAGGGCGTCCGCCCAGAATGTTGGGTTTTCCGCGTAGGTAGGGGCGTTTGCCAGCAGTGCCGTGACGCCCGCTTGGTCGTGCATGGCAATGGCGAACGCCAAGTCCGACACGCCGCGCGCCCCCGCCTGACGCAGCAGGATGGCGAGTTCCTTGTAACCGTTGCGCAGAGCGATCTTGAGCATTGGCCCCGGACCCGATGGCACCTGCGCGTTCGGGTCCGCGCCCGCCGCCAGCAACACCTTGGCCGTCTTCACGTTGCCGAAGATGCAGCACACTTCCAACGGCAAGTCTCTCATGTTGTGTTCGCGGTTCCAGAAGCTGATTTCATTCGGTTTAGCACCGTACCGGATTAGCACCTGTGCGATGTCACTGCGGTCCATGTGGGCGGCTCCAATGAGCACATCTTGGAGCATCTCCGGGTCGCGATCCGCCCCAGCTTTGAGCGCCGCCTCTACAGCCTCTCCCGAACCGAATTGGATCATGCGCGGCAGCAGCGGTTCCTTGAAGCCCGTGACCCTCGCGCCATGCTCGATAAGCGCCTGTGCAACCTCGGCGCTGCCCGCCGAACAAATCGGCGTTGCCCCGAAATTGTTGACTTGGTTCGGATCGACGCCCACTTCGAGCAGCAACCGGGCGGTTTGCCCGTCCTTCAAATTGAAGAGAAGATTTTCGTTGTTGTCGCCAATCATCTTGGGATCAAGGCCCTGCTGGAGAAACCATTGCACCACCTCCGCCTTGCCGAACATGGCGACGTAAAAGAGGATGTTCACATCTCGCCGCCACAGTTTGGCGTGAAGGTTCGCGCCGTTTTTCTTGAGCAGTTCGGCCATCGGCACGGAATTGACCAAGCACAGCGGCGTGTAGTTCCAGCCGGGAAAGCGTGGCTTGTCTACCTGCGCGCCGTGGTCGAGTAACCACTGCGCAGCTTCCAGGCGGTCTTTGGACACCGCACGCAGCAGTGGTGTGTTGTCATCCTGACCGACGCCGTTGACATCCGCGCCTCCGTCCACGAGTCGCCCCATGGCTGGCAGGTCGTTGTTCTCCGCCGCCTTTTCAAGCGCCTCCAGATCAGCGCGCTGCTTAGTGACCTCCACCACGCGGCGCGTGATCCAATCGGCGGTCGGCCTGTCGGCGGCAGCGGCCAGAGTCTTCAGGCGGGCGAGGTCGAAGCGGCGGGCGAGTAAGAAATCCAGGAAGTCGGTGCGCCCGTCTTTGACCAAGGCAACGAGGAGACCGTCATCGGGTTTCCAGTCCTTGCCATAGTTGGTTTGCTTGAGTTTGTCGTGCAGCACCGTGAATGCCGTCAGTTCCCGCCGACGGACGAGGTCGTCGAGCATGGCCGTGGCCGTGCTTTCGCTGAACTTCGCCGCGCGTGGCGTCTGGGAGGAATCGATTAGATTGCTTACCTTCGCGGCGTCGCCCGCGCGCGCGGCGTCGAGCAGCGCGTCAGAGAATTTCTGCGCCTCGGTCGCCAAAGTTTCCACGGACGGCACTGCGGGTGTGGCGGCAGGCTGAGCAACGGGTTCCTTGGAAGGCGGAGGAACCGCTGGAGCGGGGGAGCCTTGTCCCAGCACCACTGTGCCTAGTGCGATCACGACTGCGAAGCCCGCCAGGGACCCAACGAAACGTCGTTGGGGTAGGAACGCCGCGATGCGGCGCAGACGCTGCTTCATTTGCGCGCCGTCCTCGCTGATGCCGACCATCCCAGGCTGGAAAGCGAGGCTGGTAGGACGGTGTGCCAGCGTCTTGAAAAGTGTCTCGCCGTAAGCCAGCGCACGGTCACCCCGTAAACGCAGCAACGCCCATTCGTCGGCGGCCAGTTCCCGGTCAGCGCGCAGGCGGCGCAGGCCCAGCCACACGACCGGGTTGAACCAATGGACGCACCACGCCGCCAGCAGGAGCAACTGCGTCCAGTGGTCGCGCCAGCGCAGGTGGGCGATCTCGTGGGCGAAGACGTGTTCCCAATCCTGCGTCGAGAAAGAGTCCGCCGTTTGCCGGGGAAGCAGCAGCGTGGGCCGCCACCATCCCAGCAGAGCCGGTGACTGCACCCAAGCCGCCGTCAGCACTGGTGGGGCGGGCCGACGCAGCCAACGCTGGCAGCACGTTTGCCAGAGTGCCGAGAGTTCGGCGTTTGCCGGGACCGTTTCCCGATGCACCCGGCGGCGAAGACTCAGCGAGCAAGCCACCAACCAGAATCCGAGGGAGACAACCCCGACGAGCCACGCCAGCGCGGCAAACGCCTGCCACGACCAGGGAGAGCGGATCGCGGCGGGAACCGCCGCCGAAGGTGGTTTGGGCGATGTGACGCGAGGCGGCGCGGGTAGAGTGGGCGTCAGTACCACAGTCACTTTTCCAAAGGCTTCCTGATCCGCCGAGGGCAGCTGCTGGCGGTCGAAAGGACGAGCCACCGCCGAGATGTTCTCCAAACTGGCAGGACTGCGGGGAAGCATAGAAGTGGGCGCGAACAGGCGCACCAGCACTAGGAACCAGAGCAGGTAGTGCCAGCGCGCGGGTACCCGGGTGCCGAGTACCCGGCGCACGATCAACACCAGCACGATGGCCAAAGCCCCCTGCCAGGAGGCTTGTAGGACGGCGCGGAACGCGGCGGTGAGCAAAGGGACGAGAGGATCAACGGCGCTCATTTACTTTTTCTCCTTTCGCTTCTGAGCCAGGATGTTTTCGAGTTCGGATAATTCCGAGGCGCTCAGCCGCTTGCTCTTGGCGAAGTGCAGCAGCAGCGCCGCCGCGCCTCCCTCGAAGACCCGCGCAAGGAAGGAGTCGCTTTCCTGGCGCACGCACGCCTCACGGCTGACGGTCGGCCAGAACTGCTTGGCCGCCTGCGAACCCTCCTCCGCGCGGATAACGCCTTTTTTCTCCAGGCGGGCGAGGAACGTGCGCACCGTGTTGAGCTTCCACGCCGGGTCAGGCCGTGCGGCGAAGACCTGTGCGGCGGTCAGTGGAGCTTTTTTCCAGAGGATGCTCAGGATTTCCCACTCGGCTTCGGAGATGCGAGGAACGCCACTTTGCTTCATGTGTCCTAAATACTACGCTTGTAGTGTTCGTGTCTACTACAAATGTAACGTGGCGGAGTATTTTCTTTTCGGCCTCCATGGATGCAGCCTGCGGGTTAACAGTGGCCACCGATGGCTAGGCAAACATCAAAGGTGCAGAAGTGCGAAGGTCTCTCTTGTAACTTTGGAGGCCACTACGAAGTAGGCCGATCATCCACTTTCGCAGATTTGCGGGATGCTGATTAATTGAAAATCGTAAGCTGCTCTACGAATGATAGATGCATCGCGGTTTGCGTCATGATTCATGCTGAACACTTATTCCTTCAGAATTTGTGCCCAAACTGTCTGATAACCTGCTACGAATGAGGGAATGAGCAGGCACAGAGCATCCGAAAAACCGCCCACGGACGCGGTTGCCGTCGCCTACCTTCGAGTTTCCAGCCAAGGACAGGCTTTGGAGCACCGCCACGGCTTTGAACGCCAGGAGGCTGCTTGCCGTGCGTGGGCCAAGGAACACCGCCGACCCATCACCGCCGTTTACCGGGATGCCCACACTGGCACCGAGGCGGACCGGCCAGAATGGGAACGCATGATCCTGGACATTCGCCAGAGCGTCAGCCAAGGCCAGCCGAGCCAAGAGGTAGAGAGCACTAAAGCCCCGACCGCCGCGCCGATCCAGCCCGCCGCCGTGATCGTCATTGAATCTCTCGACCGGCTGGCGCGCGACGTAATCATCCAGTCCGTCCTCATCAAACGCTGCATCGACGCCGGCGTTTTGCTTTTCGCGGCCAACACCGGGGAAAACGTCTGCGATGCCTTCCTCACCGATCCAACCCGCAAAGCGTTGCTGCAAATCCAGGGAGTGTTCAACCAACTGGAGAAAGACCGGCTCGTGATCAAATTGCGAAAGGCGCGAGAGGCCAAGCGCCAAAAGGCGGGCCGGTGCGAGGGGCGAAAACCCTACGGCGAGCATCAGGCCCACGCCGAGCGCGAGAGCGCCGTGGTGGACCTCGTTCGCCAACTCCGGCGCAAGCCCATTGGTGGCGAGCGATTGAGCTTTGCAGCCGTCGCCGCCGAACTCAATACCCGCGCCGAGCAGGACCCGGCGTTGCGACCACGCACGGCGGCCCGGTGGCATCTTACGCAGGTAAAGAGAATCGTTAGCCGCATGTGATTCCGGCGATGACCAGCCCAGCACCACGCAAGAAAAACCATGTCAGATAAGGCAGAGGAACCGTTGAAGCTGCCCATTGAAGGGGCAGACCTGCCCGCCCTTGATGCGAGCGTGGCAGAGGCCATCTGCCTGGAACATCACCATTCCATCTTGCAGTTTGCGATGGCGCTTGTGGGGTTCGGCTGGACCCCGGAGCAGATCGGACACGTTGCCGCAAGCTGGCCGTGGCTTTGGTTGGCAGCAGCGGTTGGTTGGGAGCGCCAAAAAGCCGGAAAGGAATTAGTCCCCCCATCCTTCCTTGCCGCGTTAGTCGCACAGAAGGCCGAGCACCCGGAGGGGATCAAAGTTCCGACGCAGCCACCTCCACAACGCGCAGATAGCACTTACAAATCTGTGTGAGCGGTTCCACGTCCGCGCAGGCGACGAGCTTTGATACTACGCCATCAAGCCTCACTCAAACTTTGCTCAGGCCGATGAAAGTCATCGAGCTTCTGCGGGTGCGCGTTGCTCGCCATCGGCCAGTGGAACCACACCCGAAACGTACTGCCCTCAAGGACAGCCCCGACGTACCGCTCGCGCAGAGCTTGCGCCCGGTCACGCAATCCAAATGCACCCGCTACGAATTCTGCCACGACGACCAGCCCGAAACCTGAGCCGGTGGAGGAAACTTCCGGTTCAAAGAGCGTGAAGATGCTCGCTCCACTGCCACGGTCCACGCTATCAGCCCCGCCTCCCTGGACCAACGCACGAACGTAATCCGCATCCTGAGCGTTGACTTCGTTGGAGAGCACAAAACGAATGCACTCGCCCGGCGGCTCCGGGAGCGGGAAGATTGCCAAGTCGATGCGTTCGCCCGCCGCATGGCGGCAGGCGTTGTTCGCCAAGTTGTAGAAAATGCGGTCAATCGCGGCACTTTCCAGACAGCACTCCGTCAACGCTCCGTCGTAACGGCAATCCACGTTCATGCGGACGGGCCGCTCCTGCCACTTTGGGCCAACAATCGAATCGTGCCACTTTTCGAGCATCAGGCTCATGGCATGGCTTTTCGGAGTGCGGTCGGCCTCCCGGCGCGGGTCGTCCAGACCCGCGACCGCGTTACGCATGATCTTGAGGTGGTCGCGTGCGAGCACGAAAAGGGCGGCCAGTTCCTTCTCATTGTGTGGCAGCCGGGTGAGCAGTTGCAGGCGACCCAGCAGCGCGCTCAAGCTCCCCCCGCGCAGGTCGTGGATCGTCTTGGCAATTTGTTCGTTGGAACCTTGGGAGTGGGAGGCCCCCCCGAGTTCCTGCACGCCGTCGATCAACCGATCCAAAGCCTGCGGTTGCGCCCAGCGCACCACGGCCTGCCATTTGCGGGTGTCGTCGGTCGCGGGGTCCGCGATGGCAGAGAGCAGTTCGGAAAGGGCAGCGTAGAGCTTTCCCACCAAAGTTTGGTCGCGTGCGGCCAGTTGGCCAAGGGAAACGCAAAGATCGTCGCCCAGGTAACGTACCCGCCGATGGTTGGGCAAATGTAGGGGAGCCAGTGAAAACAACGACTCCGCCACGGGTGGCAAGGAGCCAGGCGCACGAGTGATAGAAGCAAGCAAGTCAGCCATTGGTAGGGAAACAACTTCCACCTGGAAACTCCGCCGTCCTTCTTTATAGGCGGACCAAGGGCAAAAGGGGCAACTAAATCGTTCCGTGACGCAGACGAGGACTGCTTTTTCGCGGTGAACGTCTGCCAAGCGAGAGCCAGAGGTTTCAGTCGCTCAGGTCAAGAAAACAAAAGCTCGTTGGAGGGCAAAGGGTCGGATTAGGAGGAGGAACGTCGAGGGTCAAGACATGCACCCCCCGGCATCTGCCACCGCTCTTTGATGATTCACCGAATGCTTGTAGTAAGCTCTGCCAGTGTTCATGCGTCTCGGCAGCACAGGCGGGCCAACACGCGAAGCAATAGCGGCAAAAAGGGCTAGCTTTCGGCGGAGGAAGAACTGGCATGGCCGCGTAGCAACTCGGGCAGGCGCGCGCCGATTTCTTCCTTGCTCAAGAACCAAGTAGCGCCCGCTGCGAGCGCATCGGTCCTTGCGTCGGCGTTGACCGACACCATCAATGTTGGCAGGTTTGGCGCTGTTTCACGCACACGACGGACGAGCGTCATGCCATCCATGCGGGGCATTTGATGGTCAGTCACCAGGAAGTCGGCTCCGCCTTGCTGGTATGCCTGGAGAGCTTCCAGGCCATCGGCTGCCTCGATAATCTCCGCCGTGGGCAACGTCTCGATGACCATGCGGACCAGAGCCTGCCTGATCCATTGGTGGTCATCGGCCACGATGATGCGCGGGGCGCGGGGTAGCGGTGGCTCTGCCATAAAACGCGGAACGATTGCCTATCTTATTCGCCCCCGGCCAGCGATTCGCTTGGCTTTGTGTGTGGCCATTTCCACCGAAAAACGGTCAGGCGAATGATTGTGGACTGTGCGGGTCGAAACCGGGGTTTCTCATGCTTTATCGAGAAAAAAAGAGTCCGGCGGCTGGCAAATGTTCGGTTCAGAAAAGCATCGAAATATGAGTCATGCGGCCCCAGCGTCCAATGGACGATTTTCCCGCCCTCACAGGGGTTCCCCAGGGCTTGAAAACCGGGCTTCACCCGATGGCAGGTTTTGGTTTTTTAGTTCAGCCTCGGCGGCTGGATCGACGCCATGACTTCTTCCCAAACTTCCATGTTGAACCCAGGTGCAAGCGGCCATGATGGAACGCAGGGGGAACACATCATCCATTGGGATTTCAGGCCCCGGTTTGCTGTCTTGGCGGACTGGCTAAACGCCCGCCGGGAACTCGTCCTCCTTCAGTGGGCGGCGGTGACGGAAGCCAACGCCAGCGTTCGGGCCAAGGCCGAATCTTCCTTGCTCGATCATTTGCCATCACTCTTTGATGACCTCATCGAACGCTTGCGGCAGGCCCCGCCATCCTTTGACCGCCTTGAAGCTCAGGTAGGCCAGCACGCGCGCGAGCACGCCGTTTGCCGCTGGGAACAAGGCTTCGCGCTGGACGAAATGCTGGGCGGCTTGGCGACCCTGCGCACGCTGCTCATCGACCATCTTGCCGTTTTCGAGGCGGGCGATTTCAGACTAGACCCGCCAGCCTGCACGATGGCCCAACGCACCGTGCATGGATTTCTGGACGATGTTTCCCGGCAGGCCACCCAGGAGTTCATGCGGCAACAGAGAGAGGCCACCGATGCCAGCCAGCGGGAGCTGCGCGCCGCGAAAATCCACTTCGAGCAACTGGCGGACTCGCGCCTGCGGCTCACGCGCACGCTGGCCCATGATCTGCGTAACACGCTCGGGTCCATCAGCGCGGCCACGCAGTTGCTCGACGAGGAGCACGAGGACAGCGCGGCGCGCGCGGGGGCGTGCTCGATCTTGCGGCGCAACGTCAGCGACATGGACGACTTGGCCGGGCAGTTGCTCAGCTACTCTTCTCTGATGGACGGGCGCGAACCGTTGCGGGCTGCGTTGCTCAGCCCCGGTCGGTTGCTTGCGGACATGGCTGCATCGTTCCGCCCGGCAGCGGCGAAAAAAGGCTTGGAGTTCCGGGTCGAGCCGTACCCTGACTGGCACGACGTGATCGTGGACGAGTCAAAGGTCAGGCAAATCGTCGCCAACTTGCTCGGCAACGCCATCAAGTACACGTCGGCAGGCTGGGTGCAGTTGGAGGTAAAACCTCCCAACGGAGAGCACTGGAGTTTTATTGTCGAGGACTCCGGCTGCGGCATGACCCCGGAGGAAGCGGGACGCATTTTCGAGGAATACTACCGGGTGCCTGCCACGGCGCACCTGCCCGGCACGGGTTTAGGGTTGTCCATCTGCAAGCAACTGGTTGAACGCTTGGAGGGAAAAATTTCGCTGCACAGTGCGCCGGGACAAGGCACGCGCTTTGAAGTCCGTCTGCCCGTGATGGTGCGTCCCTCCTGACGTTCTTTTGGGTAGTGGATTTCCACGACGGGATAAGCAGGCGTTCCTTGTGCATCCTCTCGCACGCCAAACAAGCGAATAGGGTCTTTTGTGTATGGAAACAGATCGACAAAGCCACCGTCCGAGCGAAGGCGCGGACGGAACGCGGCCATTGCGTTTGCTGGTGGTCGAGGACCACAGCGACCTTCGTTGGGCGTTGCAGGCTTTCGTCGGAGCGTTGGGCTACGACGCTCAATTTGTCGAGGACATGGCTTCCGCCTTGCACGCGGCAGGCGAGCAATCCTACGACGTGCTGCTCTGCGACATTGGCTTGCCCGATGGCAGCGGCTGGGATCTGCTACCGCAGATGGAGGCGAGCGGCCATCGCCCGCCGTATGCCATCGCTATGAGCGTCTTTAATTTGGGCGAGGACGTAGCCCGGAGCATCGCGGCGGGGTTTGCGCTGCACCTGTTCAAGCCGTTTCCACCCGGAGACTTGAAGGACGCTCTGGACGTAGCCCCGGCACGGAGTGCTACGCCGGTTGCCGCTGCTTGAAGCTAAAAGGGAGCCAGGAGCGTCATGCGCGTGCCTTTGCCAAGCGCGCTGTCGATGCGTAGCTCTCCGCCCAACAAAGCCGCCCGGTGGCGGATGTTCGCCAGACCAAAACCGCCGCGGCCAAAGTCACGCGTGGCAAGTGCCGCCGGATCGAAGCCCGGCCCTTCGTCCGCCACCACGACCCGCAAGACATTGCGTTCATCCCGGCTCATCGTGACGGCGACCGCGCTGCCCTGGCCGTATTTAACCGCGTTCAGCACAAGCTCCCGCACGGCCCGGAAGAAGAACACCCGCAGATCGGCGGCGCTCGGATCATCGGCGGCGTTGGCGTGGACCGTCACTTCGACCCCGTGTTGCTTGGTCATTTCCCCCGCCAGCCACCCGAGTGCCCCGGCCAAGCCGCGTTCGTAGAGCACCGGCGCGCTGAGTTCGACCGTCAGCAGGCGAGTCGCTTTGCCCGAGCGGTCCAGAATTTCCGCAATGTCGCGGGCAAATTCGTCTTTCTTGGCGGCGTCCTTGGCCATGAGCAGCACCTGGACGTTCAGAGAGGCCGCCATCAAGAGTTGCTGCAAATCATCATGCAAAAGCTCGGCAAAGCGGCGTTGCTCGCGTTCCTCGGCCAGCAGCAGTTCACCCGACACTTCACGGAGTTGCTCAGCCCGTTGAACCGCAACAGCCGTGCGTTCCTCCACCTGTTTTTCCAGGTCGGCGTTCAACGCCGCCAACTCCGCCAGGAGGTCGCGCACTTGGTACTGTCGGCGGCGATTGGCGAGGGCCGCTTGCATGACCGAGACGAGGGTTGCCACCGGCAGCGGACGTTGGAGCGAGATCACGCCCTGGTGCGCGGCCAGACGCTCCATGCAGGCATCGCCCCCGCTGGCGGGCTGGCCGTGGCGTCGCTCGCTGCGTGACACGACGAGCGGCAGGCTTGACCAGGCCGGTTGCGCCGCCAAGGCAGCGTCGAGCCGTTCGAGGGTTTGCGTCC
>CAXUHC010000121.1:8626-13447 GCA_964250705.1 uncultured Chthoniobacterales bacterium | reverse complement strand
CGATCCGCGGGCGCTGGCGAGCAGCATCGGCGAGGTTCTCCTAGCTACGGCGAGCGGGTTGTTCATCGCCATCCCGGCGTTCGTCAGCTACTATGTTTTCCGCAACCGGGCCCAGATGGCGATTGTCAACGCCGAGGACCGGCTCAACTCCCTCGTCGAAGATGTGCCTTTCGAAGAACTCCAGGGAGTCCGCATCGGCGAAAACTTCAGCGCGGGCGAGGGCGCCCCGGCTGCCGGCGAGGGGGATATGCGTAACGTTTCGATGTCTCTGACGACGAATTGCCCGGTTTGCAACGCGGCGATCAGCGCCGGTCAGACCCCGTGCCCGCAGTGCGGTGCTACGCTGGCTTGGAAGCAGTAGCATCGGCGTCTTCCCAGCCATGAGCGAACGCCGCGACAAAGCCAAGCGCCGGAGCCGTAAAAATCTCGTCCGCGAGATGCCGGAGGAAGATCCGGACTTCCAAATCGCGCCGATGATCGACGTGCTACTCGTGTTGCTCGTATTCTTCATGTCGATCAGTTCCACGGAAGTGCTGCAATCGACAAAGAACATCGAGCTTCCCATCGCGGCGGACGGCAACGCCGCGTCAAAAAATAAGGGCCAAGTGATCGTCAACATCGCCTGGCTGGTGGCCAACGATGCTGGCACGATCACGGTGGATGAGCGTAACTACGCGAACCCGGCAGACCTATCTCCGATGCTGGCGGAACGTGCCAAGGCTAATCCCGCGCTCCGTGTCCTGATCCGCGCGGACAAACAAACGCGATACGATTTTACCCGCGCGGTGATGGTTGCCATCGGGCAGGCGCAGATCAGAAACGTCACTTTTTCCGTGGTCGATAAGGAAGCGCCTAAACCCCAGGTCGCGTCGTTGTAAGTTCCGCCTTCATCCTTCGGTCTTCATCCTTCATCCTTTCTCCATATGGCTGGTTCCGTAGGTTCAGAAGACGGCGATATCGGGTTTCAGATCGCACCCATGGTGGACGTGGTGTTCGTGTTGATGCTCTTCTTCATGGCTTCGGCTGGCATGCAAGTGGCCGAGAAGGAGTTGAGCATCAACCTGCCCAGCGGCACAGCCGCGACTGCCAGTGAACTGCCGCTGGAGCCGATTATCGTGTCCATCGGCGCGGACGGAACGGTCGAGATCAACGGCAACTCGTACGATCCGGCCACCAGCCCGGATTTACCGCTTACCCGGGAGCATCTCAAGGAGTTGATGGGGTACGGCAAGAAGATCCCTGTGATCATCCAGCCCGCACCGGAAACCCGTCAGGATCGGATCATCAGCGTGCTCAACGCGGCTGCGGCCGCCGGAGTGCAAAACCTCAGCTTCACGTAGAAACCTCAGGGACCGCTCCCCGGGCGGTCCCTGAGGTTTGCAGCTTCAGGCGTGCGGTCAAACAGGGAGCGGCTCGAAGAACCGTCCCTGCCTTTTCGAACTACACGCTGCGACAAAAATCCTCGAAGCGATCCAGTCCGCGCTTGATCACGTCTAGGCTGGTCGCGTAGCTCAGACGGATTGTCCGGTCGTCGCCGAACGCCACGCCCGGCACCACCGCGACCCCCGCCTTGCTCAGCAAACGGTCGCTGAAGTTGGTCGAGTTCAGCCCGAGCTTGCCGATGTTGACCAGCATGTAGAACGCGCCCGATGGCTTGGACACCGTCACGTTGGCGATTTTCGTGAGCCGGTCGTACATGTAATCACGCCGGACGTTGAACTCGTCACACATGTCGGAAACCGCCTGTTGGTCGCCTTGCAAAGCCGCGAGCGCACCCTTCTGCGAAAATGAGGACGGGTTTGAAGTGCTGTGGCTTTGCAGCGAATCAATCGCCTTGGCAATCGCCTCCGGCGCACCGAGGTAACCCAGCCGCCAGCCCGTCATCGCGTAGGCTTTGCTGAACCCGTTGATGGTGATGGTCAAATCGTGCGCTTCCGGCGAGAGCGAGCCGATGGAGATGTGCTCGACCTCATCGTAAACCAGTTTCTCGTAAATCTCGTCGCTGAGAATCAGGATTTCCTCGTCGATGGCGACTTCGGCAATCGCTTCCAACTCTTGACGGGTATAAACGGCGCCCGTCGGGTTACCCGGCGAATTGATGATGACCATTTTCGTGCGCGGGGTCATCGCGTTCTGGAAGTCCTCGGCGGTCATCTTCCAGTTGTTGGCCTCGGTGGTCGGCACGAAAACTGGCTCCGCCCCCGCGAGACGCACCATCTCGGGGTAGCTCAGCCAGTACGGCGACGGAATGAGCACCTCGTCGCCCGGCTGGCAGGTCGCCAGGAACGCGTTGAAGCACGAGTGCTTCGCACCGTTGCTCACAATGACCTGGCTCGCCTTGTAGTTCAAGCCGTTGTCCGCCTTGAACTTGTCGGAAATCGCCTGCCGCAGTTCGGGAATACCGCTGCTCGGGGTATACTTGGTAAATCCGGCTTGGAGAGCCGCAATCGCCGCGGCTTTGATGTGCTCGGGCGTGTCGAAATCGGGCTCGCCCGCGCCGAAGCCGCACACGTCCTGGCCGCTGGCGATCATGGACTTCGCCTTGCTGTCGATGGACAGGGTGAGAGATGGCGAAAGACTGGTAGCTCGCTCGGAAAGTTCCATGGCAATAAAGGGGTCTGAAAGGTAGTGGATTGTGAAAATCGGGAACCGGGAACTAACCGCGATACACCTCTTCAATCAAGGTGCGGAAGTGATTTTCCTCGATGCGGATAATTTTCATCTCGCGCGCGGCGTTCTCCTTGGCGTCGCTGGCGTGCGCCGCGTTGATCATGATGGTCTGGCCGAATTCCTTGCGGATCGTGCCGGCTTGCGCCTTGCGGGGATCGGTCGGCCCGAGCACATCGCGGATTTTGCGCACGGCATCCACGCCCTGATAGACGATGGCCACGCATTTTTCGCTGCCCGGCTCCTGCTTTTCGGCGTTCGATTTACACTGATCTGGCCGCTTGCCGCTCATGAACTGCACGATGGTTTCCCAATTGTTGCGGCCGTTGATCGGCCCGAGCAGTTCGCCGAGCTGTTTCTCCACTTCCGCGCTGATCGGAAATTCCATCTCCTTTTCGAGCGCGAGTTTCGCCATTTTGCCGCTCGGTTCCTTGAGTTTGTCTTCGAGCACCGCGAGCACCGGGCCGTAAAATTCCTCCGCCTGCGCGACGCTCATGTGCAGAACGCGGAAACAGATGATGTTCAGACCGGTGCGCGAGAAGAGGTCGATCACGCCGCCGGGCCGCGCGTTGGGAAAGGTGAAATTGTCCGGCTTGATGAGCACCAAGGTTTTCTCCACCTGGGCGTCCGCCGGGAACGGGACCACGTTTTCGAGTAACCCACCGTCTTTATCGGAATGCGAAGCCCAAAGTTTGAGCCCGCTTTCCACCGCCGCCGTGCTGGGAGCTGCCAGGACGGCAGGTTCGAAATACGTGACGTTGCCAGCCGCATCGGCGATGTAGTCACCGTAGGTATCGCGGATCGTCTCCGCGCTGGTGCGCTCGTGGACGATGTGGCCCACCACGTTCATGATGCGCGTGACCGCGTCGGGCCCGCTGAACACCAGCATGAGGCAGCGCGCCTTCCGGCCCTTCTCGTCGGGGGCGAGGTGGTCGAGAATATACTTGCCGATCAGCTCCTGGGTCGCGCGGTGGCGGGGATTGGCGTCGTCGGTGACCGCCGTGGCCGCGTAGGCTTCGGCCAACTCCCGGCTGGGCGCGAACATCCGGGCATCCACCAAATCGAGTCCGCTGCGGGAAATCAGCCGGGAAAGGATCGGTCCCGTGCGGGATTTGCGGATCGAATGCGGCGTGACGAGAACATAAGCGAGTTGATCTTCCATAAAAAATAAAAAGCCTGCGCCGGAACCGCCGTGCCTCGCCTTGCGGCGAGGATCGCGTCATTCCAACGTAGGCTTTCCGGCGGGAGCCTGCTCCGATGACTTCGGGGTGCGGGAATGTAAAGGCGCGCCCGCCGGGGCGTCAAACTAAAATGAGCCTCGCCGCCAGTGCTCGGACACCAGCAGCCCCCATTGCGAGGTATTCCTTTCCTCCCGGCGAAACCCGTGTTTTTCCAGCAGGGCCGCGTAATCCGGCAGTCGCCTGACCGTCAATGACGTGGTGATTCCAAACAGCCAATACAGCCCGCGAATCCAGATTTTTGCCCGCCAGGCCGCCAGCCCCGCATCCGGCTGACGGAACTCCGACACGATCCACCGGGCATCCGGCGTGGCCGCCGAGGCGACCCGGGCGATCAGCGGGGCAAGATCATCCGTGGTGAAACAATCCAGAAAAAAGTGTGTCGCGATCAAATCGTAACGTGATCCCCCTGGCTGCCATTCCCTGGCATCGAGAAGCTGGTAAGTCATTCTGCCCGAGTTTCCATCCGCGAGCACTCGCTGGCGGGCGAGCCGCAGCATCTCGGCGCTGTTGTCAACGGATTCCAACCGGATAAGCGGATGCCGGCGCAAAAGGGCCGCCGAAAATCTGCCGTCGCCATCGCCCAGCAGCAACGCCCGGCGTGTTTCACCTAGCGTCGGCAGAAAATACTCCCGCCGCCGTTCCAACTCCCGGCCGAACACCGCGTATTCCAGCCACCGGTACCACCGCGCCAGCCGGTCGCAGTTCACTCCGGGGAAACTTGTTCGCCGGGGTCAACCGTCTTGCCGGGCGCAATCCGCGCGCCACTCCCGATCACCGTCAGATCACTGGTACCGCCGACCTTGGCCCCGGCACCGATCACCGCCTTCTCGTCCACGATGGCTCGATGGACCCGCGCCCCCGCCCGGGCAAGCGGCCGGGCTGTTCCGGCCTTTCGCCCAGGCGGACCGCTCGA
>CAXUHC010000121.1:7845-8616 GCA_964250705.1 uncultured Chthoniobacterales bacterium | reverse complement strand
GACCCGCGCCCCCGCCCGGATCGTCGCCGCATGCAGAATGATCGATTCCTCGATCTGCGCGCCCTCCTCCACCACGACATCCGGTGCGAGGATCGAGTTGCGCACCGTCCCGTTCACCGTGGTTCCCGGTGCGAGCAGGCTTTCCGAGACGCGCGCGTTTGCCAGTAGGCGTGCCGGGAGCCGCTGCGAACCGTAAGTCAGGATCGGCCAGTCAGGCTGATCGAGGTTCAGTTTTGACCCGCTCGCCAGCAGATCCATGTGCGCCTGCCAGTAGCTCTCCAGGGTCCCCACATCGCGCCAGTAACCGGGGAGCGGAAACGCCCAGGCATTGCCCGCCTTCACCAAACGCGGCAAGACCTCGTCGCCGTAGTCCTTGAGTTCGCCGCCGCCGGAAACGATTTCCTCCATCGTTTCGAGCAGTTTCCCGGCCTCATAGACAAAAATCTCCGCCGTGATCTGGTCGCCGCTCGGGTGCTCGGGTTTGTAGGCGAAATCGGTCACCTTTCCCGCCCTGTTGGTTTGCACTACCCCGTACCGGCTGGCGTCGTCGCCCGGCGGGACGGTCGTCGTCACCATCGTCACGTCCGCTCCGCAAGCGCGGTGCCGCTCGATCACGTCGCCATAATCGAGCTTGTAAACATGATCGGCGCTCAGCACCACGATCAGGTCCGGCGCGAATTCCTGGATCAGCTTCCGCTGACGGTAGATGGCGTCAGCGTTTCCCTTGGCAAATCCGCCCTGGCGTTTTTTGCCGGATTTTTCGCTGTTCCC
>CAXUHC010000121.1:3520-7835 GCA_964250705.1 uncultured Chthoniobacterales bacterium | reverse complement strand
TCTCCACGTAGGGCGGCAATACCTGCAATCCGCCGTAGGTGCGGTCCAGGTCCCACGGGCGACCGTTGGCCAGGTGGTCGTTGAGGGAATGCAGTTGGTACTGCTCGATGACCCACACGTCGGTCAGCCCGCTGTGCAGGCAGTTGCTGAGCGAAAAATCAATGAGCCGAAGACTGCCGCCAAACGGCACGGCGGGCTTGGCGCGGCGCTCCGTCAAAACCCCCAGCCGGCCACCCTCGCCGCCCGCCAGGATCAACACCAGCACGCGATCACGTTTCATGCGGGCAGAGGTCGGGTCAGCGGAACTGACCGAGCAAGCGCACGTCGTTTTCCACGAGCATCCGCATGTCGGGCAAACCGGTCAGGATCATCGTCAGACGGTCCAGGCCGAAACCGAAAGCGAAGCCCGTCACCCCCTCGGGATCGTAAGCCTCGTCGCCGCGCGCGGTGTTGACCGCCTGAAAAACCGCCGGGTCGACCATGCCGCAGCCCGCGACTTCCAGCCATTTGCCGCCCTTGAGGGCTGCGGACTTCACGTCGATCTCAAAGCTCGGCTCCGTGAACGGGAAGAAATGCGGCCGGAAACGCACCGCCGTCTTGGGACCGAACAATTCGCGGAAGAAAAACTCCAGCGTGCCCTTCAAATCTGCCAAGCTCACATCGCTGTCGACGTACAACCCTTCGAGTTGGTTGAACTGCGCGAGGTGCGTCGCATCGACCTCGTCGCGGCGGTAAGCGGCGCCGGGGGCAATGATCCGCACCGGGGGCGGCTGGGTTTCCATGGTGCGGATCTGCACCGTGGACGTGTGGGTCCGCAAAAGACGGCCATCCGGCAAATAAAACGTATCCTGTTCGTTGCGAGCCGGATGGTCGGCAGGCGTGTTGAGCGCGTCAAAACAGTGCCATTCGTCGTCAACGTCCGGCCCGTCCGCGAGGGCAAACCCCATCCGGCGGAAAATCTGCACCGCGCGATCAAGTAGTTGGGTGAGTGGATGCAAGCTGCCCGCAGGCAGCCCCAAGGTGCCCGGCAGGCTGAGATCCAGCCCGGCCAGCGCATCGGATTCCTGCGCGGCGGTGAGTTGGCCTACCTTGGCGTCCAGCGCGCTGGTCAGCGCCTGGCGCACCTCGTTGAGCCGTCGGCCCACGAGCGGACGCTCCTCCTTGGAAACGCTTTTCATCCGCTCGCCAAGCTGGGCGAGCGTTCCCTGGCGACCGAAGTATTTGATGCGCACCGCTTCCAGCGCGGCGGCGTCACCAGCGGCGGTGACGTCCGCTTGCGCTTGCGTCGAAAGAGATTCGAGTTCCTCGATCACGGCAAAAAAACCGCGCCGTCTGGTTCGCGGGGGGCAAACCTGGCGGCGCGATAAAGGGAAGGGAGAGGATCAGGCCGCCTGAGATTTGCTCTTCAGCGCGTCAACGGCCTTGGCGACGATGGCCTGGAAGGTCGCCTCTTCGGTGATGGCCAAGTCGGAAAGCACCTTGCGGTCGAGGTCGATCCCGGCAGCTTTGACGCCCTCCATGAAACGGCTGTAGGTCAGGCCGTTGGCGCGGGCCGCCGCGTTGACGCGGGCGATCCAGAGCATCCGGAAGTTGCGCTTGCGCGTCTTGCGGTCGCGGTAGGACCAGTATTTGCCCTTCATCGTCGCGTCTTTCGCGTAACGGAAAAGCTTGGAACGGCGGCCGCGGTATCCGCTGGCTTGATCGAGGACCCGCTTGCGACGCTCGCGGCTGGCTGGGGCGTTGGTGGCTCTTGGCATGGCTGAAAATCAGTTAAAACAAAACTCGGTCGAAAAAATTAGGCGAAGGGCAGGCAGTCCTTGATCCGCTTCATGTCGGTCTTGTGGACCACGCCGCGCTTGGCCAGCTGGCGCTTGCGCTTGGCGCTCTTGCTTTGCAAGATGTGGCGGCGGGAGCTGTGCGAGAAAAGAATTTTGCCCGTGCCCGTGATCTTGAAACGTTTGGCGGCGGACTTCTTGGTTTTGCGGCGGGCGACGGACTTTGGCATAGGGCCGAAAAGTATGACTCGTTTTGACAAAAGCTCAAACTCTTTTTTAGTCCATGATGGCAGATCACATTGGACTCCTCTTTTCGGGGCAGGGTTCGCAGGCCGTCGGCATGGGCCGCGAACTGTGCGCCCACTCCCCCGCCGCCGCCGCTTTGTTCGCCCAGGCGGACACCATCCTCAACCGTCCACTGACGAAACTTGCCTTCGAGGGACCCCTCGAAGAACTCACTTTCACGGGTAACTGCCAGCCCGCGCTTTTCGTGCACGGCCTCGCCACCCTGGCCGCCCTGCGCGCCGAAGCGGGCGATTTTCCCGTCACGGCAGCTGCCGGCCTCTCGCTGGGAGAGTTTACGGCGCACGCGGCGGCGGGCACGTTTGATTTCAGCACCGGCCTGAAGCTCGTGGAAGCACGCGGGCGCTTCATGGAGGAAGCCTGCCAGCAGACGACCGGCGCGATGGCGGCCGTCATCGGCGCGGAGGAAAACGTCGTGCGCGGGTTCGCCGCCGACATGGACGTGGACATCGCCAACCTCAACGCGCCGGGCCAGGTGGTCATCAGCGGCGAGCAGGAGCGCATCGCCTTGGCCATCGCGATGGCCAGGGAGGCGGGCGTGCGCAAGATCGTGCCGCTCAACGTGGCGGGCGCTTACCATTCGCGCTTGATGGAACCGGCCTATCTCAAGCTCGGCAACGAGTTGATGCACACCATCTTTCAGAAACCGATTTTCCCCGTGATCTCGAACGTCGATGCCCGCCCGGTGGGGGGGTTTGACGATATCCGCCGCACGCTCGCGGATCAGGTCACCGGCACGGTTTGCTGGGCGCAATCGGTCGAATACATGATTGATACGCTCGGTTGCACGCTGCTGCTCGAACTTGGACCAGACGACAAGCTCGCCGGCATGGTCAACCGCATCCGCAAGGGCACGGAAATCATTTCGGTGGTCGATCCGGCCTCGTTGGCGCAAGCGGTTGAACGTTTGCGCCGAGTTTGAGTCTACTCCCCCGATGCCGACCCCTTCCCGCGCCCTGCTCGCAGCCGCCGCGATTTTTCTCGCCGGCTGCGGCAAGAGTCCCGATGCGTCGAAAAGCCCCGCTCCTCCCCCTCGCCTCGTCACCACGGCCAAGGTCATTGCACGGGACTCGCCGCTGTACGTGGATGAAATCGGCACCTGCGCCGCGCAGGAAACTGTGTCTATTCAGGCGCAGGTGACCGGCCAGATCACCGAGCGACATTTTGCCGACGGCGCGGACGTGAAAAAGGGCGAACCGCTTTTCACCATCGATCCCCGCCCCTACCAGGCCGCGCTCGACCAAGCCAAGGGCGCGCTCGACCAAGCCCGGGCGAGACTCAAGCTCGACCAGATCAATTTTCAGCGTGCACAGGACCTCCAGGCCAAAAAGGTCATCGCCCCGCAGGATTTCGACACGGCGAAGACCACCGTCACCACGGACGACGCGCAAATCGAGTCCGCGCAGGCGGCCCTCGCCGCCGCGCAGGTGAATCTGGACTACTGCGCGATCAAATCGCCCATCGATGGACGCGCGGGGCTGCGCATGGTCGACGTGGGCAACGTGGTCAGCGCCAATTCGGGGACTTCCATCCTGCTGACCATCCAGAAACTCGACCCGATTTACACGGATTTCACCATCGCCGAGAACGATCTCGCGCAGGTGCGCAAATACCAGCCGAAGGGTAACTTGAAGATCGAAACCAATCTGCCCGATGACAAAGCGCCGCCGCGACTGGGCGACCTTTATTTTCTGGACACCACGGTTCAATCCGGCGCCGGGACGATCAAGGCGCGCGGCGTCACCCCCAACCCGGACCACCTGCTCCTGCCGGGGGCATTCGTTCGCGTGCGGCTGATTCTGGACACGCTCAAGGATGCCCGGCTCGTGCCGACCCAGACCGTGCAAATCAGCCAGCGGGGGCCGTTTGTTTTCGTGGTGAAGCCGGACAGCACGCTGGATCAGCGCGCGGTCACGGTGGGTCAACGCCAGGGTGATCTGGTGGTCATTTCCGAGGGTTTGCAGCCTGGCGAGACCGTGGTGACCAGCGGACAACTCGCGCTGGCTCCCGGCGCCAAAGTCAGCGCCCAGCCGGACCCGGCTTACGACAAGGATGCGCCTGCCGCCCCGGCGGCGGATGCCAGGAAATAACGACATGGCCGAGACCCCAGACCCCGGTGCCGGCGGCGTGTCGTCCGCACGGGTGGACCGCGAAACTCCGGACGCCCCCCACGCCGGACGGCACAACCGCGCCGACCCGGCAGGGCAAGGGCCACACCAGGCCGAAGGCGGCAAAAC
>CAXUHC010000121.1:0-3510 GCA_964250705.1 uncultured Chthoniobacterales bacterium | reverse complement strand
TGTCGGAGCCGTTTGTCAAGCGGCCCGTGATGACCATCCTGCTGACACTGGCGGCGATTGCGTTCGGCATTCTGACCTACTCGACGCTTTCGGTGAACGACCTGCCGGCGGTGGATTACCCGGTGATCAACGTGAGTTGCTCCTACCCCGGCGCGAGCCCGGAAACGATGGCGAACAACATCGCCACGCCGTTGGAAAAGCAGTTCATGCAGATTCCGGGGCTCGAACTGGTCACCAGTGCGTCCACCCAGAGCAACACCTCGCTGACCTTGCAGTTCGGCCTGACCAAGACCCTGCCCGACGCCGCCACGGACGTGCAGGCAGCCATCCAGCGGGCCACGGGGCAGTTGCCGGTGGATCTCCCCTCCCCGCCGACGTTCACCAAGAGCAATCCGAACGATCAGGCCATCGTGCTGCTCGCGCTGACCACGGACACCCTCACGGACGCCAATCTCTACAAGTACGCCAACACCGTCGTTGCCCAGCAGATCAGCATCATCCAGGGCGTCAGTCAGGTGCAGGTTTACGGGGTGAAGGGGGCGATCCGCGTGAAGGCCGACCCCGGCGCCCTGGTGAACCGCGGCATGACGATGATCGACCTCGCCGCGGGCATCACCGCGGGCACGGCGTACTCCGGCGCGGGGCAATTCGACGGACCGCACCGCACTTTCGTGCTGCAACCGCAAGGTCAGCTCGACACCGCCGACGGGTACAAGGACCTCATCGTCTCGCGCAACAAGGATCAGTCGCCGATTTTCCTGAAAGACGTGGCGACGGTCCACGACAGCCTCCAGGACGAACGCCAGTCGCGCACGTTTTGGGTCCGCGAGCTGGACCATCAGCCGGGCGCGACCGTGGTGTTGGCGGCCTCGCGGTTGGCGGGGTCGAACGCGGTGGAAGTCGCCAAGGCCATCAAAAAAGTGCTGCCGGAGTTGCAGGCGGGTTTGCCGGGGTCGATCCGGCTGCTGCCGGTGTTCGACCGGTCGCAGACCATCGTGGATTCCGTCCATGACGTGCAGACGACCTTGATCATCGCGTTCGTGCTGGTCGTCATCGTCATCTTTCTGTTCCTGGGCCGGGCAGCGGACACGCTGGTGCCCGCCGTGGCGCTGCCGCTGTCGCTCCTGCTGACGTTCGTCGCGATGTACCTGCTGGGGTACAGCATCAATAATCTGACCCTGATGGCCCTCACCCTGGCCATCGGCTTCCTCGTGGATGACGCAGTCGTGTTTCTCGAAAACGTGGTGCGCCGGGCGGAGGCCGGGGAGAGCATTTACCAGGCGACGATCAACAGCGCGGGCGAAATCTCGTTCACGATTCTGTCGATGACCCTGTCGCTGGCGGCGGTGTTCATCCCGCTGGTGTTTTTGCCCGGGTTGCTGGGACGCATTTTCCGGGAATTTTCGGTGACGATCATCGTGGCGATCTTTGCGTCGGGACTCGTTTCGTTGACCCTGACGCCGTTGATGTGCGCGCGGGTGCTGGCCGAGCGTGGGCCGGATGCCCGGAAATCGTGGGTGGAACGCAAGGTCGGCGACTTCTTGTCCTGGGTGGTCGGCTGGTACGGGCGGTCGCTGGACTGGTTCTTGAAATACAGTTGGATCACCGCGCTGGTTTACGCGGGTTGCATCGTCGGCGTCGTGATTTTCTGGAAACTTTTGCCGTTCAGTTTGCTGCCGACCGGAGACAGCGGGTTCATCCGGGGAGTTTTTATCGCGCAGGAGGGCAGTTCGCCGGATCAGATGCGGGCTTATCAGGTCAAGGTGAACGAAGTCTTGAAGGCCAACCCGGCGGTCGGCCAGTTCCTGACACTGGCCGGGCTGGCGGGGCGAGCCGCGAGTTCGCAGGGAATCGCGCTCATTTTTCTCAAGGACGCCAAGCAACGCGCGCCGATGGAAACGGTGGTGGCACAGTTGAGCAAGGACCTGAGCCGGATTCCGGGGATCGTGGCGGTGATGAACCCGACCCCGGTGTTGCAGATCAACATCGGCGCGACCAACCAGACGCAGGGACGCTATGCCTACACGCTCAGCGGCATCAATCCGACCGAAGTCTACGACGCCGCCGCGAAACTGAGTGTCAAAATGTTGCAATACAAAGGGTTTTCCAGCGTGCGGTCGGATTACTACAACCACACGCCGAACCTGGACATCTCCATCGACCGGGCGCGGGCAAGCCTGTACGGCGTCGGCGTGGCGAAGATCGAAGCGCTGTTGCGCGCAGCCTATTCGGAAAACTACGTCTACCTGATCAAACAGCCGGACGACCAGTATCAGGTCATCCTCGAAACCAGCGACGCCAGCCGCGAGCACCCGGAGGACTTGGCGGAACTTTACGTCAAGGCGGACAACGGGACGACCTTGGTACCGCTCAAAGCTGTGACTGACAGCAAGCAAACGGTCGGCTTGCAGGCCGTGAACCACTACAACCAGTTCACCAGCGTCACGATCAATTATAACCTCGCGCCAGGTGCAGCCGACAGCGACGCGACACGCTTCATCGAGAACGCCACCAAGGAAGTTCTCAAGACGACGCCTGCGGTGCAAGCCACGTTCCAAGGCGAGGCGCTGGTGTTACAGCAACTGATCACTTCCCTCATCCCGTTGATCCTGGCGGCGGTGTTCGTGATGTACATCATTCTGGGCATTCTGTACGAGAGCTACGTCCACCCGATCACCGTGCTCTCCACGCTGCCGCCTGCCATCGTGGGGGGTCTCGGGACGCTGTGGGTGTTCAACTCGAACCTGTCGCTTTACAGCATCATCGGACTTTTTCTGCTGATGGGGATCGTCAAAAAGAACGGGATCATGATCGTCGATTTCGCGTTGCAGCGGCTTGACGAAGGTCTGGACCGGCGTGCGGCAATCCACGAGGCCAGCGTCGAGAGGTTCCGCCCCATTATGATGACCACGCTCGCCGCCTTGATGGGCGCCGTCCCGCTGGCCCTCGGCTACGGGGCGGACGGGTCATCACGCCGGCCGCTGGGGCTGGTGATCGTGGGCGGGCTGTTGGTGTCGCAGTTGATCACGCTTTACGTGACGCCGGTCATTTATCTCTGGCTGGAATGGCTCCAAGAGAACGTGCTGGACCGCGTGCCCTTCCTGCGCAGCGCACACGCGCATCACGAGACCAACGCGCAACCGCCCACGGAGCCTGCCGCTCAGCCAGCCGCGGTCTGAACGCCGTGATCAGATTCGCTGGCCGCTTAAACGCTGGCCGCTCGGCCAACCGGGGATCGGGTCGCCGTGGTCGACTTTCCAGTCTCCTTCTTCGAAAACAAGCACATAGGTCCAGCCGACCGCTTCACCCGTAGGTGAAATAAAATACACGTCCACCAGAGCCTTGCGAGCATTGTCACGGGGCCGGTGGACAGACCCATATTCCACATGGTGGGCACCGGCGACGGGCTGGTAGTCGCGCCGCAGCTTCTTCTCAAACTGGACAAGACTGAATTTTTCCTGCACTTCGATGGCTGACGCGTGGTAAGCCAACGGGAAATCCGCCGAACGG
>CAXUHC010000120.1:0-13540 GCA_964250705.1 uncultured Chthoniobacterales bacterium | reverse complement strand
AGCTGATGAAGGTCGGCGACACGCGGAACTCCTGCGTGACGAGCGCGTCGGTCACCTCCGAGAGCGGCACGATGGAAACCGCGTACTGCTCGACTTTCATTTTCATGCCTGCTTGCTGAGCCACGTACCGCACGGCTTCGAGCAGCGGCAGGTTTTTCATGGTCAGGGTGATGCGGCTGTCGGGCGGCGAGCCGGAGCCGGAAAGCTTGAGGAAGATGTTCACGCCGCGCCGGTCGGGATCGGGGTCGGTGTCGAGGCGGCGGCTTTCCTGGCGCAGGAACTCGATGGCGTCGCGGAGGGTTGTCGCGCGGAACTCGATGTTCGGGATGAGAATGCTCTGGAGCTTGCGGGTGAGGGAGGCCGAGCCTTGCTCGTCGCGCACCGCGCCGCTGCTGCGCGGTGCGTCGGGCGGGGGTGTCGCTGGCTGGTCTCCCTTTGGAAGCATCAGTTCTTGCACCGGTTCGCCAAGCACCGGCCCCGAGTCCAATTCGGTGATCGTGGACGGGACGGAAAAACTCCCGGATAGCTGCGCAACCATCCAGTTCGGCAGGCCGCGGGTGGGGGAAGCCGGATCAGCGATGCCGTTGTTCCGTGCCTCAATTGCCCGCAGGTAGCGGGGATAGTAATAGGCCCACTGCGCCGCGTGCCCGAGCGCGCCGCCGATTTGCGGGAGCAGCAGGTCGCCCGGGTGCGCCGGGAAGGCGGTCTTCGTCAGCGCGCCGTCGGCGATGCGGTAGTCGAAACCGTCGGGGACGTGGAGCGTCCAGCGGCTCTCGACCACCGGGACGCCGGGATCGAAACGCGGCGCGGCCAGGGCCCGCTGGCCGGAGTTGGCCCAGGGCTGGCCAGGCGTCTCGTAAATCGCCACCACCGTGCTCGCCGCCGCCGGGTCCCGTCCGCCGGGCAGTTCCACGCGCAGTTCGCCCGCCGTGCCGCCGACCGGCTTGATCAGAGCACCGTCGCGGGTCAGCGACCACAGCGTTGCGCCCTCCGGCAGACGGATGTTGAAAAATCCGTCGCCCGCCGTGCGGGCGCGCAGCGTGGCGCGGTGGCGGGCGACGCCGCTCGTCGAGGCGAAAGTCTCCAAAGTCAGCGAATCCACGACCGCCGCCGCCACGGCCGCCGCCGGGTGGCGCACGCCGTCGAGGTCGATCGCCGCTTCCGCCGTGCCGCGGCCGAGGAACTCGAACACGCCGATCACCCGCCGCCGGGGCTGGTAGCCCTCCAGTGCGGGGGCGTGGAGAGTATCCACCTCGCTCGCGCCGACGGCGCGGAAATTGATCTCCGTATCCGTGTTCGCCTCGACCGCCCAGACGCCCGACCAGCGCGCGGTGTCCAGCGGCGCAACGGTCGGCAAGCGGAAGTGGAACCGCTCGGCGTCGTCTTTATTGGCGGGAGTGGGGATCATCGCCTGGACGCCGAGCGCGTAGCTGCCGGTCTGTTCGCCCTGGAAGCGGATCGTCCACACGTCGCCCTCCCGGCGGCGTTCGGCGATGTGCTCGCCGGTGAAAAAGAAAGCCTCCGCCGCGTCGCCGGACACGCGGATCTTGACCGTATCCACCCCCGCGTGCAGGAAGCGGTAGTCGATCTGCCCGTGGATTTCCACCGCCCCGGCCAGCGGCAGCGCGTAGCCGGTGAAACGCGCCTCGGTTTCCGTCGCGCGGCGTTCGACGCGCAACGCGAGGTCGAACCCGTCGCGGTAGAACCACGCCACGTCGCCGGTGACGGGGGTGACCCGGGCATCGCGCCGTTCCAGCCGGTCGTCGCCGCCGGTGGTCACGACCCGCAGGGCCGGGGTGGAATACACGGCGACGTAGCCGGTCAGCCGTTCCGCGCCCGGCACGGGCACCGCCCGGAAGTGAAAGGGCGTCGGCGTTCCGGCGGTCGGCGGGGTGAAGTCGGTCTGGGTTTCGAGTTGCACCCAGGCCGCGTCCTTCTCGGGAATCCCGGTGGTCCAGGTCAGGACGAGATCGTCGCCTTCCTGCCGCCAGTCGGTGGCGGGGTTGGAGTTGAGCACGACCAGCGTTTCGCCTCTGGGCAGCGGGACGCGGGCGCTAAAGAGCGTGCCTTCCTCGACGCGGAACGACAGGTTGCGCGTAATGAGCACGGCGCCGGGCGGAAAACTGGCCTGGGCGTCGGCATCCACGCTGAATCGGGTCCGGGTGCGGCGGGCTTCGAGGGTCAGCGCGGTCGGGGCGTCGCCGTTGGCGGCAGGCAGATCGGCCAGCGAGAAGCTGGCGACGGTGTCCGGCGTGCCGTTCCCGGCGGCGGGCGTGGCGAGCGCGCCCGGCACGACCCGCAGCACCTGCACGCCGGGGCCTTGCCGCACGGCGATCCGGCCCGAGACGCGGTGCGCGCCGACGGCTTCGAGCAGCATCACGTTCGCTTTCGTGGGAGTGCCGCCGGGGTCCAGCGGGAGTTCGTAGAGCACCTGGAACGCCGCTTCGCTGGCGGCGGGGTCCAGCGCGACATGCAGGCCGTCCGCGCCGAGGTCCCAGCGCGGGGTGGCGCCTTCGACCCGGACGGCCCGTGCCCCGGGCGGGAGCGCGAGCCGCGTTTCGCCGGGCAGCTTGCCCAAGGCGGCGCGGAGGGTGATTTCCTGCCGGATCGTCACCGCCGATTCGCCCACCAACGCGTCTACCTGGCCAGCCTGCAAGATCGCGGCGGGAACGTCGGACGCGGGCGGCGGGGTGCGCCAGCGGAGGGGGGCCGTGGTGGCCGCGCCCAACGCCGCCCGGACCACGACGCCCGTGCCGTCGGGCTGCACGATGCAGCCGCCCGCGCCGTCAGCCCGCGTCCCGGCGGGAAGGTGCAGCGCGAACTCGCCCACCCCGGCCACGGACGGCAGGTTCACGCTGCTTTCGGGCCCGGTGGTCACGGGCAGCACGAACCCCAGCCGCAGGCGATGGAGGCCGCGTCCCTGGATCAGCAGGGCGGCGGGGCGGATGCCCTTGCCCGGCAGGCGGCGCAGGTTGGCCGGACGGCCATCGTCGATCTCCGCCGTGCCCAACGTCACGCCTGGCAGGCCGAGCGGCACCTGCGCCCACTGGTCGGAAAAGACCTCTGCCTCCAGTTCCCCGCCGACCTGCACCTGCGCGCCGGGGACGAGGCGGCCATCGAAACGCGCCTGCCGCAGGACGGCCCGCTCGGGCGGGAGGGTGGCAAGATCAACGGCGGCAGGGTCGGCGGCGTCGTGGAGGAGGGTCAGGAGTTGATCCCGACCCAGGGAGACCGCGCGGGGGTAGCGGGCGAGGACTGGGTCGAGGGCATCCGCCGGGACCCAGACCTCGTGCAGAAGCAGGGGCGGCGGGCCGCCGGGTTTGGTCGCGGGCGTTGCAAGCTTTTCCGGGTCGTCGGCGTAGGATAACCCTAAAATGAAACAATTTAAAGCCAGCAGCCACGGAACCGAAACAGGGAAACGCATGGCGGCGGGTCAGATGGATGGGTCCGTGGCGGGCGGCGCGGGCGGGCGGTGGCGCAGGCGGGATTGCAGGAAGACCCGCAGGCGTTGGCAACCCTCGCGCATCCGGTGGCCGATGCGGCGCAGCCAGCGCCAGGGGGCGGTGGCCAGCCAGACCAAAGCCGACAGGAAAACCCCGAGGTAGACCGCCGTCCAGAGGCCGGACGCACGGGGAGCCACCGCCCCGGCGAGGACCAGCGCGCCGATTCCAACGAGAAACCCATACGCCAGACGCGGGCCGCGCGACGAACCGAGCAGGGCCAGCCCGCCGCCCAGCGCCAGGAAGAAGGCGATGGCTTCCAACGTGTTCACGTAGCCGAGCGAACGGTAGGAAACCTCCAAGGGCGCGGGGGCGTCGAGACGGCGCAGGACGACGGGGGTGCCTTCCTTCGGCACGGGCGAGTCGAAGCCGCCGCCGGTCGCGGCGGGCAGGGTGGGCGGGTCCTGCCATTCGGCGGTCGTAACCCGCGCGGCGTCCGGGCCGAGCGCCGGGACGAACGGATCGAGGTGGGCGCGCAGCCAATTCCAGCCGCGCCCGTCGTAGACCTCGCGCATCGGTCCGGCGAAATTCACGTAGCGGTAGCCCGCCGGAAGGTAGAGCGACCATTGGGTTTGCAGCACGCGCGTGTCCTCCAGCACGGGCGGCGCAACGCGCACCTGGCCCCGCGTGCCCAGACTCCCCTGGCCGGGCACGGAGTAAACCAACCGCACGGAAAACGGCGCGTCGTTGCCGGACGCCCCGGCGGCGGTGGCACGGGCGGGCAGGCGGACGAGCAGCGCGTTCTTGTCGGGACGGCGGGAGGGCTGCTGGGGCTGGCCGTTGACGAACACGTCGCTCAGCATCTGGCCGCGCCCGGGCAGGACCACGCTCAGGAACTGGCGTCCGTTGTTGCGCACCCAATAAATGGCCTCGGTGGTTTCGGCACGGTCGGCGGTGAGCGTCGTATTGACCACGGCGTAGGTGACGACCGCCGTGGGCACGGGCAGGAACTCGTTCTTGGAGAATTCCAGCCCGAGCGACGCCGGGTGCGCCGCGTAACGGTAGGCAAGGAAGATGTCCTCGGCGTCGGAGCCGGACGGCGGCAGCTCCTTGGGGTCGATGAGTTCCAGACCCTTGGGCACGGCATGGGTGATCTCCAGGTTGCCGTCCTTGACGACGGCGACGGTGCCCGTCTCGTGGAAGAGGCCGACCGTCTTGAGTTCGGGCCAGTCCACCGTGGCGGTCTTCCCGGCGGCGGGCGGCGGGAGCGGACGCTCGACGCTGACGCCGAGGTGGTAACGGCCGAGCTTTTTTTGCTGGAGGCGGACGTGCCAGAGCTTGCGTCCGGTAGGTTTGCCGGCGGCGTCCTTTTCGTCCTCGCGGGCTTTTTCCTTGATGTCGTCGCCGGTGAACTGGAGGTCGTCGGCGACGCCGGGCGGGGCGTCGAGCACGAGGTCGTCGATCCCGGCGTATTCGATATTGTAAGCGACCGTCCAGCGGTAGGCGACGAGGCTTTCGCGCAGGGCGACGTGGCTGGCAAGTTCCGCGCTGACGCGGGGCTTGCGCTGGGTGAAGGCGAGCTGCGCGGGCGCGGGAGCGTCGCCCCGGTAGCGGAAGCCGAGCAGGAGGGGTGTCTTTTGCGCGTCGTCCACGGCGGGCAGCCCGAGGGTGCCGACCCCTTCCTGGCGCAGGCCGCCGGGCGCGGTGGTGTTGGGATCGAGGCTCTGGTGGACGGCCACACCGACGCGGCCTTCCACACGCGCTGCGCCGATGGGACGCGGCACGTCCAGCGCGACGGGGTCGTCGGGTTTGGCACGGGGAGCGTCGGCGGTGATCTCGACCGAGAAGTCGCCGGTGTGCCGTTCCTTGAAGCGGACCTCCAGCCGCTGCCGTCCGGCGACGGGCGGGGTGGCGGGGACGACCGCGAAACTTTCCACCGGGCCGCCGTGGGCCTCGACATGGGTAAAGGCGGCGGGCAGATCGACCACTGCGGCGAAGATGCCCGCTTTCGTGACCTTGTAGTCGAGCTGGACGTGGAGGCCGAGGGTGTCGGTATCAACGGTGAAGAGAGCGGCGGCGTTGACTTCGATCACCGGCTCGGCAGCGCGGACGGTCAGGTCCACGGCGTAGGGCAAGCGCAGGAAGCGGTAGGAGCCGAGGAAGGGGGCGGCGGTGGTGGTGGGAGAGGAGTCAGGGACGGCTCGGAGAGCCATCCCTACCTGGGTGACGCCCTCGCGCGGGACGACGGCCACGGCGAGGGCAGGGTCGGCGCCAATGGTGATCGTGCCGCTCTGGCCTTCGGCGCGGACGACCTCGACCGTGGGCACGGCGAGCACCACGGGCAGGGCAGCCACGGACGCTTCGAGGGTGGTACGCAACTTATAAGAGTCGCGCGCGGGCGTGCCGAGATTGACCACGATGCGCTGGCGACCGGCGGGTGGGTCGGGGGCGAGGGTCCAGTCGCGCAGGTCGCTACCCTCGACGCCGAGCACCTGCTGCCCGGCGGGGATGAGGATTTCAAACGCGCCGACCGGGGCGCGCAGGAGCCGGAAATCCAGCGCCGCGACGGTGCGCAACGCGCCGGGGCCGACGGTCGTTTCCAGGTGGCTCTCGGCGAAGACGAGCGGAGGCAGGGTCGTTTCCGCCGCGCGCTGGTGCCAGAAGAGGTAGACCTCCTGCGTCGTGCCGAAGAAGGCGGTCAGGCGGGTCGCGCCGTTTTCCTCCTTGGTGGTGAAGGCCGAGGCGGGCCAGAGAGTGAAGTCGAGGCCGGTGGCCGGGATCGTCAGCTCGAACTGCGAGGCAGCGGTGGATGGCAGGTGGAGCGCGAGGGTGGATTGGCCAGCGTCGCGAGTGACGCGGCCCAGGACGGTGAGCGCAAAGGGGTAGCTGCCCCTGGCAGGCAGGATGGCCTCGTACCGGGCTTCATCGGTCAGGTGCAGGACGGGGGCAGGCTGGCCGGAGGAGGCCGGGGCGGATTTGACCTCGGCGATGTTGAGGTCCGCGCCGCCGAGGGGAACCTTCGACCAGCCGTCCTTGAGGGCTTCGACCTGGAGTTGGGCGTCGAAGATCGCGGCGTCGCCCTCGACGCGACCCGTGTAGCGGGCCGAGGCCAGCACGCCGTCGACGGGAGGCTGGTTTTTCTTAACGTCGACGGGCAGGTCGAGCTTGTTCCAGAGATCGAGGAATTCGCGGTAGGGCAGGAAGACGCCACGGTCTTCCTTTTCAAAGACTTTTTCGAGTTGCTCGTAGGGAGTGTAAACGGAGCGTTCGATGAGCGCGGGAGAGGAGGAGGGGGCGGGGGGGGCGGGGGGGGTTTCGACCTGTTGCGCGCAGACGGAAACGGGCAGGAGACTGCCGAAGAAAAGGGACGTTAGAACCAACCGCGATAGGAGACGCGCGGGACGGACAGACGAAGGGAGGGGAAGCATCATCGCGGCAGGGGCAGGGCTGGCGGCTGGTGGGTGGCCGCAGGCGTTTGGGAGGATGGCGAAAGGGAGGCGCACGGCACGGGCGAGCGCACCAAGCCGCCAGCATTTAACCAGAGGTAGGTTTGTGCGCCCATAGAAAAGAACGGGCGAGCGTGGGTTTTCTTAGCTCGACTTTATCCAATCTGGAAACAAGAGCGGGTGGGTAAACAGTGAAGGAGGACACCTTCCAAGTACTCCCTGCCATGCTGACCCCACCCGCCGAAGTCGAGGCCAGCCACCTTTTCATCGCCACCCACAACATCAGCATAAAGCAGTCAACACGCGGTTAACCGCTACCCAGAACTCATGCAGGCAGGTTTTCGTCGCTTCCATACCTTTGTTCGTCGGGACGCTGGGATACCACGCAAGCGAACGGCCCATCTTCCAACCGCTTTGTTACCTCGGGATAAATGGGCAAGACGCGAAGGCGCGTACCGACAGGCACCGGATTCAAGCGGGAAGAAATCACCAACGCCTGGGTGATGCAACCACCGGTCCCCGCACCGCCCAGCGGCGAACACCTGCCGGTAGAATCAGGGCTTACCAGACGTTCCGTGATGTTTAGTGCCTATCCGATTAACCTTTTCTTCTGGCTATGTAGCCACGGCGCTCTGTCGCCGTGTCCGGATGCCGGAGCGGACACGGCGACAGAGCGCCGTGGCTACACAGCCAGAGTAATCCGGATAGGCTTTTAGCTAATCAGCAGCAACCTCGCAGGCATCCCCGGCAGGGTCAGCGGCGCACGATGGACGCAGGGAGGCACCGGGCAGTTGGGGTAGTCGATGGCAAGGCGCCAGAGATTGCCGAGGCCAAAGGAAAAAGGCCGTGCGCCCGGCAGTAGAGCGTAATGCAGGTCGTAGAAATTTTCCGCCAGATACTCACGGAACCCAGTGTCATCTTCCCCTCCGTAGAGCCTGAGCAGTTCAGCGCGGGTCTCGGGAGCGTCCACTCGTCGGATCGCATCCTCGTTGCGCAGGCCTTCGGAGCAAGCCCCCACGTAGGTGCACAGGAAAGTGTCCGCCGGCGCCGTGGCGGTGTCTACGTGAAAGCTGTGCACATCGGTGTGGAAGAGCCCCTCGGGAGCCTCGCGCAGGCTGCCATGGACGCAATCGAGGTTGGGCTGAAGGTCGTACGTGCGGAGACTCTGTTGATCAGCCAAGAGGATGTCACAGGCGACTTTGCCCGCATCGCTCAACGGCAGTTCTTCAAGAATTGACTCGTCTACGGTGACGATTCCCTCGTCAGCGCCAAGCGCCTCCGCCACTTCGCGGAAGCCGCCGGGCAACGTGCGCGGCCAGCAGAGAGCGTTGACGCCGTCTGCGAAGGGTGTGGTGACCAGTTCGTGGAGGTTGGTGACCGTCTTGATGCGGGTGTAATCCCGATGAAACAAGGGAGCTGCCACGCCAAGCGTTGGAACTGCACCCCGCGCCAGCGTTTGAGCCGCTTCGCGCGCAAGACCCTCTCCTTCTCCAGGTGCGATCGGATGCACGCACCGGCGTTGCGTCTGTTCGTCCATCGGATTCAAGCTCAGGTGCAGCCGGGGGCGAGTCAAACGTGGAGTACAAAGAGAAAGCTCGCTGCCCCCCGGCTGTCACCTACAGCGCCGTGTTGGGCGGTGGGAGGCTGACGGGTGCTTGGCGTGTGGTTTGAGACGAATGAAAACTCCCACATCTCACTTGTCGTACAACGGCAAGCCAAACCGCAGGCGTTGCTTGTGAATGTAAGCGATTTCTTGCTCGGCTGTGGCTGGATCATTGACTCTGCGAATCTCTTGGTAACGTATTTTCCAATTTTCCTTCCAATTCCCTTCTCCGTGAAACCCTGGTTTTTCGCCTGCCAGTTCTCTGCGAATAGCATCATCCATGCTATCCTTAAACATCTTGAACTCTGTGCTTGGCGACATGCCTCCTCGGCCTGCATAGACAATCGGCTCGATCTCGCTCTCGCAGCCAACCAAGAGCGTGCAGACAACAACAAGCAAAAATGCGGCTTTCATGGTGGATATTCTGGAGGCCTGACGCTCCCAAGCTCAGCGACGGAGGCTGGCGAAGTCAAGGTTGGAACTCGGAGGTGACCCCACTGCCAGCCTCTGTGCGCTGGAGCGCGTGGTTAGGCCTGTGGGGAAATGTCCGGGAGGTCCTCTTCGCTGGACCACATGGCGGTATCTGGGATGACCACCTCCCGCAAGAAACTCCAAAGATCGGGGTAGGTGCCTGAGATGATGCCTGAATTGAGGCCGCTACGCTGAAATGAAGGGTGATAGTAGATCACTTGGTCCGTCAGGTGCCCGTCGCGGATGACGAACCCGGCGAAATCGTCGCAGTCCTGTCGGCGGGCAAACGTGTGAAGGCTGCCACCGGCGGGCCACTCTCTGGCAAACTGCATACTGGCAGAGTGCCCCTCGGCCCCGTCAAGAAAGTGCCACGGAACGAGCTGACTGACGCCGTTGGCTCGCAACCAGCGGTACGAAAGGGGTAATTGAGCTTCCATGGCAATCTCTGGGCCTAACATCACAATCTATCCTCTAATCAATAGCCGCTACCCCGTCAAATGGTGCAGCAGGCCACTTTGCCTAGACCCGAGTGACAAAAATTTAACGTCACGTTTTCCTCACAAAAAGTTGTTTTGCGCGGGGGCTTTGTCCAAGCAGCATTGTGCGCATCTACCCAGCACCATGAAGACGCGTTTTTTATCCACAGTTGCCGCTTGCACTCTAGCTTTCTCTTCGATCCCGCCGATTTCCGGCGTGGCCGCTGTCCTCACTCTCAGGGGAGATGACACGTCCTCTCCTGTATTCAACCGCCCGACAGAAACCGGCGCGTTGAGCTTTCAGAACCCCCACTTCGATGCCTATGTCTTCACCGTGGACTTCAGCGGAGCCTATGGCTTCAGCTTGGTTGCCACCGATCCCGCGAATTTCGACACTTACATCCACCTGTACCAGACGGGTTTCAACCCGGCTGATCCTGAGGCCAACTTCCTCCGTGCGAACGATGATGCCCCCGGCGGGGTAAATGCGGGTTCGGCCCTGAGCAACATCAACTTGGCTGCCGGTGCCCGGTATTACCTGGTCGCCGATGGCTTTAGCGTGCTCGATTACGGCGCATACACCGCGACGATCAGCGGCCCGGGTAACATCACGGCTGCCGCGGTGCCGGAGCCTTCTGCCATGCTGTTGACCGCTCTCGCCGCTCTCGGCGGTATCGGCCTCCTCCGCCGGGCCCGCCGGAACGCGACGGTGGCCAACCCCGCGCGTTGATCGGTGCGACGACAGAGACGTGCTGCCTTCGGTCCTTTGTTTGCACTCCATCGCTCCAAATGGCAACGCCCATGATTTCCGTTCGGAAAATCATCCTCCTGTCAGTCGCCGCCGTCCTGGGGGCACTCACTGGTCTGACGTGGTTTCTAATCCAGCCGGGAGAACCCCACAGCGCCTATTGCAGCACCTGCGCTTGCGAGTACAAAACGCAAACATGGGTCTTCCGCCCCACTGGCCGGGTGCTCTGGAACCGTGAAACCGAGAACAGCACGTTGGTCAGCACCGTGTTAGTTGGCAAGAAGTTGGTCGGTTCTCATGTGCATCGTTGGGTAACCCCCCGTGTCACCCCCAACCCGCTCAGCCCTTACCTGCTGCCGGTGAGGCAATCGCTAGGCCTCATCAACACCTCGCTGGTCGCCGCCATGCTCGGCAACTTCAGCGACTACGCTGATCCGCAGAGTGTCCGGCACGTCTGCGAGGTAGTGCTCACGCCGGAGTATTCCTACCTGATCAACCACGACCTGCGCTTCCACAAGTTTCCGCCGCATGGTTTCCACGACCGCCGTCAATTCCTCACCTGGTGGCAGAAGAACGCCTTTTCGTTCTTCGATCACTTGCGCGACGAAACCGTACCCGATTGAAAAGCGATTCTGCGTCGCCATCCAAAATTTGTCCCTTGGTATTTCTATTTCCGCAGCAAACCCGATCCGTCATCCCATATTCCGAACCCGCATGAAATGTACCCTACCATTCGCCGTGCTGCTTGGCTCCGCCGCTCTCGCGGCGTCGGCCCAAGCCGCTCCCACCGTCGCCATCCGCTTACCGGAACGCTTCCGGCTGCTGACCAACCAGTACTTCGACCTGCGCGTCGAAGCGACGGGCCTCAGTTCCGTGGACGCGGCCAACATCCAGGTCAGTGTCAACGGTCAACCCTTCACGCTGCCCGCGCCGGAAATCACGTCCAACAACGACGTGGACACCGTTGACAACGACAAGGCCTGGACATTCCGCAACGTCAGTTTCCCCGTCAACGGAGTGCAAACCCTCGTTGCCACCGTGACCGACGCCGCCGGGAGTGGCGCGCGCACCCAACGCATCGGCGTGCAAGCGTTCGCCTTCAGCACCCGGCAAGGAAACCTGCCCCGCAAGAACATCATCCTCTACATCGGCGACGCCATGGGCACGGCTTATCGCGACAGCGGTCGGCTCGTCGGCAAAAGCACGAGCAACCGTTTCCGCGAAGGTTTCTTCGACCAGCTCCAGTCCATGGACACCATGCCCGCCAGCGGCATGGTCATGACCTATGCCCTTGACCGCGTGGTGCCGGACAGCGCCAACACCGCGAGCGCGTGGTGCACCGGCAACAAAGCGGTGGATGGCTCCATGGGCGTGTTTCCGGATAACGACGACTTCAAGGTCAACACCAGCGCGGCGACGCTCCAGTCCACCAAGCAGTACGCCCTGGACAATCCGCGCGTGGAAACGCTCTGGGAATACCTCAAGCGCCTCTACGGCTACAAGACCGGCGTCGTCTCGACGGCCGACATCACCGACGCCACGCCCGCAGGTGAAGGCGGACACACGCTCCTGCGTGCGCTGACTTTCGACATCGCCCGCCAGTTCGTCGACGGCAACGTTGTTACCCCTGGCGGCGGCCCCGGTTCGTTCACCACGGGCCCGGTGTTCGACGTGATCCTCGGCGGCGGCCGCGAGCACTTTGATTTCCGCACCGCCACCAACAGCGGCGACACGCGCAACCTGATCAATGAGCTGCGGAACAAGGGCTACACCTACGTCACCGACCGTCCCTCGCTCAACGCGCTGGACAGCGGCGCGGCTGCGCCGGACAAGCTTCTTGGCCTGTTCTACTCGTCGGCGGGCATCAACAACACCACGACGCCCGCCAACACGGGCGCCAACGGCAACATGGTGGTTTCCTACGACAAACTGGGACTGCCTCGTCCCACGGACGAATCCGGCAGTAACGCATTGGTCAACACGCCGAATTTCAACGGCTTCACGAACGAACCCTTCCTGGACGAAATGACCACCAAGGCCATCGCCACCCTGAGCAAGGGCGGCGGACCGTTCATCCTGATGGTCGAAGGTGCCAGCATCGACAAACAGAGCCATCCGAACAACGCGGCGGGCGTGTTTTACGAGGTAATCGAGTTCGACAAGGCCATCACGGTGGGCCGGGCATACGGCGCGCGCAACGGGGTGAACACGGACACGCTGGTGCTTGTTACGGCGGACCACGATCAGAGCATGAGCATCGTTGGTGTCACGGATACGACGGTCGCGGGCGCGGTGCTTAATACCCGCAGCCAGTCGCTCTATCCGCGCACGGTGGCGCAGTACGACCCTGCCTTGAGCAACAACAGCCAGCCAGGCGCGAGCGTCGGTGGCGCCACGGTGGCTGCGAGCAACAGCGGTCCTGTCAACCCTGGCGAGGTGATCGGCTTCCCCGACTACGTGGACCAGACGTTCGCCAACGGGATGGTTTACCCGACGAACGGCAACCGCTTCAAGCTGGCGGTCGGCTTCCGCACGGGCAACCATACGGGCCATAGTGTGCCGATCACGGCGGACGGCCCTGGAGCGTTGCTCTTCACGGGCTATCAAGACCAGACGGATGTATTCTTCAAGATGGCCAAGACCATCAGCAGTGATACGACACCGTTGGACGAGTTCCAGAAGACGCAAAGCAAGTTCAGTATCATCGGGCAAAATTATTGATCTTGGTGATCAATTAAAACAGCGCTTACAGAGGCGAGGAGGAAGGTTCTGCCACCTCCTCGCTTTTGAGGTGTATATCTGTTGATCCCTCTTTGGTTTTGCGGACTGGGCTGTGCGAGAGGAAACACACCGCATGCACGAGCAAGTCGGACAGCGCGGCGTTACGACCGCGAGTTCAAGGAGGACGCGGTGTCCCTGGGGCGCGGTGGGTGCACGTTCAGCAACGTGGCGCACGGCTTGGGGGGTGATCCCCTGATCGCTGGGCCGCCGGGCGCGGCTCGCCCGGATGGGCGGTGAGCAACGCGAGCCCATCACCCTGGCCGCCGGGAGCGAGGAGGCGCGCGGAATGCGCCGCCTGCGCCAGGAGGTCGATCACCCACGCCAGCAGCGCGACATCCTTAAAAAAGCGTTGGGCATCTTGTCAGCGGAAGTGCCTCCACACGCTACACGCCGATGCGAGAGATCCGGGACGAGCATCCCGTCGCGGCTTCAGCCGAGGCGCTGGCAGTGTCGGTCAGCGGTTTTCATTCCCACCGGCGCGAGGACCAGGGCCAGCGCCGCCAGGAAGACGGCGGGTTGGGCGCCGCCAGCGTGCCGGGGTTCGCGGCCAGCCGCCGGACCTACGGCCGTCCGCG
>CAXUHC010000119.1:0-13562 GCA_964250705.1 uncultured Chthoniobacterales bacterium | reverse complement strand
GCGGCGTTGCTGCACGTGCTGGTGCATCCCTGGGATCGCTTCGAACTGATCGGCGTGCTGCGCGAGATTTTCGCCGTGTCGGACGTGGACATGGCGCGTTTACATCGCCAGGCTGCCGGGACCGGCGGCGGAACGGGCCTGAGTTTCTGGCCCGAGGTGCCTGGCGGCAGGAACGGACTGCCTTCCGCACGGCTGCGGCAGGCGCTTGAGCTGCTGCACGAACTGCGCCGGAAACTCCCCGTGGATGCGCCTGCGCTGGGCTCGTCCTCGCACGACGTGCAGGTCAGTGACCGGGGCTGCGTGACCCTGAGCCGCTACGTCGAAACGGTGCTGGAAAAAACGGCGCTGGCTGCCCGGTTGGAAGTAATCGGGGAACCATCCACGTCACTCGATCCGTTGCGGGCGCGGGCCCTGAAAGCGGAGTGCGAAGGGTTGACCTTACGTGCCTGGGTGCGCTCGCTGGTCAACGCCCTGGGCGAAGCTGCGCCGACCCAGCCGGGAGCACAGGAGGCGGTCCAATTCCTGACCTGTCTCAAAGCGAAAGGCCTGGAGTGGCCGGTTGTCATCCCGCTGGGGATGGGGCGCGAAATCCGCGAGCCGGCCCCGTCGTATCCGCGCGTGGAGCGTCAGGGGGACAAGACGGAGATTCACTTCAGCCCGGTGACGATTGACCCGGACCGCAAAACGGCGCGGGGCGAGCGCTGTGCGGAGGAGTTTCAGCGGATGCTTTACGTGACGCTCACGCGGGCGAAGCGTTTGCTCATCGCGCCGGATGGAAGCGCGCTGTACGAGCTGCGCAACCCCAATTTCCTGTCGCTCGCCCGCTGGAACGACCTGGATTTGCCCGCGCTGTTTTCACCGGCTCCGGCAGGGGCCGACGATCCTCCGCCCGTCCCCGTCAGGGAGGATGCCGACCGCACGCCCGAGCTGTTCCGCGAAAACAAACGCCGCCTCAAGCAGGCGGCAGTCATCTCTCGCCGGATTCCCCGGCGGATTCTGCCTTCCGGCCTGGTGCACGCTCCCGCCAATGCTCCCGTCACGCTCGACACGCCTCCGGACGGCGAGGATGACCGTTTGCGCGCTGCCGAAGACGCCGTTTTGCGTGAGGGCGACGGGGACGATCTGCTCGCCGGGATCGGTGGCATCGACTACGGCAATTGGTGGCATGCCGTGATGCAGCATTATCCCTGGGCCGCCATCGACCCGGCGGCGAGGGCACGCTATCTGGACGAGCAGCGCGCCCGCATCAACGCCGCCGTGGGCTGGACTGCCCGCGCGCAGGCGGAACTCGCGCGGCTCGCAGGAGGCGCCGCCCACGAGGAATTCCTCGAACACGGCGAAGTTTTCCTCCCGGAAATGCCGTTTTCTCACCCGCGCAGCGCCGACGAGTGGATCGAGGGAATCATGGACCTCGTGCTGGTCACGCACCGCAAGGAATTGTGGATCGTGGATTGGAAAACGGATCGCCGCCGGGCAGCAAATACGGATGACGCCGCCTTTTTGCGTCGCCTGGGCGAGAAATACGGTCCGCAGTTGCGAGCCTACGCGGAGGTGTTTGCGACCGGCTTCGGCCGCCCCGTCAGCCGGTTGCTGCTCTACTCGACGGTGCTGGGCAAGGTGCAACCGGTCGATTGAGCCCCGGCTAAATCAGGCTGCCTCGTGGCAGTTGAGCGCCGCCGCAACGGGCAGCGTCTTCGTCAACACCAGTTCCGTGCCCTTGGGCTTGCGCACATAATACGCGTTGTCGAACGCCTGCTGGATGAGATGCAGTCCCAGACCGCCGGGGCGCACACACTCCAACGCGCGTCCCGTCATGCTCTCGAGCTTGCACCGTGTCCCGTAGTCGCGCAGTCGGCAGCGAATCCGGTCGCCGCCGCGTTCCAGAGTCAGGCGAATGAGTTGGTCTTCCGCGTTGTCGTAAGCGTAGCGGATGACGTTCGTGCAGGCCTCATCAATGCCGAGGACCATCAGTTCAATCAGTGATTCTCCACAGCCTTCGCCGATGAGAAACTGCCGCACGAAACGTCTCACGAGCGATAGATTGCCTGCGTGGCTGGAGAACTCAATCTCTCGGTAGGTCATGCGAGCGGCAACTGGCAGGAAGGAGTTCATCGTCGAAATCCAAATGCCAGCAGGGTCAGGTCATCTTGCGGGGGGGATTCACCGCGGTAAGCGGCCTCTCCACCCAGTAGTGTTGCCACAAGTTGCTGCGGGCTGGCAAATCCTTTCTCAAGCATTCGGCGTGCCCCTGCACCGTCCAACCGGCGTCCGGTCGGGCCCGGCGCGCTGTCGGTCAGGCCGTCGGTATAGAAGACCAGCCACTCGCCGGGCAGCGGTCGCAGGAAGCTCGGCTGGTAGGCCGCCTGCGGCACCACGGCCAGCGGCGGACCGCTCCTGACCATGATGTCCTCCACGTTGCCCGCCCCTTCGGGCCCCTCGCGCACGAGCCACGGCGGCAGGTGCCCGGCGCTGGCCGCCTCGACCAGACCTTGCGAGGGCACCACGCGCCCGAGCGTGGCTGTGACGAACAAGCCGCGCAGCGTCCGCAGGCAAAGCATCTGGTTCCATCTTTGCAGGGCTTCTGCGGGAGCGATGCCCGGCACGATGATCAGGCGCAGCAGACTCAACGATTGCGCCATCAACAGCGCCGCCGGGACGCCCTTCCCGGCCACGTCGCCGATCACGAAGTACAGTTCGTCGGGGCCGACCTCGAACAGATCGTAGAAATCGCCGCCCACGTCGAGCGCGGGCCGATACTGGGCGGCGAACGCCATGTCTGCGCGGACCGGCAGGCTGGCGGGCAGGAAGCTTTTCTGGATTTCGGTGGCGATGGTCAGCTCCTGCTCGAAGCGCGCCCGGCGTTCCTGCTGCTCGACGAAGCGCAGCTTGTCGATGGCCGTCGCCGCGAGGCTGGCGAACGCTTCGAGCGCTTCCTGATCCGTCGCGCTGAAGGTCGTCCGGCCGCCGCCCATGGCGTTGAGGACTTGCAGCACGCCGATGGGCGTCGTGCCCCGGCGCAGCAGCGGCACGCAGAGCAAGGCGCGCGTGCGCACTCCGGCTTCCTCGGCCAGCGCGCGGTGGAATCTCGGGTCTGCGTAGGCGTCCGGCACCGAGACGCTCAGCCCGTGCTCGAACGTCCAGCCTGCCAGCGACTGGCGTGGGATGACCAGGTGCGGCTTCAGGACTTCGCCCGTGATCGTGCGGGCGATCACGATTTCCAGTTCCCCCGTGCCCTCGTTCTGGAGGATGAGCACGCTGCCCTCGGCGCGCATTACCCGCCGGGCGATCTCCATGATCTCGTTGAGCAGTTCGTGGTAATCCGTGATGGCATTGATGAGCGTGCACATCTCGACCAGCCCTTTGTACAGGGCCAGCGTGTCCGCCAGCGGCGCGTAATCCGGCGCGTCCGGCGGGGGAGAGGTGTCTTCGGCGGCCAGCATGGGAATCACGGAATCGGCTTCCAGGTTCCCCGCCTTTGCCCTCGCTGGCAAGGGAAAGCGGCCCGGGCTGGCGAAGCGGCAAATTTTTGCTGGCAAACCGGGTCGGTCGATTTCAACTTGGTCGGATGATGAACCTGCTATTTCGAGGGAGCCTGCCCGCCGTGCTGGCGGCGGTGGCCCTGGCCGCTCCGGCGCGGGCGCAGACCTCGCAGGAAACTCCCGACAATCCCACCGCGTACGCGGCGTTGCGCGAGATTTCCAAGAGCCTGGGCCGGGAAGCGCTCGACCGCGTGGTGGAAGTGACGGGCCGCGACGGCGCCCCGCAGCCAGCCCTGTGGAAAATCGTGCTCAAGGAAGGCCCGGGCTCACGCGAGATCGACGTGCAGGACGGCAGGATTATCGCGCAGCGCCCCCTGAGCCGCCCGCCCGCCTACCCGGCGCCGATCAACTTCCCGGACCTGCAACTGGATTCCAGCGGCGCGTTCGATGCTACCGACGCCCAGGCCCGCAAAGTCAAGCTGCGCTTTGATTCCCTGAACTACGTCCTGCGGACCAGCGAATCGTCCGGCAAGCCGGTCTGGCGCATCGAACTCATCAACAAGGAAGGCACGGGGGTCGGGACGATCCGCGTGGCCGCGCACGACGGGACGATCATCTCCAAGGAAGGCCGTCTGGCGTCGAACGTCCCGACGGTGGTTTCCACGCCCCCGCCGCCTCCGCGGACGGTCGTCAGCACGCCGTCGCCCCCGCGCGTGGTGGTTTCAACGCCTTACCCTGTCAGCACTCCGCGCACGGTGACTTCGACCACGACGACCACCACTTACACGAGAACTCCGCCCGCCAGCAGGGACAGCGACAACGTCTACGTGCAGGCGCCCCCGGTGCAGCAATCTCCGCCGCCGCCGCCGGAAGAGGAGGAGGGCGGTCTCTTTACCCGTGCAGGACGCACGTTGGACAAGACCAACCACCGGGTCGAAGGCACGCTTCGCCGCGCGGGTGCCAAGGTGCAGCGGTTCTTCACGGGTCACAGCGACATCGACCGCGATGTCCAGCCCGAATCCGAGCGCCCGGGCAACCAGCCGGATTGAGTTCCCCGGGTAGGGACGTCTCTCCGAGCCGGTCCCTGGATTCCTCCGGGACAATCATGCCAGTCCGCCGAACGTACTTTCCGGAGAAAATAGGGACCGGCTCGGAGAGACGTCCTTACCCGGAAAAAACTACGCCCGGTTCTGGAGAAACCACTGGTATGCGTCCGCGATGCCTTCCGGCAGGCCGATGCGCGGTTTCCAACCGAGCGCCCGGATGCGCGAGCCGTCCATGAGCTTGCGCGGGGTTCCGTCCGGCTGCGTGGTGTCCCAGGTGATTTCGCCCTCGTAGCCGACGGCGGCTCTCACCAACTCGGCCAGCTCCTTGATCGTCACGTCCTCGCCGCTGCCGACGTTGATGATCTCGCCGCTGCTGTAGGTTTCCAGCAGCATCACGCAGGCATCCGCCAGGTCGTCGGCGTGCAGGAATTCGCGCCGGGGCGACCCCGTGCCCCAGAGGGTCATTGTAGGCCGCCGCTCCACCTTCGCCAGATGGAACTTATGGATCATCGCTGGCAAGACGTGCGAGTTGTTCAGGTCGTAATTATCGTACGGCCCGTACATGTTTGTCGGCATCGCGCTGATGAAATCCGATCCGTACTGCCGCCGGTAGGATTGGCAGAGTTTGATGCCCGCGATCTTGGCGATAGCATACGCGTCGTTGGTCGGTTCCAGCAATCCGGTCAGCAGCGATTCTTCCTTGATCGGTTGCGGCGCGAACTTCGGATAGATGCACGAGCTGCCCAGAAACAGCAGCTTTCCCACCTTGGCGGCGTGCGCCGACTCGATGACGTGATTCTGGATTTTGAGGTTGTCGAGCAGGAAATCGACGGGAAAATCGTTGTTGGCTTTGATGCCTCCCACCTTTGCCGCCGCGACGACGACGTGCGTGGGCCGCTCGACGAGGAAAAATTCGCGCACCGCTGCGGCGTTGAGCAGGTCAAGCTCCTGACGCGAGCGGGTGACGATTTCCCAAGGCTCCCCGGCCTCGGTCCGCTTTTGCAAGGCTCGCGTGATGGCGCTGCCCACCAATCCACGGTGGCCGGCCACAAAAACTCTCTTGGAAGAACTCGTCATCGGGAAGCAGGTTACTTAACCCGCAAACCGCGCAATTTCAAAATCGTTTCCAGGTAGGGACGGCTCTCCGAGCCGGTCCCCATTTCTTCTGGATGAAACCTTGCTGCCAGTGGACGTTCCCATCCAGAAAATCCAGGGACCGGCTCGGAGAGCCGTCCCTACCCGGGAGAACGACCGGCAGCGTGCGCGGCTTGCTCAGAGCCGGTAGTGCTTGCCGCTCATCTCGTGTTCGAGCAGCGCCACGTCGGCGTCGGTCATGATTTCCGCCAATTGCTTGAACGTGGTCTTCGGTTCCCAGCCGAGTTGCTTCTTCGCCTTGGAGGGATCACCGATGAGCAGGTCCACCTCCGCCGGGCGGAAGTAACGCGGGTCGATCTCGACGTACTTCTCGTAGTCCAACCCGACCCGCCCGAAGCTGACTTCCAGGAACTCGCGGATCGTATGGGTCTCGTTGGTGGCGATGACGTAATCGTCCGGGTTTTCCTGTTGGAGCATCAGCCACTGGGCCTCGACGTACTCCGGCGCGTAGCCCCAGTCGCGTTTGGAATCCAGGTTGCCCAGGTACAGCTTCTCCTGCACCCCGGCCTTGATGCGGGCGACCGCGCGGGTGATCTTGCGCGTCACGAAGGTCTCGCCGCGCCGGGGCGATTCGTGGTTGAACAGGATGCCGTTGGAGGCGTGCATGTGGTAGCTCTCGCGGTAGTTCACGACCAGCCAGTACGAAAACACCTTGGCGCAACCGTACGGGCTGCGCGGATAGAACGGCGTGGTCTCGGTTTGCGGGACCGCCTGCACCAGGCCGTACATTTCCGACGAACTTGCCTGGTAAAAACGCGAGTGCGGCGAGGCCTGCCGGATCGCTTCGAGCAGGCGGACGGTGCCGGTCCCCGTGATGTCGGCGGTATATTCCGGCACGTCGAAACTGACCCGAACGTGACTCTGCGCCCCAAGGTGGTAAACCTCGTCGGCCTGGAGCATGTCGATGAGTTTATAGGTGGAAACGGAATCCGCCAGGTCGCCGTAGTGCAGGAACAAATGCGCTTTGCTGTTGTGCGGGTCCTGGTACACCGCATCGAGCCGCTCCGTGTTGAAAGTCGAGGCGCGGCGGATCAGGCCATGGACTTCGTAGCCCTTGCCGAGAAGGAATTCGGTGAGGTAGGAGCCATCCTGCCCGGTGATGCCCGTGATGAGTGCTTTTTTCGGCATAGGCGGGGAGATAAGCATAAAAAGGACCGGGACGACACTTTTTTCCACCGACGGGAACGATAACTATTTTCCAGGCTTGCGTTTCCGGCGTCGGATGTCGGAAGGTGGAAACATGATGAAGAAAATCGAAGCCATCGTTAAACCCTTTAAGGTCGAAGATGTTAAAGAGGCGTTGGCCGAGGTCGGGGTTGACGGGATGACGGTGAGCGAGGTGAAGGGTTTCGGTCGGCAAAAAGGGCACACGGAGATCTATCGCGGCAGCGAATACACGGTCGATTTCCTGCCGAAAGTGAAATTTGAAATCGTCCTGGAAGAAGAGCGCGTGCAGCGCACGGTGGACGCCGTGGTCAAGGCAGCCAAGACCGGGAAGATCGGCGACGGCAAGGTGTTCGTTTACACGGTGGAGGAAGTGATCCGCATCCGCACCGAGGAGCGGGGCGTCGAGGCGATCTGAAGAAAAGGATGAAGGACAAAGGCGGAGAAGATTCCGCCTTTCCTCTTCTTTTCTGCTTTCATCCTTCGATCTTCATCCTTCATCCTTCCCGTAATGTACTTCTGGATCGTCGTCATCATTCTGGGCATCATCGAAGGGCTGACCGAGTTCATCCCCGTGTCCTCCACCGGCCACCTCATCGTGGCCGATCAGCTCCTGCATTTCCGCGAGATGCTCGGCGCGAACGGGAAGGAAAAAGCCGAACTCTTCGAGATTTTCATCCAGCTCGGCGCGATCTTGGCCATTGGCCTCGTCTACCGGCGCAAACTCATCGGGGCGGCCACCCGGTCGTTTACGGAGAACGGTCCCGACCGTCGGCTGGCGATCATGCTCATCCTGGCGTTCATCCCGGTGGCGATCATCGGCAAGGCCACCAACAAGTGGATCGAAGCCCACCTGTTTTCGTCCAAAACGGTCGCCGGGGCGCTGATCGTGGGTGGCCTGATCATCCTTCTGATCGAACGCCTGCCGTTGCGTCCGCGCACCGACAGCACCGAACGCATGACGCTGGGCCAGGCGTTCGCGGTGGGTTGCGCGCAGGTGTTCTCGCTGTTTCCGGGCACCTCGCGTTCGGCGGCGACGATCATGGGCGGACTGCTTGCGGGGATCGAGCGGCCCACCGCAACGGAGTTTTCGTTTCTGCTGTCGTTCCCCACGATGATGGCGGCCACGATCTTCAAGCTCTGGCAATCGCGCCACGTCCTGGGCGATTCCGATATTCGTGGCGCGTTGGCGGTGGGATTCGTCGTGTCGTTCGTGGTGGCGCTGGCGGTGGTGAAATGGCTCATCCGCTACGTGCAAACGCACAACTTTACGGTGTTTGCCGTTTACCGCGTCCTCTTCGGCGGGCTGATCCTGTTCTTGGTGTTCGGCAAATATCTGCCGGGCGGCCCGTCCTGATCGCGGCCCGGCCCGGTCAGAACTCCACGCGGTCGGTGTCGTGCATCGTCGAAACGGCGATCTTGCCGTCCAACATCTCCGTGCCGAGACGGCGGATTTCATCGATGCGGGCGTCGAGTTCCGGGCTGAAGTGCGTCAGGCATAACCGCTTGATCGGCTTTCCCCGCAGATAGGCGAACAGCGTCTCGGGCTCGAAGTGCGCCAGTTCGCAAACCAGTAGATCGCAGGGCCGGGTCAGCATCGGGTCCAGGTCGTCCGGCCTGCCCAGGTCGGCGGAATACACGAGCCGCCGCCCGGTCGCCCGCCATTCAAACGCGATGCTGTACGCCCGGAAGCGACCGTGCGCGGAGGGATCGATCAGAGCGCGCAACCCGTCGAGATGCGTGGTCGGGGACACGCTGACGCGCAACCGGCCGGCGTCGAGCGTCGCGCCGTGCCCGGCCTGCGTCTCCCAAGCATGGTATTCCAAGGGAAAGCCGATGATGCTCGCGGGCAGGTACACGGTGTCCAGCCAGAGTTTCAGGGGGTCGATCAGTTCCGCCGGAAGGTAGAGGGGCAGTGGCCGGGGGCGCGATTCCAGCCAGGCGCCCTGGATAAGCATCGGCAGGCCGGAAATATGATCCGAATGTCCGTGACTGATAAACACGGCGTCAATCGACCCGAAGTTCACCCCGCTGCCCTTGAGCCGGTGGCCGCAGGGTTCGCCGGCGTCGAGCAGGTAGCGATGGCCGTCCGTTTCGAGCAGCAGGGACGAGCAGGTGCGTTCGGCGGTGGGCCAGCCGCAACCGGTGCCTAGGAAGGTCAGCGCATCCATGAAGAGCAATCTATCCGGTGCAGGCTAGAACGTGGTCAAAGGTGAAGACAATCAATATTTTACGCGCCCCGCCTGGTCCCGATGGCTCCCGCCGCCAGACGAAATCCCTTGCCAGGGTCCAAGCCTTTCCTTTACAGAGAGCGGCCCATGCGTTGCCATCCTTCCTCCTTCCCGTGGCCTCTGCACGCGTTTGTCGTGGCGGCGCTGCTCTCCGCGCTGCCGCTCGCCGTGGGCCAGGGCGAGGCTTCCGCCCCCGGAGCAGCGGCCAACGTCCGGCTGGCCGACGGTTTCGATTTTCCGGTGGGCAGACCCGACGCCGCCGGGTACCACAAGGCACGCGGCTTTACGTCAAACGGGCACCTCGGCGAGGATTGGGACGGGGACCGCGGCGGCAGCACCGACCTGGGCGATCCGGTCTTTTGCACGGGCAACGGGGTCGTGGTTCTCGCCGGGAACGTGCACATGGGTTGGGGGAACGTCGTCATGGTCCGCCACAGCTACCGGGAGCCTGCCGAGGGTAATGCCCTCAAGACCATCGACAGCCTTTACGGGCACTTGGATACGATGCTCGTCCGCGGGGGACAGGCCGTGTCCAGGGGGCAGCAGATTGCGACCATCGGCACGGCTTACGGCCTCTACGAAGCGCACCTGCACTTCGAAATCCGCAAGAACATCAACATCGGCATGTACCGGTCGTTGTACGCGCGGGATTTCAGCAACTATCACGATCCGACGGCGTTCATCAACGCGCACCGCCAGCTCAACGGTCGCGGCGAGGCGCTCATCGCCTTGAACACGTTTGCGCCTCCGGGTGCAAAACCGCTCGCTCCGGCGGACGGCGCGTATGAAATGGGCATCAACCTATCCCCGGCCAAGGTGGCGGAGATGGAGTCGTCGAAGTTGAAGAAATCGGCCTTCTCGATCAAGCGTCGCGACGGCATGACCGAGGCGGACAAAATCAAGGAATTGTTCAAGGCGGACCGTTTCAGTGACCTCCGCCGCCAGGACGGCGAACGCTAGGGACCATTCCCCCTACGGCCTACCGGCCCGCCTCACCTTCCAGGAACGCCAGCGCCTTGTCGTAGCTGCAACGCTCCAGGTAATGCGCGAGGCGCGGGTCCACGGGCGCGGGCAGTTTGCCCCCGAGCGAGGCGATGCGTTCCGAAACGCCCTGCAACTGCGCCAGATGCGCCGGCGGGTCGCGCTCGTAGCTGGCGCGGTCTGCGATGATGGCCAGGCGTTCGCGCAACGCGGCGGCAAGTTCTTGGTGAACCTCGGAGTCGGGAAGCATAAAGTAAAAGGAGCGGTGGGTTGATCGCAGAGCGAACCTGCATACCATAGCAGTCCGTCAGCCCGCGCAACAGCCGCCCCGCGCCCGCCATGCCGCAGACCGCTCCACAACGCTCGATCCTGGTCGTGGACGACGACGTGGAAATCCTGCGTTTCCTGCGCGAAACGCTGTCCGCTTTCACTACGAGCACCGTGGACACCTCGCCTTCGTCCGAATACGCCTTTGAACTCGCGCTCAAGAAATCGTACGACCTGTTCATCTTCGATTTTTCGATGCCTGCCGTCGATGGCGCGGTGCTCTACCAATTCATCCGCAAGGTCTACCTGCACGACACCCGCTCACCCGCCCGCCTGCTCCCGCCGCTGATCCTGATGTCTGGCCACGGCGACCAACCGCGCGCCCGCGAACTTCTCCACGAGCCCGGCGTCGGCGGTCTGCTGCCCAAACCGTTTTCCATCGAACGGCTGCTCTCGAAAATAGACACCTGCCTGCCGGGCGTCCTGGTTCGCAACCGTGCGTGATCCTGCATGCTTTTCCCCGCCACGCCCGCCGACCATCCCCGCACGCGGATCAAGATCTGCGGCCTCACGCACCCGGATGACGCCGCGCTGGCCGTCGAACTCGGCGCGGACGCCCTGGGGCTGAATTTCTACGCGCGCTCGCCGCGCTGCCTGAGCCTGGAGCACGACGCCGCGTGGCTGCGGGAACTGCCTGCCGGAGTGGTCCGCGTCGCCGTGGTGGTCAACGCTTCGCTCGCGGAAATCGAACGGCTCATGGGCGAGGGGATCGTCGATGCCGCGCAGCTTCACGGCGACGAGGACGAAGCGTTTTGCCGGTCCTTGGCGGCGGCCCGGATTCCGTTCATCAAGGCCATCCGCGTGCGCGACGAGACGAGCCTGGCGGACCCGACCCGGTTCGGCGCGGCCCATCTCCTGCTGGATGCCTACCGTCCCGACGCCTACGGCGGCACAGGGCACACGCTCGATTGGGCGCTGGCCGCCCGTTTTCTAGCGGCTTACCCGGCGACGATCCTTTCCGGCGGCCTGCGGCCGGACAACGCGGCGGAGGCGGTGCGGCAGGTCCGCCCTTACGGGATGGACGTGGCCAGCGGCGTCGAAGGGCGGGCGGGTCCGCGTCGGAAAGACCCCGTGCTCCTCCGCGAATTTATCGCGGCCGTACGCACCGCCGGGGAATGATGCCCTGCCGCCGCCCCGCGCGGACACCGGGATTCGCACGACGGGATCTATCTAGACGTGTGCGGCCAAGAAATCTGCCGGAAATTCTGGGTTTACAGAGAGAAATGGCACGGGGCTGGTTCGCTTCCTGCTTGGGAAGGGTCGTCACCTCAGCCAGGCCCATCCCATCATCCTTATGTTCATCCGCAAACTTCCTGCCGTTTGTTCCGTGTTGGCACTGGCCGGACCCGTCACCCACGGTCTGGCCCAAGCGCCTTTGCAGCCGCCTTCCGCTCGCCCTACCGCCATGGGTCTCTACGCCCAGGCAGCCCCCGCCCTGCCCGCCGCCCCGGCGGTCGAAGCCACCCCGGCTCCGCTCGATCCCAACACCCCGGCTCCCATCGCCCCACCGCCCGCGACGCTCAACGGCCTGCCCGGCGCGGCGGCCGGTCAGCCGTTGCCGCCGCCCGTGGTGGATACCGCCGCTCCTGCCAACACCAGCAACGTGAACGCCGGTGGCGCGCGCGCCCGGGATTTCCAGGGCGACGACGTGGGCCAGGTGCTCCGCCTGCTCGCCCGGCAAGCCAAGATCAGCATCATCGTCAGTCCGCTGGCGGTTGGCACGATCAGCATGCGCCTCGAAGACGTGACCGCCCTGCAAGCCATCGAGACCATCTGCCAGGCCCAGGGTTACGACCTCACCGAACTCAAGGGCGTGTACTATGTTAAAACCCCGGCGGAGAAAGCCGCCGAGCCGACCCAGAGCGACTACTACACGTTTTCCTATGCCCGCGCGGCGAACGTCGCCCCGCTGCTCACCGGCCAGCTCAAGAGCAAGGCGACCGCCCCGCAGGTGGACGAACGCACCAACACGGTTTTCTACCAGGAAGCCAAGAGCAACCTCGGCACGATCCGCGAATTCCTCGCCCGGGTGGACCGGCCCACGCGCCAGGTCATGATCGAGGCGCGCCTCGTGGAAGTGAACTCCAACCCGACGCAAAGCTACGGCATCAACTGGGCGGGCGTGGTCGGCAGCGCGGCCTCGCCGAAAACCTTCCGCTACGGTGGTTCGACCGTCGCAACCCAAGCGGCTTCGAGCGTCAACTCGGTGACCGGCGCGCTGATCCCCGGTGCGATCACGCCTCCGACCGCGACCGTAGGCTCGGACGGCTCGCTCGTCTCGCAGGATTTCCTGCGCGGCGCCGTCAACCGCTCCGGCATCGGCGGCGCGGTGGACAGCGCCCTCAGCGGCCAGATCGCCATCCTCGATATTCCCTCGTTTTCCGCCACGCTCCGCTTCCTCAACGAAGACAGCGACACCGAGTTCCTCGCCAACCCGCGCATCGTGACCGCCGACAACCTGGAAGCGACGATCAAGATCGTGCGCAACCAGCCCGTGCCGCAGCTCAATTTCAACGAGCAGACGGCGACGGCGGTCTTCGGTGGCTTCCAGGACAAGATTTTCGGCAGCACGCTGGTCGTCAAACCGAGCATCAACAAGGATAACTTCGTCACGATGAGCGTGAAGCCCGAGATCAGCAACCGCGTGGGCGATCAGGTGTTCAACTTCGCCGGTGCGCAGGTCAGCAGCCCGATCATCGACACCCGCACGCTGGAGGCCAACGTACTCATCAAGAGCGGCTGCACCCTCGCCATCGGCGGTCTGTTGCAAGACCAGACCACCAAGAGCATCACCAAGGTGCCGATCTTCGGCGACATTCCGATCCTGGGCTATTTGTTTCAGGAGCATCTCAACGCCCGTAACAAGCGCGACCTGCTCGTGTTCGTGACGCCCACGATCATCAGCCAGACCTACGGCACCGGGTTGGAAGATCAGGTCACGGGCCTGAAGGCGATCAATCCCCGCACCGAGTACGCCGATCCCAACGGCTGGCGCAACAACGCCAAGGGAGCCTTGCACATCAAGAAGCCCAGCGACGCGCAGCTTTCCGGCCAATACCCCGCGCCGGGGGATTGCAACCCGAAGGTTTCCTTCAAGGAAACCGCGCGGGACCGCAACAACTAGGGTCACCGGGCAAACGCCGTTTATTATCACGGCCCGGGATCGGCGGCGCAAGCCC
>CAXUHC010000118.1:5306-13713 GCA_964250705.1 uncultured Chthoniobacterales bacterium | reverse complement strand
AAGCTGGTCCAGAATCATGCGTAAAATGCCGCGATGCTCTTCGATAAATTTGGTGTGTACCGGCAGTGGGATCTCGCGCAGGTAAATGCCGGGTTTTGGCGTGGAAACAAAGTAATCACAAACCGTGAGGAGGTCAGCCCACTTTTCATTGTGCTCGAGGATCTGCTTGGCATGCCGGGCAACCCAATCGATCAAGGCAGAAAAGCGGTTGGTGATTTCGGTGCAGAGTTGGGTAGTGATTAACTGGCCGTTGACTGGAGGCTGCCAGGGGTGATGATTGCAGATGCTTTCAACGACGGTGGTTCATCGGTGCCCACACTGCGCTGGGGAACGTTTACAGAAGAACGGGCACGCGGAGCACGGGGCGCAACGGGCCAAATGCGTGGATTGCCAGCGCACTTTCGTCCTCTCGCCTCAGGGGCCGCGCTACGACCAGAAGTTCAAGGATCAAGTGGTGGCCGCCTACCAGGACCGCATGAGCATTCGAGGAATCACCCGCACCTTCGGAGTTTGCTACCAGACCGTGATGGCCTGGGTGGGGGGAAAAAATCAGGAACCTGCCCGCGTGGGAGGACACACTCTTGCCCAGCCAACGAGGCGACGGGTTGGAGTGGGATGAACTCTGGAGCTTCGTGGAGAAGAAAACTCAAGAATGCTGGCGGTGGCTGGCGCTTTGCCGACGCACCCGCCAGATCGTCGCCTACGCGATTGGCGACCGCAGCCAGGACGGTGCCATGAGCCTGTGCGAACAGGCGCCCAAAGGCTACCGCCGTTACGCCACTCGCAGCGACTTCTGGCTGGCCTACGAGGCCGCCTTTCCTGCGCGCACCCACCGCTTCTGCGGCAAAGAGGAAGGCGAAACCAACCATGCCGAACGCTGGTTTGGCACGTTGCGTTCACGCCTGAGCCGCCTCGTGCGTAGAACCTACTCTCTTTCCAAAAGCGTCGAACGCCACCTCGACGCCATCCACCTCTTCATTGCCAGCTACAACCTCGGTATCCAACGGCAATCATCAGCCAGTTAATCACTATCTGTGACTGTTCTTTGTTCGTTGAAGGAAGGCGGACGGACGAATCCATCCGCCTCCCCCGTTCTCCTAATCCTTGTAAGGGTCCTTGATGTCGCGGCCCGCCATCGCCACTCCCAGCGGGCGTAGCGTGTGGAGCACTCGGATCGTTCCGTCATGGGCGGCGAGCACTTCCGGCAGGCGACGGTACGCCTGCGGTGCCTCATCGAGATCGCCTCCGCGCAGTTCCACACCCTTTTCGTGGAGCCAGCGCATCATTTCGTCGTGGCGGACGAGTCCATCTTGCCGGACGCGCTTGCCATCGGGTCCAGCGACGAATTTTCCCTTCGCCGCCGTACGCGACATGACGCGGCCGGCACCGTGTACCGTCGAGTAAAGTGCGGCGCGCGACTCCGCGCTGTCCACGCCCTCGACGATCACGGCGTCGTCGCCCATGCTGCCGCCGATGAACCCGCGCTGACCGGGAAACGCCGGGGTCGCACCCTTGCGCACGACCCAATACGTCTCGCCGCCGTGTTCCTCGGCCCAGGCGAAGTTGTGGTGATTGTGCACTTCTTCCTCCGCCTTGGCCCACAGGATCTTTTTCACGACGTGGCGCGCCACGGCTTCGCGGTCGGCGTAGGCGTAGCGACCTGCCAGCGCTATCGCTGCCAGGTAATCCTGGCCGAGTGCGCTAATCTACACCTCACCCTTGGTCGATCCGGCGCTCAACCCGCAACTGGCCGACCAAACCCTAGCGGCGTGCCTGATCATTCTCGGGCTGACGAACTGGGATGTGCGCATCCTCTCCAAAGGCAACTTCCTGCGGCGCATCGCCGAGGCGTTGCCCGAGCAATTCCACGATCGGGTGATCTTCGGGCACAACCGGGTTGGCAGCGCGTTTTGTGGAGAGGTCGGCCCGCCCGCGAGAATTTTGTGAAGTTTCCAAAGACCAAGTGACACTTTCTTGATGCTCACTTACAGAAGCTCGGAGGCACGAGGGGCAAAACGTTTGAGGGAAACCAACGACTTACAAAAGATGTCCCGATAATGGGATTTCGTGTTGCTCGTTGTAAGTCGTTGATTTTCTTTGCACATCGGCTCGTCGAATGATAACTGATCTCGGTTTTTTAGTCCCTCGAATCGCAAACGATATACCGCCTTTCAGGAGTGGTAGACGCCCTTGAACTGGCTTGAGAGGTCACCAACTGCCCCGAAAGTCCCGATTTCGGTTACTGCAGCACCTCTTGCAGGCCGGAAGCATCACGGAAATCACTTCGACCGACCATTCGATGCGCCTGCACAGGGCATCTCGTTGCCGGTCTGGCGGCGTTCTTGTTGCACCCGTCATGAGCGCCGACCAAGAAACCGTCACCGCCGACCAGCCCGCCACCTTTCCCTGTACCCGGACAGAAGCCCTGCGCGCCTGGGAAGAGTTTTTGCCGCGCCTGCCCGCCTACGACGCCGAGCGCAACGGCGTGCGCCCCGGCCACCGCGCGGTCTCGCGCCTGTCGCCTGCCATCCGCCAGCGCCTCGTCACCGAGGACGAATTGATCGCCGCCACTCTGGCTGCGTATCCCTTCGCCCGCGTGGAGAAGTTCGTGCAGGAGATGATGTGGCGTCGCTACTGGAAGAGCTGGCTGGAGCTGCGTCCCTCCGTGTGGACCGACTACCGGGCCGACGCCGCGCGCCTGCGTGGCGCACTGCGCGGCTACCAGGCCAGGCGCATCACCGAACTGGAGGAAGGCCGCAGCGGGGTCGAGATCATGGACTACTTCGCCCACGAACTGCGCACGACCGGCTACCTGCACAACCACGCGCGCATGTGGTTCGCGGGCTTCTGGGTGCACACGGAGAAACTACCCTGGGAGTTGGGGGCCGACTTTTTCTACCGCCACCTGCTGGATGCCGACCCGGCCTCCAACACCCTTTCGTGGCGCTGGGTGGCTGGCATCCAGACCGTGGGCAAGCCCTACCTGACGCGCCGCTCCAACCTGGAACGCTACGTCGCGCCCGAGCTGCTCAGGGCGCACGAAGGCGGCCTGGACCGGCTGGAGGACAAGCTGGCGCAACCCGCCCGCGTGGATGCCCCGGAGTTTTCGCGCCCGGAGGAGCCGGGGGATGCCGACGACATCATGTTGCCGGGAGACCTGCCCGCTCGGACGGGCCTGTGGGTCCACGGCGATGATCTGTGCGTGGAGACCGCCTCGTCCCTGAAGGAGTTGCATCCGGTAAGTGTGTTTGCCGGGATGGACGCCAGTTCGTTCAAGGGCCACCCGATCAGCGACACCCGGCGCGGCTACCTGGAAGCGACGTTGCGCGACGGCCTCGCGCGGGCCGGGAAGCACTTTGGCACCGAAACAACCTTCGAGACCTCGGAATCATTGCCCAACGGGCTTGTCACTTGGGCCAAGGCACGCGGGCTGGCGGCCATCGTGGCGATGCGCCCGGCAGTCGGGCCGTTGTGGGAGTTGCTGCCGGACCTGCGGGCGAGGCTACAGCGCAAGGGCGTCGCTCTGCACCTCGTCTGGCGACCCGAGGATGTGCAGACCCTACCCTACGCTAAGGCAGGCTACTTCAACTTCTGGCAAGGTGCGCGGGCCGATCTGCTCGGGCAGGAGGGGTCGGGTGATCCCGAACGCCGGGAGCACAAACCTCGCGGCAAGCATCGCTGCTATTGATTCATCTCGAAGGTTTCTCAGAGCGACGCCAGAAAACTTTCCGCCGAAGCCCGCGTCGCTGCCCGCTCGGAGTCGCTACGGGCCTCCCAGCTTTGGATCGTGCGGCTGACCCTTGGGTTGTTGCGCAACCGGTCCGCGTGGTGGGCGTGAAAGTCCCAATAGAGCGCGTTGAAAGGACAGGCGTCCGGGCCGGTCTTCTTGAACGGTGAGTACCGGCAGCCCTCGCAGTAGTTACTCATCTTGTGGATGTAGCCGCCGCCCGCCGCGTAAGGTTTGGTAGCGACGTAGCCGCCGTCCGCGTAGAGGATGACGCCCAGCGCGTTGGGCACCATCACCCAATCGTAGGCGTCCACCGTCATTTCCAGGTACCACCGCAACGCTGCCTGCGGGTCGATGCCTGCAATGAGGAAAAAGTTGCCCACCACCATGAGGCGCTGGATGTGGTGCAGCCAGCCAAGGTCCAACGCCTGCCGGATCGCCTGACGCAGGCAGTTTAGATCCGTCTCGCCGGTGTAAAACCAAACGGGGATCGGCCGGGTGGCCTGGAGGTAGTTGACCTCGTGGTAACCCGGCATGGCGTGCCAGTACGCGCCGTTGATGAACTCGCGCCAGCCAATGACTTGGCGCACGAAGCCTTCGACCGAATGGATCGGCGCGCGACCCGCCTCGTAGGCCGCCACCACGCGCTCCACGCATTCGCGCGGGTGCAGCAGGCCGAGGTTGAGCAGCGGGGAGAGCACCGAGTGATAAATGACCGGGTGATCTTGGGCAAGCACGTCTTCGAAGGGGCCGAAGTGCTCCAAACGCTCCGTGACGAATTTGTCCAGCCAGCGCAAGGCCCCGGCGCGGTCCACGGGAAACCAGAAGTCGCGTGCTTGGCCTGGATGGTCGGGGAAGTGTTGCTCGACCAAGGCGATGATCTCACGCGTGATCTCATCGGGCGTTTCGCGCGCGGGCACGGTGGGCTGGGCGTGTCCGCTGGCGGCGTATTGTTTGTAGGTCAGGCGGTTGAGCGGATCGAAGTTCCACTCGCCGCCGACGGGCCGGGCCGCGCGCCCGGCCACCGGCGGCTCCATCAAGAACCCGGTCTGGCGGCGCATCCGGCGGTAGTGTTCCTCCATGACGAGGTGCGGACGCTCGCCCGCCCACGCGGCGAAGTCCTCGCGCGAGAGCAGAAACTGGCGGGTCGGCACCGCGCGCACAGATACCCCCAGCCGCCGCGCGAACTTTGGTAACGCGGCAGCCATGGCGTAGTCGTTGGGCGCGGCGAGCACGATCTCGTCGGGCTGGAACTTCTCGACGTGGCGGCGCAGGCCGGTGAGGAAGTCCGGCGTGTCTTCCAAGCGGTGGTAGTCCACCCGCCAGCCTGCCGCCCGCAGGTCGCGCGCGAAGTGTCGCATCCCCGAGTACATGAGCACGAGCTTTTGCTGGTGGCAGCGCTCGACCTCGCCCAGCGCCTTGCTCTCGATGAGGAGGACCACGCTCTTCGCCGGGTCTGCGCCCGCGAGCGCGGCGTTCTCGGGCGAGAGCTGGTCGGCGAGAATCCAGAGGGTCTGCATTGGAAAGGTGAGCACGGCCAGTTGCTGGTTCGTAGTACGCGCGTGGCGTGGCGTGCGATGCTACTTTCACGTGTGGAACCCCAGCAGCGATGGTTGCAACCGCAAGATCAGACCGAGCAAAGAGTTCGCGCTGACCTGCTGACAGAGTACCGGCACCTAGTGCGCGTCGAGCTTCCGGCAGCGGCTCGGACGGGCGGCTGGGTGCTGCGGCGGAACCATTGCTTTGCCCGCGTCATTCTGGACGCGGTGTGCGGAGGGTTCTGGTACGCGCACCTGACGCGAGGGCGGGGACGCTCGGCGGAAAGTCAACTCGACGCGGCGCAACTGGGCGAAGCGTCGCAGACCGGACGGGCGATGTTGACGGGAGGAACGGCTGAGGTCGACCGTCCCAATACCCAAAGCCTGCGCTGGCGAGAAAAGGTTGAGACCGTCGCGGCAACAGGCGGCGGCACTGTCAGCCATCTACCGCCACCCGACGTGCCGTCGGCTGACAGGCAGCTCTGGCGGTGCTCGCTACGGTCGGTCGTTAACCAGTCTCGACATGCGCGACAATCCTCCATCACATCGCCTGTTATGCCGCGCAGCTCGGGCATCTGGACTCGGCGCGGACGCGGCTGGCGGAAGCCAGCAAATGGACTCAACCTGCCGGGAAATAGCGCTGGCCGATCAGGATCTCGCGTCACTGCATGGATGGTTGCGGTAAAGCTGTCCGCATCCGATGATCGTCGCATCTATGAGCTATGAGCCCATCCCACGGCGAAAACAGCAACTCGGAGGATGTCTCATCGCCCTCATCGGCGGCAGCGGAACCTTCTGGATCTGGCACCTCGCGCGCTCCGAAGGGTACTTCTATCCCAAAGCCAGCATGCTCATGCCAGTGTTCTGCGTCCTCGGGTTGGCGATGATGGCAATTCCCGGATACAAAGAGGAGCGGCTTAACCGTGGCGAGGACATTTCAAATTTGTCCGGGACACAACTCCTGACTCCGCGCTGGTGGGCCGTGCTGGTAGTCGCCTTGGCTGCGGGGTTGATCAACTTCCTGCTCCTGAAAGCTGGCTGACTACGTTGCGGTTGTCAGAGGTTTTGACTGCACGGTCTCAGCCGCCAGTTCTCGCTGGCCGCTTGATCTTCAGCGGCTTTGAGGGCGCATCGATGCGGCCCTCCTCGATGCAGTCCGGCCCGTGGTTGCCAAGGACGTTCACGCCGCGCCCGACTGGCCGAAACTGTAGCAGGCCAGCTTTGAGCGGTTGGAGCAGCGTCAACACGGCCTCCGGCGGCAGCTCACCCGCGTGCTCATCACCCACGTGCTGCAATGGTCAAACTGGCGTCGGCACCACCAAGCCCTGGCCAAGTTCTTCCACTACAAATCACGTCACGCTCTTGCCTATATACAACTGTAATACTAATCCGCTTGACTTTGGTAGGCTGCAATGCCGGAAAGTTCGTCCCTGGCCCGCTCACGGACCGCGCCAGCGGGGAAAAGTGCCACCCAAGCTCTGGCTGCGGCTAAGTCCCGCATGGCCCACTGGTGCAGCACGGAAATTATCGATTCCGTCTGGATGGGCCCCGCAGGGATTTGGTCAGTGATCAGCCGGACGGCCTCCGCCGGGTCGGTGGCGGACTCAACGATCGCTAGACGCGAGAGCATGTGTTCGCGTTCCTCCCCCTGAGGCTGCGCTTCGATCCAGTTTGCCGCGCCGCGCCGGTCCTGTTCCGCCCATTGCTGGACGAGGTCCACCAGAATGGTTCCGGGTGCCGCGTCCAGCTGGTAATCTTTCACTTTTGCCACGGCTTGAGCCGCGTTGGTCTGGGCAAGTTGCAAACAGAGGTCCGTCAAGGCCGAGACGCGCTCCGCCTGATCCTCCAGCTGCCTGGCCCAGTTTTCCGCGCCTCCCGGCTCTTGCGCCGTCCAAAGCTGGGCGACCCGGCGCAAGGCCCGTTCACGCGCTTCTCCGGCTCCCAGGGATTGCGCAAACTGTGCCGCCGCCTCCGGGCTGCGTTGCGTCAACTTCGCCAGCAAGGCCTGGAACTGGTCCCTCGCGCCGGGTTCGCCGGATCGCGCGGCGGCCTCCAGCCTCCGCACCAGATGACTCAACGCCGCGGCCTCGGCAAAACCGGTCCGCTGGACCTGTTCTTCCGGCGTCTCGTCCGACCCGGGAGAAAAGCCGCTGGCGGCGCGGGCTTCCCGGGCCGGCGGCGTCTCTATCGAACGGGTTTGATCCGCCGCCGTGCCTTCGGAGGAAGCGGACCCTGCGGAAGGCCCCACGATGTCCGGTTGGACCGTCTGGTAATACCAGCACACGCCGACAAACACCCCGCAGACCAAACCTCCGATCGTCGTTTTCTTGATCATGGTTGGATGTCGGCGCGCACGAGTCGTTATCGTCCGATGACGTTGAACCTCTGGTTGGAGCCGCCGTTGGCTCCCCACTGGTCGAGTTGTTTTTGCGGCGTCGTGCCAGCGGGGTTGTCAAGCACCAACCCGCTGCGCCGATTGTAGAACACATACGAGCCGTCGGCCTGCCGCACCGGCAGCCACTGGTCGTTTTGCTGCGTGCCGAACGCGTACTGGACGATGGGCGCGCTGTTGTCGGTGCGGACTCCGGCCACGTTCAGGTCGAGGGCGCTGTTCGCGTTTTTGATCTGGTAGTAGCCGTTGCTGGTCGGGATGAAGTTCCACAACTGGTTGCGCCCGCCGCCGTAGGGGTACTGAATCACAGCCGCGCTGTTGGCCGTCGATGCTCCGTTCACGTCCACCGCCAAGCCGCTGTATACGTTCTGAATCTCGAAAGCGCCGGCGAAATCGATGTTGCTGATCCAGCCCTTAGCGATGACCTGCTGGACGGCGGCGTCCCACGCGTTGGCCATCTTCTGGTAGCCGCCATCGTTTGGGTGCAGCCCGTCGTTGAGGTCCGCCAGAGTCAGGGCATTCATGCTGACCGTGTAGACGTGCTTGCCGGCGTTGACGCGCGTTTGCACGATGCCGGGAATTCGGCTGTTGTAAGTGTTGATCAGAGACTGCACCGACGCGGTTGAATTGGGAATCAGTTGTGCCACCAGAACATCAGCCTTCGGGGCGGCAGTGGTGATCTGATCAATCAGGGCAGCCAGCCGGTTTGGGGCGGTAGACACCTCGTAATTGCCGTTCAAATCGTTGGAG
>CAXUHC010000118.1:0-5296 GCA_964250705.1 uncultured Chthoniobacterales bacterium | reverse complement strand
GTTGTGCCACCAGAACGGTGACGCCGGGACGGCTAGCGATGATCTGGTCGATCAGGGAAGCAAGCCGGTCTGGAGCCGTGGAAACCTGGTAACCCTGGCCCAGATCGTTGGTGCCGAGGTGCAGCGTGACAAGGTTCGGCTGGTAAGTGGCCAGTTCGGGATTGAGCAGGGCCGCGACCTGGTCGATCCGGTTGCCGAAATATCCTTCGTGGTCTGGGTCAAACGTGTTGCCGCCGCGTTGGGAGCCAACAAAGTCCACGGCGTTGCCCTCGTTCTTGAGTTGCGTGTACAACGGCCCGCGATAGCCGTTGTCGCTGCTGCTGCGGTAGCCGGCGGTGATGGAATCCCCGACGGGCATGAGCCGCAAACCGGCGCTGTAAGCACGGGTGGCCATGGCGCTCAGCAGCAGCAAGGCGCACAGCAGCTTCGTCACAGGTGAGAAAGGAATGATTCCTCTCGGATGCAATGCAACGCCAACTTTCTTTCGGTCGGAAGGGACATCAGAAGAAAAGGCGTGCCAAATTTGGGGGGAAAGCGATCGTTTCATGGTCTGTATTTGTATTGGGGGGTTTGGAGGGATGTAGTAGCGAGAAAAGAATGGGTTGGTTCGGACGGCTCCCTCTTCAGGAGGGTGGGATTATTGCAGCCTCCAGCGCTGTTGGTCACCGCCGTTCCAGCCCTACTGGATGAGCTTGTGTCCGTTCACCGTGCTGCTGGAGTGAATTGCAGCATGGCCACCACGCTGACGTATTTGTTTGCGACGCCGGCACCGTCTCGCGGAGTGGGTCGCGCCCAGCTGTTGTCGGTAGCACTCGGGGAAGTTTTTGACGGATGTTTTGTGGTTTGCATTTTGTTGGGAGGAGAATGGAACGGCAGGCAGAACGGCGGTTAGCCAAGCACTGAATTTATTGGCACCACCGGCCATAGGCTTTTCGCAAAGATGGCATTGACCCTGCACCAAGACGACGCAGCAGACCTGATAGTTTCGCCAGCTTGCTCATGGCAGGGAAATCGGCCGGGAATCAAGTTTGTCTATACACTGCAGACCAAGCCTTGCCTAGTTACAAGGCTGACGCCGGGGGGACAGCGAAATACGAAGATTGGATGCGAAGGACAGCCAGGGGGGGTTAAGGCTGCTATCCTGCCAGAAATTGGTGGAATGTGTCAACTTCTTTTGGGAGAACATCTTGTCTAAAAATTTGGGTAGTGTTGTAAAGCTCGGGTCAGGGTCTGCTAGAGTGGGTGGATGATCCCGGCGCTGACGACTACTTCTCCCTTCAAGCGGCGACACTTTGCCTTCTGAGATCATCCATTATGAGGGCGCGTTGGTATCTGCGCTACTCGCTTCCTTTGCGCAACGTGGAAGAACTGCGCGCCGCGATCCGAGTAGTGGAGCAGGCCGGGGCCGGGCTGCCGTGAGTGCACCGCCTTCTGCCGGGCTTGGGTTACCAGGCTTGCTTGCAGCGTTTCGCCGGGCTGCCAGCCCACCAGGCGGCGCGAGCAGGCGTCGGGTGAACCCGCAGAATAGAGCCAGCCCTCTCCCGTGTCAGTATAGGTGATGTCAGCTACCCATATCCGATCCGGCTGATCCGGCGCGAGTACCTTGGCCAGCCGGTTTGCTGCCACGGGCTGTCGGTGGTTGCTGTCTGTCGTGGCAGGTCGCCAGCTGGTTCGCGCGCATGAGCCGCGCCACCCGGTTCTTGCCGCAAAGCACCCCGCGCTGGCGCAGAGCCACCGTGACACGCGGGCAGCCGTAGGTCTGGCGACTGGCCGCAAACACCGACGTGATGACCCGCGCAAACTGCCGGTCATGCTGCCGCCGCTGGCCCTGGTCCTTGCGCTGGTGCGCGTGCCGGTTTTGAACCGGCCCCCGCCCTGCTTGCTTTCAACGCGCTCCTGCGACGGCCCGCAGTTCTTGCTGGGCCCGGTCCCGGAGACCCCCGGCCGGAAATTGGTCGGCCCAGGCCGTCGCCGACGCTAGGTCGCGCGCCGCCCATTGATCGAGGACGGTGATCGCGGCCTCATCCTGAAGCGGGCCAGCCGGCATTCGATCCACCACCAAGTTCGCCGCGGAGGCGGGGTCGGTCTGCGACTGCACATACGCCAATCGTGCCAGCATCTCCTCCCTTCGCTGACCTGCCGGTTGCTCCATCACCCAGACGTCTACGGTGGCAAAATCCTGCGCGGCCCATTGTTGCACCAGACTGTCCATTACCCTTCCCGAGACCTCCGCCAAACCGTTTCTTTGCGCGATGTCTATCGCCTGTCGAGGATCCGTCTGCGCCACTTGCAAACAGATGTCCGCCATGGTCGAGGCCCGTTCGCCCTCATCTTTGAATCGGGCAGCCCATCTCTCCGCGCCCACCGAGTCCTGCCCGGCCCAATCTTGTGCCACTCGGCGGATGATAGCCCCGCGCCACCTGCCCGCCGGCAGGGACTTGGAAAAACGCGCGGCTGCCCTTGGATCGAGTGCCACCCACTGCGACAGCAACGGGAAGATCACGTCTTGATCCGAGGGATGGGCGGATGCGATGAAAATCTGAATTTCTGCCCGAAGCGCCTGGCCGCGTTCCTTTTCAAGGCGGGAAACCTGCCGGCGACCACGATGCGACGCCAAGGATTCTTCTGCAAATTCCGCCTCCGAAGGAGCCACGGTCGCGCCGCTCTCAACAACGTCCGAGGAAGCCGCCGCGCCGGCCATTTGGGGCCGGGCCGCGCTCCCGACCAGCGGCGAGTTTCGTGGTAAAACGAGCAATCCCAGGCAACCGGCTGCGCTCAGCCCGATGATGATCCATTTCAGCTTGACCATTTGGGTTAAACGAGTCACGACCACTATTGAGGTTCGAAATTGCCGGGGTGATCGATGGTCGAAGGGGATTTTCCAAGCCCGCCGTTCAGCAAATTCACGGCGGTTTCAGTCGAAATCCAGACGCTTGGCGGGAGCTGAGCCGTTTGCGCCCATGCCCCCGACCTGATCGGTCGCTCGACGGCCACACGCGACGGCCGCCATTGACTTGCCGCGGCGGAGGAAGACATTCGTGATGACCAGACCCGCCGCAGAATCAGGACGGTTGACTTGTCAGCGGGAGGAGAAAAAGGCGCCGCCACGGGTTTGTGGCGGCACCTCGAAGGTCGCGCTTTCCTATGGGCTATTGAAGATTCCAGCGCTGCTGGGGCTGGTTGTTCGAGCCGTATTGGATGAGTTTGTATCCGTTCGTGTTGTTGGAGGAGTTATCCAGCACTTTGCTGTTCTGTTTGTTCCAGATCTTGTAGCTGCCGTCTGCCTGGACATCCACCCACCATCTCTGGTTGTCATCCCTCGTCATGTTGTACTGAATGGGCTGAACGTTGTCGCCGGGATTCGGAGAATCCATGGCCTTCCAACTGAAGAGGCTGACGATGTTCCAGGAGGTATCTTGGTTCTGGGAGAAGAGCCATTTTTGGGTTTGCCCATAGTTCAGGCCCCACTGCACAATGCCTTCATTGCCGGTTTTGCCGGCGTTGTCGACCGCGACTCCGTTTTGCTTGCTGACGATGGCATGCACGCCGCCGATATTGTTTGGCTGGTTGGCGGGAGTATATTGCAGCCAGGCCGCCGCGTCACAGTATCTGTTCGTAATCGTGTTGTTGTCGTTCGGCGTCTGCTGGGTGAAGTTGCTCGTGCAGATGTTGTAATCGGTGCGGCGATGGCTCCAGGCGGCGTTGGCGTTGGTCACCATCCAGTTGTAATACGTGCCCCACTGGCGGTTATCCCGCACGAAATGGCCCAGGCCGCGCGCAAATTCGTCCGACCAGGTGTTGGTGCCGCCGCCGGTCATGACACCGTTGTTGTACCAGAGATTGCCCTTGACGTAGTCGAGCGCCCTCTTGGCGTCATCGTAGTACATGGTGTTCCCGGTGATCAGGTAGAGGTAATTCGCATAATCGGCGAACGTGCCCTGGTTGTAGACGTTCCGGCTGGTGTTGACGTTGCCGCTGCGATCGACCCCGTTGTAAACCTGCCCGTTGCTCGTGTTGTAGAGGTGGCTGCGCACCCAGGCGTAGATCTGTGTGGCCCGGTCCAGGTACCATTGATCGTGGTTGCCCATGTAGATCAGGCAGGCGGCTTTGCCCATGGTGTCGTTGGAGAGGGCCTCCTTGTCGATCAACTGGCCGGCGGGCGTCTTCTCGGGCTGCTGCTCCCAGATGCCGCCGCCGTTGTACTGGGTGTCCCAGCCGCGCGCCCAGGCCATGTCGAAGCAGGCCGTGCGAGCCTGGGTGAGCAGGTTGGCGTTGCCGGTAATCAGGTAACCCCGGGCCAGCATGATGGCGATCCAACCGATGTCGTCGTTATAACCATCCCAAGTATATCCCGGCGGGAATTTCTGCAGGAAGGTAGTGCAAAGGGCGTTGACGAGATTTTTGTGCGCGACGCTTCCGGTACGCTCGTAAGCGTCCTCCGCTATCTGAATATTCAGAGATCCGGTCCAACCCTCGTCGAAGGTACTACCGTTGATTTTGTTCTTGTAATAGTTGCCGTTGACTAGGAAGGCGTTGTTGAAGCCATTGAACATCGTGTCGGCGTCGCCGGCTCCGATGGCCGACGCGTCCGGCAGGGTGGCGCCGCAGCCTACGCCGATGGCGAGGGCCAATAGTGCGACCTTGCCGAGCAAAATTGAGGCGGTTGATTTAGCGATTTCGGCGGGTGCGCCGCGCTGAGACAGCGGCGGCTTTTCGGAATGTTTCGTTGGTGAATGCATAACGATTTTGTTGGGGGAGGTTGCCGGTGAAGGCGGGGGGGGTGTTTTGGGTTTTCTGCGGTGGAAACTTAGTGGAGTGCGTTGCATCTCCCGGGTGATCAGCGACAGTTGCCGGAGCGCTCGCGCCGATTGGTGCGGGTAGCACATGAAGCCGAGAAAACTGGCATCATAAAAACGAACGAATGAGACGAAGCAACACGCACCGGGCGTGTTGCAAAGGGGGGATTTGCAGCCACACTTCTCTAGGAGTTAGCGCATCGTGCACAAAACCGTTGGTGACTGTCAAGCAACTATTTGCGAATTAGATTATACAAGTTGCTGAACCGTCCTCGCTCACTAGACATTCAGGCAAACCCGGAGTGAGAGACAGCAGGTTGCGCTCGCGCGAAGCTAGCGGGCTGAACGGAGCAATCCCGCAATCATTCTAAAGGGAGGCCTGCTATGCGTGTCCACCTTGGCAGCAAACGGGCGGGTGATCTTGCCACGATAAAATGGACACGTTGGAGTGCGGGGTTTTTGTTGTTTTAGTTCAGGTTGTGCTCAAAGTCCACGGGCGA
>CAXUHC010000117.1:0-13759 GCA_964250705.1 uncultured Chthoniobacterales bacterium | reverse complement strand
CGGCGTCCAAGGTGAACGCCGCGCTCCGGGCGTGCCATTCCATTTCCAGGACGCGGTCCACGGAATCGGCGGCCTGGAAGGCGCGGGCCGCCGGGGTGTCGGCGCGGTAAACCGCCGTCAGGCTGTGGCGGACGGGCTCGTGGAGAAACGCCGGTAGTTCCTGCAAAGCCCGGGCGCGGTAACGCTCCAGCAGCGGACGCTGGTGCTCGCCCAGCAGCGAGTCACCGGCGTCCCCGGCGTCCGGCAGATAAGCGTTGTGCAGGTGGTGAGCCAAGCCGGTCAGAAACGGTCCGGCAGGGTCCGCGCCGCAAACGCCCGCCGCCAGGACGCCGTTGACGGCGACGATCGCGCAGTGTTCGGCGTGGTTTTCCGCCGGTTCGAGCATCACGCGCCGATAACCGGGCCGGGTGGCCCCGGCGCGGGGCTGCGCGGCGAGAAGCCGCACAAAGGGAGGCGCGGCGGCCACGGGCTGCCGGGTTGGCTCGTCCATCAGAGTGGCGCGCAGAGACCCGGCCAAAGCTGGAACGAGGGGGCGGCTGGCCGCGTCGAAAGCGCGCTGGAGAATTTCCAGGCGCGCACCCACCGGAACCCCCCCGGCGGCCAGCACTTCCGCATCGATCCCCGCCAGCAAGGTAGCCACGACTGCCGAGGCGGTTTCCTCGCGGGCGACTTGCCCAACGTCTTCGGCGGCGGCGAGCCGCGCCCAGGCCCGCACAAACAAACGCTCGGCCCAGGAACCGTCTTTCCCGGCGACGCGGACCCGTTTGAGGCCGTTTAACTCCCGAAAAAGCGGCAGCAAGCCACCCAGGTGATCAGTGTCTGCCGTCGGCTGCCCGTGGTCGCTGTCATTCATCTTCGAGGCCGCTAGACCAACGCCAGAGCTTCCCGCGTGCTGGCGGCTTCTGCCTGCACCGCCGCCGCTTTGAGTTGTGCGATGCCGCGTCGCACGAGGTCTTCGTCGATTTCGTGAACGTTGAAGCCCTCGCCGATGCCGCGCAGCATCTGGATGGTCAGTTCGCCGCCGAGATGCTCGCGGAACTCGCGCAGACCGTCGAAAATCTTCGGCGACTCCAGAGCGGGGTCGTACAAGGCAAAACCCACTCCGGCGAGCACGTCGCATACCCGGCGGACATCCGCCGCGCCCAGCCAGCCTTGCAAATAGGAATAGGTCACGTCCAGCGCGAGCCCGATGGCCACGGCCTCGCCGTGGCGCAGCCGATAATTGGTCAGTTGTTCGAGCTTGTGGGCCGACCAGTGGCCGAAGTCCAGCGGGCGGCTGCTGCCCATCTCGAAGGAATCGCCTCCCTGGCAGATGTGCTGGACGTGGAGTTCAGCGCAACGGTGGTTCATGCGGCCCATCGCGGCGAGATCGCGCGCGGCGAGGGCGGGCACGCCGTCTTCGATCTGCTCGAAAAACGCGGCGTCCTTGATGAGCGCGACCTTGACGGCCTCGGCGATGCCCGCGCGCCATTCGCGGTCGGGCAAGGTTTCGAGAAAGCGCAGGTCGTTGAGCACCGCCCAGGCCGGGGCGAACGTGCCGGTGAAATTTTTCTTGCCGAAGGAATTGATGCCGTTTTTGACGCCGACGCCGCTGTCGTTCTGCGAGAGCGTCGTGGTCGGGACCCGCAGCAAGCGGATGCCCCGGTGAGCGGTCGCCGCCGCGAAGCCGCCCACGTCGAGGAGCGCGCCGCCGCCGACCACCGCCAGGTAAGAGTGGCGGTCCAGGCCGGTGTCGCTGACCGCCCGGCGGATGGCGTCCACGTGGGCCGGATCGTTCTTGACGCCTTCGCCACCCGGCAGCAGGAGCGGAGCGCCGGCCAGGGCCAAGGCGTCGGCGTGCCGCTTAAAATAGCCTTCGATCACGGCGCAAACCGGGCGGCTGTTTTCCACATCCTGATCCACCACGAAAAGCACGCGCACGGGGCGGCGCGCCTCGCGGCTCCCGGCCAGGACGACCTCGCGGAAAGTGAGGTTCGCCGGGGAGAACAGGTCGGTCGTGAAATGAACGTCGTAATGGAAATGAACGTGAACGTCGCCGGAGATCGTTTGCATGGGTGTGGAAACGCAAACGGTACGACGACAGGTCAGGAGAGGACGCAGAAAGAGGAGCGATGATGCCCCGTCCCGCCAGAGAATCCGGTACTTTCCCGATGCAACCCGCGGGCGCCAATCGGCGTACTGCAGACATGCCATTCTTCCGGTCCGCCGCCCACGCCGCTGCCCCATGCGAATCCTGATCACGGGCGGAGCCGGTTTCATCGGCTCGCACATCGCCGCCGCCTACGTGCGCGACGGGCACGAGGTAGCCGTGCTGGATAATTTCCGCACGGGCTCCAAGCGTAATTTGCCCGCCGCGGCGGCGCTGTTCGCGGGGGACATCAGGCAGGCGGCGGACGTGGAAACCGCGTTCCAGCAATTCCGGCCCGAGGTGGTGTCCCATTACGCCGCGCAACTCGACGTGCGGCATTCCCTGGAAGATCCCGCCCACGATGCCGCCACGAACATTCTCGGTGGTCTCAACGTCCTGCTCCAGGCGGCGCGGGGCGGCGTGCGGCAATTTATCTTCGCGTCGTCCGGCGGGGCCATCTACGGGGACACGGAGCGGCTGCCCGCCGACGAGAACACCGCCGTGCGTCCCTTGTCACCTTACGGCCTGACCAAATGGACCTTCGAGTCCTACCTGCACATCTGGCGGCAGGTGCATGGCATCACGCCCGTGATCCTCCGCTACGCCAACGTGTACGGTCCCCGGCAGAACGCGGAGGGCGAAGCCGGCGTGATTGCCATGTTTTCGCGCCGCCTGCTGCGGGGGAAACCCTGCGTGATCTACGGGGACGGCGGCTCGACGCGCGACTACGTTTACGTCGGGGACGTGGTACGGGCCAACCAACTCGCCCTGACCCTCGGAGAGGGAGGCACTTTCAACATCGGCACCGGGCACCAGACGACCATCCGAACAGTGTTCGACACGGTGCGCGACGCGGTGGATCGTCTCCCGGGGCGGGATGCGGCAGTCCCCCGGCAACCGGGGTATGCCCCGGTGCGCGCCGGAGAAGTGTCCCGCAGCGCGTTGGATAATCGCCGGGCGAGCGAAATCCTCGGTTGGACGCCGCAAACTCCCTTCGAGGAAGGCGTTGCCCAGACGGTGGAGTGGTTGCACCGTCACGCCTAGATGCCACCCCGCGTTCTTTACGACTTGTCGTTGTTGGGATTCTGCAAGGATGATCCGGCCAAGATCACCGGGATGCCGCGCGTGATCCTGGAGCAGGCGAGCCGCCTGCAAACGTCGCCGGATTGCGACGCTACCTTTTGCGCCACGGAAGACCCGGCGGACACCTACCGGTTCATCCGGTCGCATCCGGCGCTGCAACGGGCACGCGTCGCCGCCTGGTCGGAAGGCGCGGCGGCCACGCTGGTTCCCGCCGCCTTGCGGAACACGCAGGTGTTCCACACGCCGCACTCGGCGGTGCCCGACGAGGTGCGGCAATATCCGAACGTATCGGTGGTGCAAACGGTGTACGACATGATCCCGTTTCTGCTGCCCGAAACGATGACGGCAAAGTATCGGGACTACTACGCGGACATCCTTCGGCGGATTCGTCCCGAAGACCAGGTCATCACGATTTCGCAGTCGGCCAAAGCGGATTTCTGCAATTACACCGGCTTCGCGGGAGACCGGGTCCACGTCATTCCGTTGGCGGCGAACGAGGAGTTGTTTCGGCCCTGCCACGATCTCGAACGCCGTGCGGCCGTGCGGACCAAGCACGCGATCCCCGAGGGTCCCTATTTGTTGAGCGTTTGTACTTTCGAGCCGCGCAAAAACCTGCGGCATCTGGTTCGCTCTTTCGTGCAACTGCTCCGGGCGCACCCGGAATGCCGCGATCTATCCCTGGTGCTGACGGGTGGGCAGGGGTGGATGTTCGAGCCGATCCTGGCGGAACTCGCCGGGACGGCCCTGCCACGTGGCCGGATCATCACCACGGGTTACGTGCCGGACGCCGAGCTGGCTCCGCTCTACAGCGGGGCCTCGGCTTTCCTCTATTTGTCGCGCTACGAGGGATTCGGGCTACCCCCGCTCGAAGCGATGCAGTGCGGAATCCCGGTGATCGTCTCGAATACCAGCAGCCTGCCCGAAGTCGTTGGTGAAGCGGGGATTCTGCTCTCGCCCGACGATCAGGACGGCTTGTGCCAAGCGATTTTAAATCTCCTCGGAAATTCCAGCCTGCGCGCCGCTTTAGTTGAAAAATCTATTCAGCAAGCACGGCAATTTGGCTGGGCAAAAAATGTGCGGCAAACCGTGGAAGTCTACAACCTGGCGTCGAGAGGAGGAGTTTAGTGCCTATCCGAATCACCTACAGCGGAAGCAATCCAATATCGGATAGGCACTTAAACACTACCGCCTGCCGGACCTGACGCCGAAGAGCGTTCTTCGTGGTACCTGGGAATAGTAACAACGTGGTATTTGCATTGCCATCTGGTGTGGCCCAAACTGTGGTATTCTTCCGCGGCGTGGTGAATGGTGCGCTTTGGCCTGCGCATCACTCAATGCCCGCAGGAGGACCGCGGTGAAAGTCAACCGCGAGAGCCTCCTTGGCGCGGTCGGGTGAACTCCTATTGATCATCAAACATCGGCATCATTGCTCCAAACCAACCATGAAACGAATGCATCCATGGACCGGCGGAATACTTTCGACGGTGATCTTCGCCGCTTTCTGTTCCATTAACGTTGCGCAGTCGTGGGCAGGTTTGACGTGGGAGAAAGATGACGTTGATCTCAAGGTTGAAATTGGCCAAGAGGTCGCCCGCACCTCGTATCTTTTCACCAACACCGGGACGCATTCGATCTCCGTGCTCGCTGTTAAACCCAGTTGCGGGTGCGTGGCCACCAACCTGGAAAAGCTCGAATACGCGCCCGGCGAAAGCGGAGAGATCAAAGTCACCTTCGACTTGGAAATGGACAAGGATCAGTCGGTACAGGACCGGACCATCCAGGTGACCACCAGCGACGCCCCGGATTCGCCGAAGACGCTGCGCTTGAAAGTCACGGTGCCCGAGGCGGTGCTGGTCTCCCCCGAGACGCTCGTCTGGCGGCACGGGAAGCCACCGAAGCCCAAGGAGGCGATAATCAAAGCGGGTCCGGGGATCGAGGCAATCAGCCTGACGCAAACCTCGCAGAACGGGAATTTCTCGGTGGAAATCCAACCCAACGGAAACGGGCAGAGCTATCGTGTGAAGATCACACCCAAACGTACGAATTCTCCTTGCGACGCCACGCTGAATTTCGACGTGAAATCACCGTCCTTCAAACAACGGGCGGACTGCGAAATCCATCTGAAGGTGGATTGATCGAACTTCTCGCGGCAAGTGCGCCGCTGCTTTCAACGGGAACAAACGCCTCAACATAACCTGCCACCGACGCAACCCTGTTTTTGAGCTTGGTCGTGAGTTGTATCAGTATAGTCCGAGCACCCCCGAGCTAATGGCGAGATGGCTCTAACGCGTCAATTTGAGGAGGACAAAACTGCCGGGTATCATCCCTGGAGGCGATAATTTTTCGCTCGTTGCCGGTGCAGGTGAGGCCTCGAAACTGGCTGCGGCGAGGTACGCTGCGTGATCTTTTGGATCGATGACCATCGTTCTGGTGCCCCGTTGCGTTTTGACGGTTTCCACGACCCTGAACCTGCCAGGCATGGCGGGGTCTTCCTGCACGACCGTCAGTGTCCCGTCGCCACAGGCGGCAAATGCGAAGCCGGTGCCGGGATCGAAAGCACAGGCGTCCACTCCTTGCCCGATGGGCAGATCGGCCAAAAGCTTGCCGCTCTGGGTGTCGAGCACGATCATCCGCCCGTTCCGGCAGCCAGCAAAAACGCGGTGTTTGATGGGGTCGAGGGCGAGCCCGGCGGGCTCGGCACCAGAGGCAAGCGGCCAGCGGTGCGTGATGGTGTTCTTCTGGGCGTCCATCGCCACGATCTCGTCTTTGTTGGCCAAATTGACAAAGACGGTGCCTTTTTCATCGGGCACGGCGGCTTCCGGCACGCCGCCCAGCGGGACTGTGGCGATCACGGCAGCCGTGGCCCCGTCGATCACGCTCGCATCGTGACTTTCAGCGTTGAAGACGAAGACGTGACGAGTGAGCGGTTCGTAGATGACGGCTTCCGGCTTCTTGCCGACCGCGATCGGCGCTCCGTAGGGCCGGAGCGAGGCAAGGTTGAACACGGTAACGCTATCGCTGCGGCTGCTGGTGGCGAAGCCGCGGTTCAACTCCGGCGCCAACGCAATGCCGTGCCCCCCGTCGAGGCCGGGGATCGCACGTACGAGCGCGCCGCTTTCCGTATTGATGATCTGCACGCAATCGGTGCGCGCCACGTAGAGACGGTGTGCTTGCGAGTCGAGGGTCAGGCCATCCCAGCCGCTTTCTCCGCCCGGTTTCCACTTCCCTTCAAAATGATAACCCGCCACGCCGGGAGGCGCGGCGGGCTGCTGCGCGAAAACGGCGGCCGGGAACACGCCAGCCAAACCGGCAACCAAAGTCACCATACAGATCGCACCACGAAATCTGGCCGGGCCCGAGGCGGGGAAAAAAACGCTGGGGTACATATTCCATGATCTTCGGCCTGCGGCAAAGCAACGCAAGGCCCCATGCCCGTAATAACAGCGTCCAGCTCATGATTTCCGCCGCGTTCCGCAAAAATGATTTTTTTTTTATCCCGGCAGACGAGAGCCTGTGTTATCCTGCACGCACACAGGGGAGTACGGACCCAAGCTCATCCATCCGGTTGGCCCCCTCATCCACCTGCATCCCATGCGTCCCCCCTCTTGCTCGCTTCGCCTCGCCACGATTGGCATTGCGGTTTTCCTCTGGCTGGCACCGGTCCCCGTCCAGGCCCAGAACTCGACCGACGTTCTCTCCTACCACGGGGGTACGCCGGCCAGCATCGGCGTCAATAGCGCGGAACAGCAAATCACGCCGACCAGCATCAGCGCGAGCACCTTCGGCAAACAATTCACCACGGACATCACCGACATTCCCAACACCACGGGGATCCCCGCCTCGACCCTGCCCTCGGGCATCAACTACACGGCAGCTGCCGGGCAGGTTTATGCCCAGCCCCTCGTGAAAACCGGGGTGAACATCACCACCGGCATTAACCGGGGAATACACGACGTGGTCTTCGTGGCAACGTCGATGAACAGCCTGTTCGCCATTGATGCCTCCGGGGGCAGCGTCCTGTGGAAGGATTCGTTCATCTACAACGCCTCGGGAAACCCTAATCCCCTTAACCCCGTGATTGCCGCAGGCGTCACGGCCTGTCCGGGCGGCTTCGGCACGGAGCTTAACAGCCAGGACATTTCGCCTTGGATCGGCATCGTCGGCACCCCGGTCATCGACGGGGTGAACGGCTACATCTACCTCGTGGCCAAGACGCGCGAGGCCCGCGGCGACCAGACGCATCCCCATTATGTGCTCACCCTGCACAAAGTGCGCCTCTCGGACGGCCTCGACACCAGCGCGGTCATGGCCGACACGACCCTGCAAACCTCCGACGCAACTTTCACGTTCAACTCCGGCCCCTACATCGTGGGGACGGGACTGGCGGCCATCACGGTCAACGGCCAGAGCCGGATCTACCTGAACGCGGTGCGGCACATGGTCCGGCCCGCCCTGACGCTCTACAACGGCCGGATTTACGTCGCGCTGGGCAGCCACGGCGACAACCAGCCCTACCACGGCTGGGTCTTCACCTACGACGCCTCGACTCTGGCGTGCAACGGCGCGTGGAACCCGACGCCCAACTCCAGCGAGGGAGCCGGCGGCATCTGGCAGGGGGGCGGCGGCCCGGTCATCGACTCCAACGGATATGTCTACTTCGAACTCGGCAACGGCGCGTTCGACGGGACGATTTCCAACGGCGTCGTGTCGGGCCTGGACGGCAGCGGGTTTCCCGTCAACGGCAACTACAGCGACTGCTTCATCAAGCTGGCGCTCGACCCGGCCACGACCCAGGGCAATCAAGGCACGAATAAGAACGGCTGGGGGTTGAAGATCGTCGACTATTTTTCGCCCTACAATAACCACTCGCTCGACTCAGCGGACAAGGACCTCGGTTCCGCCGGGCCGACCGTCCTGCCGGACTCCGCCGGCAGCACGGCTCACCCGCATCTGCTGCTCGGCGGCGGCAAGGAGGGCAAGTTCTACCTCATCGACCGCGACAACATGGGCAAGTTCAGCACCACCGACAAGGTCGTGCAGACCTTTGCGATGGCCAACAGCGGCTCTTTCTGCGTGTGCGCCTATTTCAACGGACGCTTCTACACGAGTGCGGGCTACGGGGGCACCACTTCGAGCTGGCCGCTCGTCAACGCGACGATCACGACCGGTTCCGCCCAGAACAGCCCCGACCAGATCGCCTTTCCCGGTTGTTCGCCCTACATCACCGCCAACGGCACCGCCAACGGCGTCGTCTGGGTGATCGACAAGGGCACCGGCCAACTGCGCGCCTACGACGCGGCGAATCTGGCCAACGAGTTGTGGACGAGCAACCTGAACCCCAACCGCGATGCGCTGGGCAGCGCCGTGAAGTTTTCGGTCCCCACGCCGGTCAACGGCCACGTGTACGTCGGCACCGCCGACCACCTGGTCGTGTACGGCCCGCCGATTCCTCCGACCGCGCCGCCCGCCGCGCCCACCGCGTTGAGCGCGTCTGCGACCGGGCCTTCGACCATCGCGCTGGCCTGGACCGATAACGCCGGCAACGAAAACGGCTTCAGGATCGAACGTTCGGGCGACAACGTGAATTTCACCGAAGTGGCCACGGTCGGCGTGAACCAGACCATGTTTGGCGACTCGGGCCTCTCATCGCAGGCCACCTATTATTACCGGGTCCGGGCGGCCAACCTTTACAATACGGTGAGCTATTCGGCCTATACGAACGTCGCCAGCGCCACCACCCCGGGGACGGGTTCCCAGTTGCCGGTCAACCTCTACCATTTCGACGAGGGGGCCGGTACGGCGGCGGCGGATTCCGTTTCGGGCAACAACGGCGTGCTTTCCGGGGCGCCCGTGCCGGCCTGGACCGCGCCCGGCCGCGTCGGCAGCAACGGCCTTTCCTTTAACGGGAACGGCCTGGCTAATCAGCCTGGCAACAGCGTAGCGTTCAACCTCGGCTTCGACGCCGCCGGCAGCACCGGCAGCGGTTGGAGCTTCGCCGGTGCCAGCGGCTACGGCGTCAATAACGGCGGCAGCCCGAACGGCGTCAGCTTTTACTCGCAAAACCAGACGGCGGCGGTGGTCGCCACCGGCACGGCGGCCCTGGGAAGCACGCCCTTGGGAGTCGGCGCCTACAACCTCAAGTTCGTCGCGGCGCAGACCTCCGGCACGCCGGCGGACATCCGCATCACCGTGACCGACAGCCTTGGGCGGGCGGTCTTCTCGACGACGACGCGGGACTACGCGCTTTCCACCACGGTAAAAACCTGGACGCAGTATGAATTCCCGTTCAGCGTCACGGAGGCTCCGGCCAACGATTACCTGGTCGTGAAATTTTCGAGTGACGCGACCAGCGGTGGCGGCACCTTCGGCTGGGATACGCTCACCGGCACGCTTACTTCGACCTTCGCGTGCGCCGTCCAGGCCACCACCGACCTCGCACCCACCCTCGGAAAGACTAGCAGCCTGCTCTTCTGGATCAACACCACCCAGGTAGGCAACGACACTCACTGGAAAGCTCCCGCCGTCACCGGCGTGGAACAGGCCGCCGACTCAAACGATATCAGCTGGGGCTATCTGGACAGCAAGGGCCACCTCTGCATGGCCGTGGGAGACAACACCGTTTCCAGTACCGCCGTGATCAACGACGGCCAGTGGCACCACGTCGGTTTGAGCCGCGATGCCGGCGCCGGGACGGTGAAAATCTATCTCGACGGCGTTCTCAATACTACCGCCACGCTTCCCACGGGGAACAAGACCTCGTCGTTCCGGCTCATCGGCGCGCGCTCGGACGTGATGAGCGATGGCATCACCTTCACGGGCGGCAATTATTTCAACGGTCAACTCGATGACGTCAGAATCTACAATCTGGTCGTTGATCCCGCCGTGGTCGCCTCCCTGGCGCTGCCTCCGAAGGCACCGACGCAGTTGGTCGTTACGCCTGCTTCCGGCACCGAGTTGGACCTTGGCTGGACGGACAACGCCACCACCGAGACCGGCTACGAAGTCTGGCGATCAATCAGCGGCGGCGCGTGGGTGAGAACAGCCCAGTTGGCGGCGAACACTCTCTCGTACATGGATGTGAGCCTCAGCCAGGGGACCAGCTATTCCTACTACGTCCGGGCGGTCAATTCCGCAGGCTACGCTGATTCCAGCATCGTGAATTCGTCCACGCCCGTGCCGCCGCAGACGGCCAGTGGCGCCATGGTGACCTTCCTTTCCTCGTATGAGGTGGACATGACGTGGAACGATAACGCCAGCAACGAAGCCGGGTACAAAATCCTGCGCCGCGTCAACAACGTCAATTTTGCCGAAATCGGCTCGCTGCCTCCGAACAGCACGGCCTATCAGGATAAAACCGTCCAGCCCGGCATCCCGTACGAGTACCATATCCAGGCATACAACGTCGCGGGCTATTCGGACTTCGCGGGGTTGAATGTCACCACGCCCACCCAGTACCAATCTTATCTGGCGACGTATTTTACGTCGCAGCAGTTGGAAGATCCGAAGATCGCGGGCGACATGGCGGATCCTGATCACGATGGAGTCAGCAACTTGCAAGAATACGCTTTCGGGTCGGACCCGACCCGCGCGAGCGTTTCGAGTTTGCCGGCGATGTCGGTGCAAAATGGCTATTTGACGATCAGCTTTACCCAACGGGTCGCGCCGACCGATGTGACGTATACGGTCGAAGTTTCGGGTGACATGAATACCTGGAACTCCGGTTCCAGCTACACGACTCAAGTCTCCGCGACTGCCATCGATTCCACGACCCAGCGGGTCGTGGTACGCGACAACACCCTGGCAAGTTCCGCCTCAAAGCGTTTCATCAGGGTGCGGGTAGCACACTGAGGTCTTTAAAGCACGTCCTGATTGGGTAAACCCTCGGGCTGTAGGGACGGCGCTCTGTCGCCGTGTCTGGTTCAGCGCGGACACGGCGACAGAGCGCCGTGGCTACAGCTGGAATTCGCGGCTTACCCAACCGGGACATGCTCCAAACGGCGCATGTTCGGCCGGTCAACGATTCTCTATTGGCGTCGTTCAGGACTTACCAACTCCACGACACGCCGCCGTAGAAGGCGCGTCCCGGCCCCGGACTGAACGAATCGTTGTCGTCGCTGGTCCGGGCATCCGCAATTGGTTCGACGTAAGCCGCATACGTCTTGTTGAACAGATTTTTCGCCTCAAAGTATACCTGGAAGCCTCTTTGGGTCCGGTAACCGGCCCGAAAACCCAGCAGCGCGTACGGGTCGGCAAAGAGCGTGTTGGCTTCGTCTACCGGATACTTGACGAGGTTCCACTCCACGTTCGGCCCGACGTAAACTCCCGAGGGGTGTTCGTAACGTATTTCCGCCTTATAAGCCTGCACCGGGTTGCCGGCGATACGATGATCGCCGTAAACCGCGTCACCATCGAAACGAAAATCACTCAGGTTGTAGATTTGCTCCAGAACTAGGCGGTCCGTTTTGCGTTCCGAGCGGGTCTCCTTATCTCCCTTGGCGTCTTTGCTGCGGTCCGGGCGAACGCCCCTGACGAGGAGGTCGTGCGTCAGTTCGGCTTCCATCCTGGCTTCGATCCCCTGGTGAACCGTGTCGTCGGCGTTGACGGTGCCCAGCGGCGCGCCCTGTGAGTTGTTCAAGCCCAGCAGCTCGTGGTGAACCCAGGAGCGATAAAGCGCCAGGTCCCAGTTCAACGGACCCGCCTCTCCACGCGTGCCGAGTTCCAGCGTGATGGCATGCTGAGGTTCGAGGAGGCGGAACACTTGGCCGCCGTCCACGCCTTCCTGCACGCCGATGGATTCGTCGAACGATACCGGCTGGAAGCTGCGGCTCACATTCAGGTAGACCAGGGACTTGTCGTTCCACTGATAAGCCACGCCACCCTTTGGATTGAATGCGCGGAAATGGTCGTCGTGCGACTGATCACCGAGCGTCGCGGAGCGGTAGCCGTCCCGGAAAACGCGGTTGACGTAAACCGCCTGAAAACCCGCGAGCAGGGAGAGTTGTTTGGTCAGGTAGAACTGATCCTCCGCAAAAACGGGCAGGTTGAGGTAGTAGGTCCGATCCGCGAAGAGCAACGCCCCGGTTTTCCCGTCGGGGTTGGCATAAAAGGAGTCCGACTCCGGCTCGAAGGTCGGGAGCGCGCCGGCGGTGAAACGGTTCTGATGGCCGAAAACGGCGGCGTTCGACTCGAAAAGGAGGTCCACCGCGTAGTCGTCGGAATAGAAACGCACCGTGCCGAGGCGGAAATCATCCTCGTATTCGTCGCGCATCGACTGCTGGCGATGGTTCCATTCCAGGCTCACCTGAAAGGTCCAATCGCGGCCCCGCACGGCGAAGCGGTCCATGAGGCGGTAATAGTTCCAGCGGGTGTTCCAATCCTGTTGGATGGCCTCGGGGTTGGTCCGGCGCGGGTGGGCGTACAGGTCATCCTTGTCGAGCGAAGCCGGGTTGTTCTGGTCGAGACGGCCGTGGAAAAAGTAGAAACGGTTTTCCACCGCGTCGCTCAGCCGGTAACCCAGGTTGAAGGTCACCTTCTGGTAATTTTCCTGGCTGTGCTCCTGGTAACCTTCTTGAACGTGGTTGGAGACCGCTACGAACAGATCCCAGGGGCCCCGGTTCATACCCGAGGACAAAGTCTGCTGGTAATATCCGAAGCTGCCGAAAGATGCCCCGACGCTGACGGGTGCAGCCTCCCGGCCCGTGAGGCTGACGAGGTTAATGGCCCCTCCCAGGGTCACTCCGCCATAGCGTAACGCATCGGCCCCACGGTAGACTTCCGCGTACTTGACCGATTGCAGGTCGATGTCATGCAGAAACGCCTCGCCGTCGCCCTGGTTGAGCGGGATGCCGTCGATGAGGATGGCCAGCCCGATAATGTCGTCGTTGTTCTGGCCGGAGCCGCGGCTGGAGACGTGCGAGTCCTCGGCACCCTGCGAGGACGAGATCACCAACCCCGGTTGGTAACGGAGAAAATCCTCCAGGTAATCGTGCCGCCCGCGAAAGTAGTCGTCGGAGTCGTTCACGCTGTTCGCAGCGGGCACGGTTTGCAGCCGGGCCCTGGCTTCTTCCACGCTCGGGGAGAGCACGCTGGGGGCTTCCGCCGTGACCACCACCCTTTCGACGGTGGCATTGGAGGCATCGCGCTGTTGGGCCAAAACCCCGCCGGGTGCAAGCCAGTAGAGGGCGGCCACAAATACCATCCTAGGCAGCGGGGAATTCCTAATGGATGTCCTGAGCTCAGGATTGCTTTTGGTGGGCTGATCTGGTTGCCTGCTGCGCGGGCCTCCTTGCATGAGACCAAGATGCAGATAAATGATGCTGAAGGAAAGCGGGAAACCTACGTCGAAAGACAACGGTGGCTCGGCTACTCGTCAGCCTGCGCTCAAGCGCGCGATTCACTTCAAGCGATAGGCCAAGTCGCCGGTTCACGCGGGCGGATTTTTCAGGAATTCCTCAGACGGTTGTCTGCCTCACTCTACGGTCATGGTACAGTTTGACTTTCCGGCTGTGGCCATAGCGCTCTGTCGCCGTGTCTGCTGGAGAGGGCGAG
>CAXUHC010000116.1:0-13954 GCA_964250705.1 uncultured Chthoniobacterales bacterium | reverse complement strand
CGTTGTAGCCACGGCGCTCCGTCGCCGTGCAGGAGAGCGCCTCGAGCGCAGACACGGCCACAGAGCGCCGTGGCCACAGTGGATCATCGGCTACACCTTCCCTAAAATGCACTAAATCCGTAGGGTCGTGCGAGGAGCCCCTACCTTGGGTCCGCGGGCACGGGAGGGCGGGCGCTGATGGCCCGGAGCGTGAAGGAACCGGTGAGCGGCTTGCCTTTGCTGGCCCGGATCGTGTGGTCGGCTACCCACTGGCGCGTGAGGCCATAGTTGCCCGCCAATCCGCTGCTGGCGAAAAGCGTCGTGCCTTTTCCGGCGGCGGCGCGGCCTACCAGAGGGCCCTCGAGCGGCAGCAGGGCAAGTCCGGCGCCGCTAGGGTCCGTGAGCGTCAGCCAGCGCAGGCCGCGCTTGGAAGCCCGGAACGAAACGTCGCCCGACCGGGCCGTGCCCGCAGGCTCGCCCAGGTGTCCGGCGGGGTAGTCCGTGAAGTAGGAGTCGCGCTGCCAGTTCATCACGGTCAGGCCGGAGGGCGCGGCGAACTTGAGGCCTTGTTCCCAGAGGCGCGTGTCGTCGGCGGTCCAGTTCAGCGTCCAGTTCACCGTGATTTCGGCGTTCGGCTTGACATCGTACGTGGTCGCGAGCGTTCCCAAAGCGGAACCGCCCGCGCCTTCGAGGACCGTGCCGGTCACGTTGACGCGCATGGCGCCGCCTATTGCCGGGGTTGCCGTGACGTGGGCATCGGTCAACACCGGCGGCTGCTTGGCGCGGTAGATACCGTTGTCGTCTCCGCCGCGATTTTTACCCTTCGCCTCGCCGAGGTTGAGGGTCGGGCCACCCAGGAGCACGTCCCGACCAGTGACCCGCCAGGATTGCAGCGCACCCGTACGTTTGTCGAAGCTGACCTGCTGGATAACGCTGCGGAGCGAGAGCGAATCCGCGCCGTCCTGAGCGGTTACCCCGCCGGTCGAGGCCAGCGCGGCAGGCGCGGCGGGCAGGGCAATGCCTTCCACGGCCAGATTGAAGGCGATGACCGGGAGGCCGTCGGCATGGTTGAACTCCAGACGTAACGCCGTCATGCCGGCGGGGGCGGGGAACGATGCCTGCACGGATTGCATCGGCGCGCAGGCGATGTTCAGCACGCCGCTTTGTGGCTTTGCGCCCGTGCCGAGCGCCGTCCAGCGGCAGGTCAGTTCCTTGAGGTCCGTGAACGAATAGTGGTTTGTGATCGGCACAGTGCAGGTGCCGCTCGCGAGGCTGACCGTCCGGCTTCCGGCCACAACCGGGCTGTACACGCTCTTGACGATCCACCATTCCGGCTTGGGGTGGCGGTAGGCGTCGACAATACCCTTGTTGTTTTCCTGGCGCATGTGGTCGGTGCCGTAATAAAAATCGGTCGTCGGATCATCGTTTTTGTCGGCGACGCCCTGATTTTGCCACTCCCAGATGAAGGAGCCGAGGATGTTGGGAGCCTTCCAGAGCTTGTCCCAGGTTTTCAGCATGGCTTCCGACCAGAGATCGGACATGCCAGGATCGTACTCCTGCACTTCCTTCTCGAAGAAGGTGTGCGGATGCTCCGAGAGATTCGAGCCCCAGCGCGCATCCTTGGCCGCGCCGTCAATCGAACCCGGGTCGGGATAGTGACGATCCGCCCAGGCCTGCCCCTTGTAGTCGCCGGGGCTTTTCTCCGAGACGAAAGCTGGGCGGGTCGGATCAGTGGCGCGGACCAAGTCCAGGACGGCCTGGGAATTGGGCCCGGTCGGATTTTCGTTGCCGATGCTCCAGGCCAGGACGCAGGGCCGGTTTTTGTCCCGCGCCAGCGTTTCCCGCGCCCGCAGGATCAAATAGGGAAGATACGCGGGTTCTTTGACCCCGTCCTCGATCCAGCAGTAGGGTACCTCATCTAGAATGTACATGCCGCGTTCGTCACACAATTCCAGGAAGCGTTGGGCATGGTTGTAATGGCTGGTGCGGATCGCGTTGATGTTGGCGGACTTCGTCAGCGCGAGGTCTTCGACCCAGTTGGCCTCGGTCAGGGCAAACCCTTTGTCGGCCCAGAAATCATGGCGGCAGACCCCGGTGCATTTGATGGGAGCGCCGTTCCAGAGGACGACGTTATCTTTGGTTTCGACCTGCTTGAATCCAAACCGTTGCTCGACCTTTTCAACAAGTTCGCCGTTGCTGGTCAGCGAGAAGACGACGTAGTAAAGATTCGGCTTCTCCGCTGACCAGAGAGCGGGCGCGGGCACCGGCGCGCTCATGGCGACCTGCGCGGTTCCGTCGGCTTGCAGGCGTCCCGTGCCGGAAACGCTCACCCCGGCGGAGCGGCCGTCGGCGCTGAACAATTCCCCGGTGACCGCGACCGTCTGGCCCGGCGTCCCCGTAACGTGCACCTGGGTTGCGAGGGTCGCGTCGTGGTAGTTTGCGGACAGCGGCGTCTGCACGGTGATGTCGTCGATGCGGGTCTGGGGAACGGAAATCAGGGAGGTATCCCGGTAAATGCCGCCCATCGACTGGTAATCACCGGTGTCGCAGTTGTAAGAAGGCGTCGTCTTGGATACCCGGACGGCAAACAGATTGCTTTCGCCCGGCTTGACCAGGCCGGTTAAATCCACGTCGAAGGCCGTGTAGCCGCTCTCGTGATACCCGGCTTTCTGCCCGTTGACGAAGATTTCCGCGCCGTCGAACGCGCCGTCGAAATGCCAGTAAATTCGTCGGCCCGCCCAGGCCGCCGGAACGGTGACCTTGCGCCGGTACAGACCGGCGGTCTCGTCCACCTCGTTGTAAGTCGGCAGCGAATAGCCCGCCATTTCCCAGTTGGACGGCACCGGCTGGTTGTCCCAGGCCGCGTCGTTGAAGTTCGGCGAGGCGAAGGCGTCACGCACCGCCGGGCTGCTTTCTTCGGGCTTGGGGACGGGGGGATGCCAGACCGCTTCGTGCCCACTGTCGGTGACGAGGATCTGAAACTCCCGCAGCGACGCCCAATGCGAACCGGGGGAATTGGCGTTGACGAGCACGCGAACGTAGCGCACATCGGCGGGCGTCACCTTGAGCGGACCATCGCCAACTCCCGGCGCGGCGGTGGCATCGGCGAGGGTTTTCCACGGTCCACCCTTGATCCGCCCCTCGATGCGGCATTCGTAATGGTCATCAGCGTTCTCCCAGACGAGCTTTGCGCCGGTCACGCGGCGGTTCTCCCCGAGGTCGGCTTGCAGAAACTGCGGAAAGTCTCCTCCCTGGGCGCACCAGCGCGTGTCGTTCGCGCCGTCGAAGGCGTTTTTCGGCGGATTCTTGCCTTCGCTGCTCGAAGCGCTGAGATGATCACTGGCGGCGGTGCCGCGCAGGAATTGTCCGGCCTTCGTCGTCTGGCCATGCGTCAGTTGGAAGCGCCAGGTGCCGGTCATCGGCAGGTTCCACGGGTTACGAGCGCGAAGCTGATCCGGCGGCATCGGTGCGCCTTCCGGCAAAGGCAGCGGTAACGAGGCGGGTGAAACGCGTCCGGTATTTTGCGCCAGTGCGGGAGCGGTCCACATCGCGAGGAGCAGCGGAAGGAAGGGGGAGAGAAGTCGGGATTTCAAGGGAGGGGGAAATCTTTTGTGAGGGAGTTGGCTTACTATCTTATCGTCGGCAAAGCACGATCGCTTCCAGCGGAACGTAGTCGGTCTCTCTGCTCATGAAGACCTCAAATGCAGATGGATAACGAAAATGTTCGGAATAGATAGCAAGCTTTCGAGGCTGTTCAAGCGGGCAACCTCCTCTAAAATTTTTCAGCGGAATGGTGGATAAAGCGATTTTCTGCTTGTAAATACATCGTAAATCCTGTGTATTCATTTTCAAAGGCACTGTTTTACCGTCGCGTTTCTCAAAAGGACCGACTTCAAATCCCCCCTGCAACCATGAATTTGTATCGTCGGTTCGGTCCTAAACCTGCCATCCAAGAGACTGCTTTCGTTCAAACGGGCTCACCGTGTCGGCGGTTTCCCGCACCGGCTATTCTGGGCGCAGACCAACAATGCCTGGCGTCCGAAACACGGTTCCACCGGGTTCGCCGCACCGGCTTCACGCTCGTAGAGATGCTCGCGGTGATGGGTGTGATCGTCCTGCTCCTCGGATTGGTTCTTCCCGCCCTCGGTCCACTGAAAAACACCCAGGACGTGACCACGGCAGCGTACGATCTCGCGGGCGCTCTGGAAACCGCCCGGAACTACGCGATTGCTAACAATACGTATACTTGGCTTGGGTTCTACGAACAGAACTTCAGCAACGCGTCGGCTCCAACCGCTCCACTGCCACCTCCTTACAAAGGCGTCGGATACGTCGGCCACCTGACAGTTGGTATCATCTATAGTAAGGATGGCACGAGACTGGCGGATGATCCCGGGACTGCCACCACATTTCTGCCGCCGACGGGTTATGGTCAGGTCGGTAAGATCATGCATATTTACGGCGTCCATCTCACGGCGCTCAAAGCGCCAACCTACCCGAACGGCACTGACTCAGACACCGGCATCGTTGATCCGACGAGGTTGAGCAATTTACAGGGACGACCGTACCAGACGGACCTCCAGCAAAAAAATCCCACGGCGTTCAATCAGACTCTGATCAGCAGCGAATCCTCGGATGCGACGGTGCTTCCGTTTACCGCCCAGGGTTACACGTTTTATAAAACGATCCGGTACAATCCGCGCGGAGAAGCGAACATCAACAGCACCTTGCCATGCACGAGGATCATCGAGTTCGGTCTGCAGCCGACCCACGGCAACGCCCCGGACACAACCACGCCGAATCTGGTGGCCATCCAGCAATCGGGGATCGGTGGAGCGGTCAACATCTACCGGCCATGAAATCTTTACGTACTCGGCGATTGTTTGCCGCCGCTTTCACCCTCGTGGAAGTGGCACTGGCGTTGGGCGTGGCGAGCTTTTGCCTGATCACAGTGGTGGGATTGGTGCCTCTGGGGGTGAGCACTGGCCAGAACGCCTCGGACCAAGCGGCAGCCAGCAGTATCCTCACGCATGTGCTGGCGGACTTGCGTGCGACGCCCATGACGTCGCCGCCTGGCGCTGCCACCACCTCTGCGGGATACAAGGTGCAGATTCCCAGCAACACCGGGACCGTTGCCCCGACGGTTCTTTATTTTGGCGATTCGGATCAGCAGTTCACCTTTGCGCCGACGGTCGGCACCTCGCGTTACCGGCTCACGGCCACGTTCCTCCCGTCGAACGGTACCCGGACGGCGACCGGCGTGACGTTGCGAGTCAGTTGGCCTGCGCGGATCGATCCGGCTAATCCCGCGACCGGTACCCCTACCGGACGCGTCCAAATCTTTGCCGCCCTGGATAGAAACTAAAGACATGCGGACCCCCCTCTGGATCGGCTGCCGGACCAAGTGCCGGAGTGCCTTTACGCTCATTGAAATCCTGGTCGCCATGACCGTGCTCGTTCTGCTGGTCGGCGTCATCGCGCAGCTGACGGGCGGGATATCATCCATCATCAACCGGGGCCAGGCTCATATCAACACGGACGGACAGGCGCGTGCTCTGCTGGACCGGATGGCCGTCGACTTTGCGGGGATCGTCAAACGGCCGGACGTGGATTATTACCTGAAAGGCAGGCCGTCTATTGTTGACTCCAACTACCTGAAGCAAGAAGGCAATGACCAGATTGCCTTTTACAGCGAGGTGCCGGGTTATTTTCCACCGGCGTCTCCAGGCACAGCTGACGCGATTGCGCAGAGCACTGTTTCGCTCGTCGCCTACCGGGTTAATAAAGACTCATTGCACTTGGAACGACTCTCCAAAGGATTGGTCTGGAACGGGGCTACGAGCACCGCCAACAAGTCCGTGGGCTTCTTACCTCTCCCACTGGCATCGCCGCTGCCTTCGCCGCTGCCCTCGCCACTCCCGGCAACCCTTCCAGAGCCTCTGTGGAAACAGGCGGCAAACATGGATCCCGATCCGGACTACGAGGAATTGGGGCCGCAGGTTTTCCGCTTTGAATATTATTACGTGCTCAAGGGGCAAACCGTCGCCGCACCGGCCACGCCCCCCCCGACGCTGAGCCTCACGCCCTGGAACGTGAACGCTCCTTTGAACCACACCACGGTCAACGGTTTGCAGGATGTGGCGGGAATCGGCGTCCTTATCGCGGTGATTGACTCGAAAAGCCGGGTGCTCGTCACCAAAAACCAGTTCGACACGCTGATAGCGAATATGAAGGACGCCCCTGACCCTCAGCCTGCCACCAGCACTTTTAAAAGTGCGGGCGACATCGAGCAGCAGTGGGTGTCGGCCGTGAACGCCAGTGACCTCCCACGTCCCGCGAAAGCGGCCATCCGAATTTATACGCGGTGCCTTTACCTCAACGGAGTTTCCCCCTGATATGAAAAACCTCTCCCACTCCCGTCAGCCGCGCCGGAATCAAGGCGTCGCTCTGGTCCTCGTGCTTTGCTTCGTCGTGCTGATCACCGGACTGGTGGTGGCCTACTTTTCACGGACCCTGACGACCCGGCAACTCTCCAATGCTAGCACGTCCACCGCGCAGGCGGAAATGCTCGCTAACAGTGCAACGGACATCATCATCAGTGATTTCAAACAGGAAATCGCCAACGGCTCGATTGCGGCGACCCCGCCGCCTGCCGCCCTGCCTGCCGGGAATACCGTGTACGTTCCCGCGATTGCCGTGAACGCGGTGCCGCAACGCAACCCTTCCCCGGCTCCCACCCCCGGGACGATCCCCAATCTCGTCCGCCGCAGTTTGTATGACGATGCGGTCGGTGGCGCCAACGCTGCTCCTTCCCCGGCTCCCACGCCGGGCAGCCGTGCTTCCAACGCGAGCAGTGACAAGGTAAGCGCAAATGGCCGTTCCATCAGCTTGGCTCGTTGGAACCGCCATTATCTGATTCCGACCGCGACTCCGAATCCATCCGCTACTCCGTCAGGCCCGTCGAATTCCCTTACCGCCAGCACCCCCATCACCGACTTCAAAGCGCCTAACTGGGTGTTCGTAACGGCAGAAAAAGGTCCTGACGTGCTGACTAGCCCGTTTAAAGACTCGGCTGGCACCGCCGTAACTGCCACGGGCCGCTACGCCTACGCCGTTTATGACGAAGGCGGCCTGCTCGACGTCAATTACGCGGGCTTTCCTTCCACAAGCTCGATCAAGCACATCGGTGCCAAGCCTGCGCCGAGCTACGCGGACCTCACCCAACTACCCACGCCGCCACCCCGCAACGGAACGTCGACTCCTTTGACTTCCACGGACGTGGACAGGTTGCTCGGGTGGCGCAACTACGCCACGCTGCAGAGCACGGGTACATTCCCGGCGCTCCAGCCAGCCACTTCTCTCGCGGACGCCGCTTATTTCAGCCTTTTCACCTCGAACCCCGCCGCTCCCACGCCGAACGTTCCAAATCCGAACGCCCCGAATCTTTTAAAGGTTCCGCTCGCGGTGTGGAACAATGATAAGACGGATCAAATGTTTTTGAGTCGGCAGCAACTGATCAACTATTTTGCTGCCGCCAAGCTGGACCCGAGCTATCTGCAATATTTCGGCACCTTCAGCCGCAGCTTGAACCAGCCCTCCTATCTGCCGGAACATTCCGCCACAGCACTCCTTCCTACGAACCCAGCGAATCTGACTCCCGACGATGACCCGTTTCGTCGACCGGTGAAAGAGGTTCCGAGCACGCCAGGGACGGGCGAGAACAATGCTTATGGAAATTTTAAACTTAACCCGAACTTCTTAGCGGCACGGGTCGTCAATACTTTCAAGCGATATGACCAGACGGACGCCATCGTCGGTGAGCCGCTCGTCAAGAAGCGTTTCCCGCTGAATCGTTTGGCATGGCTGACATACCGGGGCCCGAGCCATGATCGCAATACGTCTGCAACCGACATTACCCCTGGCACTGCGGATGCGGACATCGGGTATCTCAAGCAAAATGGAATCACCAAAGAGTGGTTGGACCAGGGCACGGCGGATAATATCAAGAGGTATTTCGGGTTGCAATGGAACGGCAACACCGACAAGTGGAGCTATATTCACGGCTCCAACGGCAGCAACGGCGCGATTCTGAACGTCGACAACCCGGATAGAGCAAACGTAGTGGGTTTGACCGGCACGGCGGCACGGGAGCCGGACTTCTTTGAGCTCCTGAAAGCATCCATCAATCCAGGCTCCATCGCCAAGCCTTCGCTCAGCCCTCAGATAGTGGCTCGCGACAACCTCTATCATGGGCCCAAGAACCAGTATCTGTTGGATTCTTCTCTGGACACCGCCATTCTGCAAATCGGAGCCAACATCATCGACCAGTTCGATACCGATGGCTTCCCCATTCAGATTCACTATGACTTGTTACCCACCAACGCGATCGTCGGTAAACTACCGTTCGTATGCGGTGACGAAAATGTGCCCTACATCTCGCGGGTGCACTCCGGACTGCTTCACTTGGCGGAATCGGACCCACCATCAAATATTCTAGGTACCAATCCTCCGGCTCCACTCAAGGACACCGGTTTGGCTGTCCTCATGAATTACCCCGTAATCTGGAATTTGCACGACTGGAATTCCAACAATCTTGCCCAGAGCGTGGGGGCCGTCGCTCCGAAGAAATTCAAAATCTTTGCCAAGGCGAATGACAACGGCGACCCCAAGCAAGCGACCACTATTGTGGTGTGGAATCAGGAACATGTGAATAGCTGTGATGCGAATACCACGTTGTCGCCGGGTTTTGGGAACAATAAGTACGGATTCTCGTTCGGTGCTTCTGGAAGTGGTCAGGGTGGCGAAGCTCGCTATCTGACGGAAACAAATACGAGGATGACCTTCAGCCTCGACCCTGCGGACGCAACGAGTGAGGCCCTCTTTCGCGAGCCGACGATGCTCTTTCAGCCCAACCTTCCTCGTGGCAGTAGTCTGGCTTCCGACGCCTTGGCCTCTACCAACAACGGTCTTGATGGCCTTGGTAATCTCGCTAAAAACTCGAATTTTTTCGCTAGCGGTCCTGGGGGCGGCCTGATAAGCACCGTCGATGGGACCACAGCCTCTAAAGTACCTAGGAAAGGAGCTGCCTACATTGGCTTCTACATTGGCGCGGAGCCTTTGCGCTTCTGGTACGTGAATCCAGCGGACGGCACTAACACGAACAGCCCGCATTACCAGACGCAGTATGGACCCCTCAACGACATCGTTTATACCTTGGCATGCGAAGACGGCAGCGGAGGCTGGATCAACTATGATGTGAAACAGATGACCACGAACGGGGCGCCGAATTCTGAACTCCAGAAAACGCTTGACTCTGGCTCCGGCTTCAACGGTACGGTTGGCAATGCCGGGCACCAATTGGACTACGGCCTCCGGTACTATCAGACCATCGATCCCAGAACCTCGCGGTTCGGAATGTTCGATCCCTGGATTGCCGATAACGGAAACAGTATTCCGCCGAGAGAGAACTTGAGCATCGTCCCGGGTGGGGGGTTGAGCACGTCCAATACGCTGACGGGAACGCTCAAAACCGATCGGGAAGGAGTCAATTCAGGCACGGCACTATATACAAACTTTTTATCGAGCGAATGGTTCCCTGGCTACATGGGTTGGTTTCCATCTAACGTCGCCTACTCGACCAACGGATTCCGCCCAGGTCTACTTGAGCAGAATAATCCGCACGCGACTCCGAACGGCGTCGTGGCCCCGTTGCCGTTGCCTGCCGGTACCAATTCCTTGACGGCACCTGACCCGTTTTTTTACGCGGACCCGGACGGAGTCGTGCGTCGCGCCATGGGCGGAAACGTGGACAACGGCCTTACGGGAGCTCCGGCATCGGCCAACACGGGTTTGCCGCTGTCGTATGCCGTTGGGACCACTGCTAGTAATTCGAGTGGCTCGGGCGCAAAGCAGATGGACAGCCGTCCATCCATTCTCAACCGTCCGTTCCGCTCGGTCGCCGAGTTGGGGTACGTGTATTCGGGTACACCTTGGAAAAATCTTGACTTTTTCATGCCGGAAAGCGGCAACTCCGCTCTGTTAGATGTCTTTTGCATCACTGATACGAGTGACGGCAGCGGACTGACCGCCGGGCAAGTCAATCTCAATACCCATCAGGTGCCGGTGCTGCAAGCCATTCTGGCGCAGACCAGCAAGGACCAGTGGAACGATCAAAACACTCCCACAGCCGCCAGCCATATCCTGGGAACCCCTTCGGGTGGAGCAGCGCAACAGGCACAACAATTGGCTCAATTACTGGTGACCCGTACCACGAAGGGAGTAACCAGTCCGACCGGGACAAACGCTGGACCAAATGCTGGGGCCGGTCCGCAACCGTTGCAGAACGTCGGTGATTTGGTTGGCAGATGGGTAAAACCAGTCCCAATTTCGAATACTGTTTACGATGGAAATGCATCCTGTGACGGTTTTACTCGGGACATCGTCAATTCGATGGCAAATCCGACCAACCCCGATCCGATGCGCAATATCCAACGGTTTGGGGAAAGCGCTGTGCGGGCACTTTCCAACGCGGGCCAGACTCGCGTCTGGAATTTGATGTTTGACATCGTGGCGCAGACGGGCCGCTTTGGCAATCCAAATACGAAGTCGTTGGACCAATTTAACGTCGAGGGTGAACAGCACTATTGGGTGCACGTAGCCATTGACCGTTACACTGGCCAAGTTCTGGATAAGCAGGTAGAGGTGGTAAAAGAATGAAATTACCGACGTTATTGTGCCTCGCGGTTGTCGTGACTGCGGGCACCTCCCGGATCTGCGCCCAAGCCACGCCCCGTCCCACGCCGCCCCCCCCGCCTTACGTGGGCGTCACACCGGATTTTTCGGCGTGGAGCATCGCTAGATACACCATCCCGGGCCTGGGCAGTCAGACGGCTGATGCCGTTATGGCTAGCCTTGTCAAACCCCCAAAGCCGGAAAGTGTGACCAGCGTCACCAAGACGGGCCGGGTCCGCTATCAAGTACGGAAACTTGTCACGGGTGAGCAGGAAGACATCTGGTACGAGCATGGCAGCCGGATCACGATGGAATCGATGTGGAAGATGCCCGTGTTTCAGGCAGACACTAGCAGCCCGAAATCGCCGATAGGCCCGGATTTTCCAGAATTTTCCTGGGTCGCAGCCGGGAACTTCGTAGGGACGCAGGGGGATCAAAACGCCACGTATTTTGTCTTTGAAACGCAGGTGACCGAAGGCAACGCGGTACAGGCGAAAGAGTACGGATACAAGCTGACCTCAACTTTCAACCGCGCATACATCAACGCGGACACGCGTCTCCCGTTTCTGTTGCAATCCGGCGATGTCTTGCAGCGCTATATTTACCAGGCTGCCCCCACGACCCCGCTCGAGGTTCCAGCGGAATACCAGAAAATGTTCGACGGTTACGAGAAGAGGAAAGGCGAAATGACCAAAAAGCCCATTGCGCCGTAGGTGTCATTCCTCATTTTTCGAGTGTCGGCTGTTGCCAGGCATCACGTATGCGAACTGCCCTTGGGTGGCACCTCACTTTGTGAAGGGCACGTGGAAAACACGGAACTATTTCATTTAAAGCCAGGATCGTCAGCCCACCTCGTAGCGCAACCCTCTCGTAATCAGCGCCTATATGTTTACGGCGACACCACGCATATTTTTTGCTTGCACGAACACGACGATTTCTATACAAAAGCTTGATCCTGCCCCAATCTGCCAAGCCGACGGTTTTGAAACCAGTAGCTTGCGGATACCCTTTGTTTTCTTTTCCCCCTTATGACTAAAGCCGTTTCCCCTCGATTCGCCTCCCGCCGTGCTGCCAACTGGCACGTTTCTTTCACCAACCTGCGTGCTTCGGCGAAAGCCCTGGCGAGTCTTTCCACGTTGCTCCTTGGGGCGGCTGCTGTGCCGCGCGCCGAAGCCGCCAATAATGCCTGGTCGACCAACCCGGGGGATGGCACTTTTACGGGGGCGAACTGGACGACGGGAACCACGACGCCCGGCGCGCGAACGGGGACCATCGCATCAGGGGACAGTCTTTACTTTGGAGCGTCGAGCATTACGACGCTCAACGAAGACGAAGCGGCGGGTTTTAACATCGCCAGTTTCACGTTCAATGCCGGCGCATCGGCCTACACGATCACAGGCAACTCGTTCGCGTTGGGGGTGGGGGGCATCACCAACAATAGTACGAACCTGCAGACGATCAACGATGCGTTCACAATTGCCAACGCGGGGACCGCGTTAACCACCACAACGGGCGGGGGTAATCTCAGGCTTGGTGGGGTGATTAGCGGTGCGGGCGGCCTCACCGTGGCCGGCACGGGCACGACGACGCTGGGCGGGGTCAACACTTTCACCGGCGGGACGACTGTCAATAGCGGCACGCTCGTGCTAGGGGCTGGTGGCGGAGCCGGGACCCTCCGTGGGATTGTCACCGTTAACACGGGTGCCACCCTGACCTTGGGCGTCAATAACGCGCTGGGCTACACCAGTGGGTCTCAGGTCACGACGCTCAATGTGAACGGTGGAACCGTAAACGTGAGCGGCGGCTTCGGTGACGAAGGCTATATCACGAGTTTCAACCTGACCGGCGGCACCATGGCTTACGCCTCCGGCGGTGCCTATCAGATTGCTGCCGGTGATGGCAGTCTTCCCAGGGTTACGTCAAACGCCAGTTCAACCACGTCCGTGATCAGTGGCGGGTTGCAAATCCGTTCCGGGAATCTGCCCATCGTCGTGGCGAGCGGCACGACGGCGAGCGGCGTCGATCTGCTGATCTCCGGAAATCTCACCGGCAATCTCCCCTTCACTAAATCCGGCGCGGGAGTGCTCGCCCTCAGTGGCACGAATGCCTACACTAGTGCGACTATCAGCGCCGGGACCCTGGCGGCCACCACCAACGCTTTGGTGGGTAACATCACTAACAACAGCGCTCTAGTGATCGATCAAACTCTGGCGGCCACTCCGCTGGGGTCCGGCACCACTGCCGCTGTCATCAGCGGCACGGGAACCGTGGCGAAGAACAACGCGGGAGCCGCGATTCTCACTGGGGCGAACACGTATACTGGCGCGACGAACGTCAACGGCGGAATTCTGTATGTGAATGGCTCGTTGAACGCCGCCAGCGCAATCTCCGTGGCCAGCGGCGCCCGGCTGGGCGGTCGCGGCACGGTGGGAACGGCCACGGTTGCTGCTGGCGGCAACGTCGAGGGCGGACAGGGTGGCTCCGGCACGCTGACCCTCAGCGCGCTGACCTTCAGTGGAGGCGGCACCATCTTCTTTAACACCATCGCGAACAACGCCACCGCCCCGGCTCTTGCGGCGGGCGCACTGACCGCCAACGGCGGAGCGAACTCCATTAATTTGACCGTCACCGGCGCGCTTCCCGGAGCCGGCACCTACCAACTCCTCAGCTACACTGGAGGGGCCGTTGGCGGCGCGGGCCAGTCCGCCTTCATTCTCACCCCGCTGCCGAACCGGGCGACCGGAAGTCTTGATCTCAGCCAGCCGGGTTTGGTTCAGGTCAACGTCACCGGTGCCACCGATTTCCTGATCTACACGGGGGGGACGACGAACACGTTCGACACGACCAACCCCAACTTCAAGCTCAACTCGAACGGCGCGGCGACGACCTACATTGACCCCAGCGATTCGGTGGTGTTCGACGACACGGCTGGTGCCGCGCACTCGACCGTGAGCATCAACGCGGGTAACGTCAGTCCAAATAGCTTGACGTTCAACAACAGCACGGCGGTCCCCTACACGTTGCAAGGTGCCAACGGCGTCGCCGGCCCCACCAGTCTGGTCAAAAACGGCACGGGCACACTGACGATCAACACCGCAAACACCTACACGGGCGGTACCGTGCTCAACGGTGGCACGATTTCGCTGGGCAACGCCGGGGCGCTGGGATCGGCGGGCACGATTACTTTGGGCGGCGGCACGCTGCAATATGGCCCTGCCAACAACACGGATTACTCGGCCCGTTT
>CAXUHC010000115.1:0-13970 GCA_964250705.1 uncultured Chthoniobacterales bacterium | reverse complement strand
GTTTTCTCCGGCTGTGGCCACGGCGCTCTGTCGCCGTGCGTTGCGCGCCTCGCCCTCTCCAGCAGACACGGCGACAGAGCGCCGTGGCCACAGCCGGAAAGTCAAACCGTGCCATGACCTGAGCGCCCCGCGCGAAACCGGCTTGCAGGGGTGCCCGTCCCGGTTGCCCTACAAACAGAAAAAAGGAGGCCCGCCGGGGCCTCCTTTCACACCCCACGCTCGGCGGCGGGTAAATCGGCTCAAGCGTCGTTGCGCAACTGATGGTCTTCCAGATGGGCGCGCAGCATCCAGGCCAGCTTTTCGTGTTGTTCCATCAGAGCCGTCAGAAAGTCAGCCGTGCCGACATCTTCGTAATCGTCGTCGCATTTATCGATGTCTTCGCGCAGACCCTTGATGATCGTCTCATGATTCTTCACCAGCGTCTGGATCATCCCGTCGATGGGCGGGCGCACGCCCGGCTCCTCCTTGATGACGCTGAGCTTCTGGAATTCCGCCAGCGTACCGATGGCAAACCCGCCCAGCGAACGCGTCCGCTCGGCCACCTCGTCGGCGGCCTCGCTAAGTTCCTTGTACTGCTCCTCGAAGAAAAGGTGCATCGTATGGAACCGCGGCCCGGTCATGTTCCAATGGTAATTGCGGGTTTTGGTGTAGATGACGCTCAGGTTTGCCAGCACGGTCTGCAACAGCTTGATGACGGCCTGCCGGTTGTCTTCCTTGATGCCGATGTCGATCTTGTGGGTGCTCTTGTCGAGCGCGTGGGTAAATGTGGTCAGCGCCTCGGTTTCGAGCGTCGCGCCTTTCTTTTTGTCGTGCATAGGTAACGTCTGATACGTCTTCCGGCCCCGGCCCGGTTGCCCGTTTTACGGGCTTGGCGCACTCTCAGGCGTCGATCTGGGCGATCCGGGCCGCGTGCCGCCCGCCCTCGAAGGCCGTTTCCAACCAGACGCGCACGATTTCCAGTGCCGTCGTCAGGTCGACCTGGCGCTCGCCGATGGACAAGGCGTTGGCGTCGTTGTGCATCCGGCCCAGCCGGGCGGTTTCGACGTTCCAGCACAACGCGCAACGCACCCCGCGCACCCGGTTGGCGACGATGGCCTCGCCGTTGCCCGATCCGCCCAGCACAATGGCCCGGTCGGCCTCGCCGCTTGCCACCGCCGCCGCCGCCGCGTGGCAGAAAGGCGGGTAGCCGTCGCCCGGGTCCAGGGCATGGGCCCCTTTGTCGATGACTTCGTGCCCGGCGGTTCGCAGGTATTTGCTGATCTCCCCTTTATAATAGAAACCGGCGTGATCCGAACCGATGGCAATTTTCATGGTGAGGGAACTTGGCAGAAAAAAGCGTGAAAACACGAAGATAAGTCGCAGGCGTCGCAGGCGTCGCGGCTGCACGAGACAAACGCGTTTCCGTGGTTATTTTTGCGCTTGAAGAAAACGCGTCGATCGGTTCTAAGAAGGACGCGGGACGCAAGCAGGGAAATCCAGGAGAAAACCGTCCATGTTCAAGTTCATCGCCCGCCGCCTGCTCGAAACGGTTCCCGTTCTCTTCGTCATCGTCACGGGCAGTTTCTTCCTGATCCGCCTCGCGCCGGGCGGCCCCTTCGACAGTGAGCGGCGCATGACCCCGGAAGTCCAGCGCAACCTCAACGCCTACTACGGCTACGATAAACCGCTTCCCGTCCAATATTTCCGGTACATGGGCAAGCTGTTCCAAGGCGACCTCGGGCCATCCACCAAGAACGCTTCTCATTCCGTCAACGAACTCATCGGCGAATCGTTCCCGGTCTCGCTGGAACTGGGCTGCTACGCCATCGCGATTGCGATGGCCCTCGGCATCACCGCCGGGATCATCGCGTCGCTGCGGCCCAACACCGCGACGGATTACGTCCCGATGTCGCTGGCAATGGCCGGGATCTGTCTGCCGACGTTCGTGCTCGGCCCCATCCTCGTGTTGATCTTCGCGCTGTGGCTGCGGTGGTTCAACCCGTCGGGCTGGAACGAACCGGCGGACCGTGTCCTGCCCGCGCTGACCCTCGGCATTTTCTACGCCGCCTACCTCGCCCGGCTCACGCGCGGCGGGATGCTGGAAATCCTCGGCCAAGACTACATCCGCACCGCCCGCGCCAAGGGGGCGGGGGAACTGCGCGTGATCCTCAAGCACGCCCTGCGCGGCGGGCTGCTGCCGGTGGTCAGCTACCTCGGCCCGGCGCTGGCGGGGATCATCAGCGGCTCGTTCGTGGTGGAGAAAATCTTCCAGGTGCCGGGCATCGGACGCTCTTTCATCGAGAGCGCGCTCAACCGCGACCATGCGATGATCATGGGCACGGTCATCTTTTTCGCCGTGCTGATCATCGCGTTCAATCTGCTGGTTGACGTGCTCCAGGTCTTCCTCAACCCACGGCTGCGCTTTGACTGAAACGCTTCACATGCGGATGATAAACCTGGCCTCCTTCGATTTCTGTCATCCTGAGCGGAGCGCGGCGCAGTCGAAGGACCTTCCGGCTGGCGGCAGCCAAGCGCCGAGCTTGCTCCGCACGATGGTCCCGGAGCGGCTTTGCTTCCGGCGGCAGAAGGTCCTTCGACTGCGCGCTCCGCGCTCCGCTCAGGATGACGGAAGCTTTCACCCGTGGTGGTCACTCCGAACATGCTCGAACTCGAAACAGAGTTAAAAGCCGCCACGGTGGCCGAGTCCATTGAGCCCGCCGAACCCGGCAGCAGCCCGTGGCGCGACGCCTGGCACCGCCTGAGCAAGAACCGGCTCGCCCTCTTGGGCGGGTGCACGATTCTCCTGTTCGCGTTGCTCTGCCTGCTGGCGGGCGTCATCGCGCCCGACCCCGATTTCCAGGACCTCGCCCTCTACGCGAGTCCGCCCGGCCACGCCCATTGGTTCGGCACGGACAGCCTCGGGCGCGACCTCTTTTCCCGCGTGCTCCACGGCGGCCGCATCTCCCTGGCGGTCGGGGTCGTCGCCAGCATGGTCGCGCTGTGCATCGGGGTCGTTTACGGCACGGTTTCCGGCTTCTACGGCGGCACGGTCGATGCCGTGATGATGCGCATCGTGGACATCCTCTACGCGCTGCCGTTCGCCATTTTCGTGATCCTGCTTACCGTCTTTTTCGGCAGCAACCTGCTCCTGCTCTTCGGGGCCATCGGCGCGGTCGAATGGCTGACGATGGCGCGGATCGTGCGCGGGCAGGTGCGCACGTTGCGCCGGATGGAATTCGTCGAGGCCGCCGAATCGCTCGGGGTTAGCCGCGCGCGCATCATCTTCCGGCACATGATCCCCAACGTGCTCGGGCCGGTGATCGTCTACACCACGCTGACGATCCCCTCGGTCATGTTGCTGGAATCGTTTCTGAGTTTTCTCGGCCTCGGCGTGCAGCCGCCCAACGCGAGTTGGGGAGTGCTGATTGGCGAGGGCGCGAAGGCGATGGAGGAATTCCCGTGGCTGCTGATTTTCCCCGGCCTCGCGTTTTCCATCACGCTCTTTTCGTTCAACTTCCTGGGCGACGGCCTGCGGGATGCGCTCGATCCGCAGACCGCCGGACGGCGGTAAGCTTCAAAATTCAAGAGCCAAGATTCAAGTTTCAAGAAGAAGCGTGGAACCATCATTCTGACTTGAATCTTAAATCTTGAATCTGACTTGAATCTTGGCTCTTGAATCCTGAATCTTTCTCCCATGCCGCTGCTCTCCGTCGAAAATCTGCGCACCTCGTTCCACACCCGCAACGGCGTGGTGCGCGCGGTCAACGACGTGAGCTTCCACGTCGAAAAGGGCGAGACGCTCGGCATCGTCGGCGAATCCGGCTCGGGCAAATCCGTCACCTGCTATTCATTGATGGGTCTGGTCCCCACGCCGCCCGGACGCATCGAGTCGGGCCGCGCGGTTTTCGACGGCACCGACCTGCTCCATTGCTCGAAGGCGCAACTCGCCGACATTCGCGGCAAGCGCATTTCGATGATTTTCCAGGACCCGATGACCTCGCTCAATCCCTACCTACGCGTGGGCGAACAGATCATCGAACCGCTGCTCATCCACGGTAACATCAGCCGCGCCGACGCCCGACGCCGCGCCCTCGACGCCCTGCGCGAGGTCGGCATCCAGGACGGCGAAAGCCGTCTCAAGGCGTATCCGCACCAGTTCAGCGGCGGGATGCGCCAGCGCGTGATGATCGCGATGGCGCTCATCACCAACCCGGAACTCCTCATCGCCGACGAACCGACCACCGCGCTCGACGTGACCGTACAGGCGCAGATTCTCGACCTCGTCAAGAAGCTGCAACGCGACCACGGCACCGCCGTCATTTTCATCACGCACGACCTGGGCGTGGTCAGCGGTTTCTGCGACCGGGTGCAGGTGATGTACGCCGGGCGCATCGTCGAGCGCGGGACGGTGGGCGAGGTGTTCCGCGCGCCGCGGCACCCCTATAACCAGGCGCTCCAGCGCAGCATCCCGGCCATGCAGCCGAAGGGCGCCGAACTCTATACGATCCAGGGTCTCCCGCCCGACCTTTCCAAGCCGATTCCCGGCTGCCCGTTCGTGCCGCGTTGCGAGTTCGCGCGCGAGGAATGCCACGCGCCCGTGCACCTCGAAACGGTCGCGCCGGGCCACGAGTCCGCCTGCACGCGAGTCCGGCAGGGTACGCTCCAACTGGCCGCAACGCCGCGCAACGCCTCCGACGCCGAGCACATCGACGGAGCATTCACCGAGGCCCCGGCCCACAACTGAATCCCGGCCTACCACCATGCCAACCGCCACCGACCCATTTTTGGAAATTGCGGGTCTGAAGACTCATTTCCCCATCGAACGCGGCTTCCTCGTCAAGAAGCAGGTGGGCGTGGTCAAGGCCGTGGACGGCATCGATCTTTCCTTGGCCAAAGGCGAGGTGCTCGGACTGGTCGGCGAATCCGGCTGCGGCAAGTCAACCCTCGGGCGCACGATCCTCCAACTCATCCCGCCCACCGCCGGCAAAGTCGTCCTCGCGGGCCGCAACCTCGCTGATCTCAAAGGCGGCGACCTGCGTCACGCCCGGGCCGATTTCCAGATGATTTTTCAGGACCCGTACGCGTCGCTCAACCCGCGCATGACGGTCTACGACACGTTGGCCGAAGCCATCTCGACGCACACAAGCGTGCCGGGCCGGGATCTACCCGGGCGGGTGTCGGCCTTGCTCGCGCGGGTCGGTCTTTCCCCGCGCTTCATCCGCAAGTATCCGCACGAATTCAGCGGCGGCCAGCGGCAGCGCATCGCGATCGCCCGCGCGCTCGCGGTCGAACCGAAGCTCATCATCGCCGACGAACCCGTCAGCGCGCTCGACGTGTCCATCCAGGCGCAGATCATCAATCTGCTCGCGCGCCTGACCCGCGAGATGGAGCTGACGATGATCTTCATCTCGCACGACCTCTCGGTGGTCAAACATATCTCGGACCGCATCGCCGTCATGTACCTGGGGCGCATCGTGGAGATCGGGCCGGCGGTGGAGGTCTTCGAGCGCCCGGTGCATCCTTACACGAAGGCCCTGGTGAGCGCGGTACCCATCCCCGACCCGGAGCGCGAACGCCGCCGGCGGCGCATCCTCCTGTCCGGCGACCCGCCTTCGCCGATCAACCCGCCGCAGGGTTGCACGTTTCATCCGCGTTGTCCGTACGTGATCGAGGAATGCAAGGCGGCCTATCCGCCGTTCGTCGATTACACGCTGGGCCGCCGCGCGACGTGCATCCGTCTGCACGAGATCAACCCACCGGCGTAAAAATGAGGGTGAGGCGCGGCTGGCGCGACGGTGGTTGGCCCTACCGCCCCGCCCGGTTGTTCTTGATCACGATTTCCACCCGCCGGTTGAGTTGTTGTTCCTCGACCGATCCGCTCGCCACCAGCAGCCGCGACATCCCGAGTCCGCGCGTTTGGATGCGCGCGGGGTCGATCCCGGCGTTCTGCGCCAGCCATCCCTTCACGGATTCCGCGCGCGCCTTGCTCAACCCGAGATTATATTCCGCCGTGCCGAAATTATCCGTGTGGCCCTCGATGATGAACGTCGCGTTGGGGTTGCGCTCGATCAATTCCGCGAGTTTTTGCAGGCTGCCCACCGCCGCCGGACGCAAGTCCGGCGAGCCGTAGTCGAACAACAAATCCGTGGGCAGCAAAATCGGCGCGGTTTTCGACGACAGCGGACCTTGTTGCGAGAGCAGGCTATCGAGGTTGCTGAAATTGGGCACGCCCACGTTTGGCCCCATGTTGGGTCGGCTCCCGGTCTGACTGCCCGTCACGTCGAAGGTCGGATGGTTGGCGGAGACGTTGGGTTTGTCGTTGAGGAACTGCTCCTTGAGCGCGTTCATGTCCTCGCGCATCTGCCGCGAGTTATCCTCGGCGAGGATGCGGTCGAGCGAGGTGGTCTGCACGACCTTCGGCTTGTCGGCAACCATCGTTTTCGTGGCGTCGGGCGCGGCGATGACGGTTTCCGCCGTCTTCATGTATTCCTGGTAATTGGGTTTCACGTCGCCGGGAATCTGGAGGTCGGTCACGTCGGGCACGGGCTTGGTCGCCGGTTTGGCGCCGGGTTCGTCCTTGTGCTCGTCGAGCGTGCGCGGGTCGATCTGTGCCTGCTTGATGTTGAAGGCGCGGGTCTTCACCGGCGCTTTCGGCGGGGTGAAGCCGGTAAAGCGTGTGACGTGCAGCAGGTAATACCCGCCGATGTGCAGAGCGACGGTCAGCGCGAGCGCGGGCAGGAACCAGCGTTCAACCGGGCCGAGCCGGGCGGAGAGGGTAGCGCGGGAAGGATCGGGCATCACGTTACCTTACCAGCGATTGCACGGAAAGAAACCACCCCTGAAAACAAGACCCGATGCAGAGTAAATTCCACGAGGGCCGTCCGTTTCCTCTCAAATAAACGTGCGACTCCTGCGAACTAGAGCACGTCACGATTGGGTAAGCCTACGGGCTGTAGCCACGGCGCTCCGTCGCCGTGTCTGGTCCCGTGCGGACACGGCGACGGAGCGCCGTGGCTACAGCCGGAACTCGCAGATCATTCATTCGGGACGCGCTCTAATTTTCGCCTTCACGCCAGCCCGCGCCGTTCCAGCGCTTCGTCCATCGCCTGCTCCATGAGCAGCGTGGCGAGGTCCTGCGTCCCGGCATCCAGGGCAGCGTTGGCGGTTTTCAATCGCTCCAGGTCATCGCCCGCCAGCGCGGTCTCGACCTCGGCGGTGAGCGCCCCCAGCGCGGCGTGGTCTTCCGGCGTCAGCCGCGCGCCCGCCAGTTCCAGCGCGTGCCGCACCGCCGGGAGCATTTCCCGGCTCTTGAGCTTCGTTTCGACCAGCAGCCGCGCGTGGTAATCCTCGAACGCGTGTTCCACGGATTCGGCGATCATCCGCTCGACCTGCTCATCGCTGACATCCACGGCGCTGCGCATCTCCACGGTCTTTTCCTCCCCGGTCTGCGTGTCGCGCGCCAGGACGTGCAGGATGCCGTCGGCGTCGATCTCGAATTGCACCCCCACCCGCGCCGACCCGCGCCCGCCCGCCGTGAAGCCCAGCTCGAAGCTACCCAGCGTCCAGTTGTCCGCCGCCTTTTCGCGCTCGCCCTGGACGACGTGAATCCGCACAGTGCGCTGGCCCGCCACGGCGTTGGTGAACATCTCGCCCGCCTTGGTCGGGATCGTCGTGTTGCGCGGGATGATGACGTTGGTCAGCCCGCCGAACGTCTCGATGCCCAGCGAGAGCGGCGTGATGTCCAAGAGCACCACGTCGCGAACCGCGCCGGAGAGAATCCCCGCCTGAATCGTCGCGCCGAGCGCCACGGCCTCGTCCGGGTTTTGGGTGGTGTCCGGCTCGCGTCCAAAGATGTCCGCCACGGTCGCGCGCACCAGCGGCATCCGGGTGGCCCCGCCGACGAGGATCACGGCGTCCAGTTCGCCCGGCGCGAGCTTGGCGTCCGCCAGGGCGCGCAGGCAGTGGGCGCGCGTACGCTCGACGATGGGCCGGGCGGCGGCTTCGATTTCCTCGCGTTTGACGGCCAGGGTCAACGTGCGGTGCGTTTTCCAGTCCAACGTCACCTGGGTTTCCGACGCGGTCGACAACGTCACCTTCGCCTGGCGGACGGCGGCGTGCAGATCCACCCGTCCCGCGGCGACCTCGATTTCCAGCGTTGCCAGCTTGGCCGCCACACTGGCGGCGAACGCCGTGTCGATGTCATCTCCGCCCAGCCGCGTGTTGCCGTTGGTCGAAAGCACCTGGAACACCCCGGCGTTGAGTTCGAGGATGGAAATGTCGAACGTCCCGCCGCCGAGGTCGTACACCGCGATTTTCGAGTGATCGCCGAGCTTGTCCAACCCGTAAGCCAGGGCTGCCGCCGTCGGCTCGTTGACAATGCGTTCGACGGTCAGCCCCGCCAACTCGCCCGCCGCCTTGGTCGCCTGCCGCTGCGCGTCGTTGAAATAGGCTGGCACGGTGATGACCGCCCGCCGCACCGGCTGGCCCAGCGCGCGCTCGGCGTCCGCCTTGAGCTTGCCCAGCACCAGCGCCGAAATCTCTTCCGGCGACCGCTCCATCCCGGCGACTTGCACCCGCGCTGCGCCCCCCGGCGCGCCGCCCACCGGGTACGATAGGTCCGCCGTGTCCACCTCGCCGGTTCGCGTGCCCATCAACCGTTTGACCGACCACACCGTCCGCGCTGGCTCCGAGACCCGGTGCTCCGCCGCCGCCCGGCCCACAGCCGGCTCATCGCCCATTTCGGAAAAATAGACGACCGACGGGGTCAGCCGCTGCCCTTCGGCGTCCGCGAGCAGGATCGGAAAACCCGCGTCCATCACCCCGATGAGTGAATTGGTGGTTCCGAGGTCGATTCCAACGATGAGATCAGCGGCCATGAGGTGAAACAGGATGGGACGCCGACTCTAAGCCGGAAATGCCTCCGGTCCAATTCGCCCGCGTTGCCCCCTGGATGCCTTTTGCCGGTCGACCCATCCGAAAGGATGCCCGCGCTGGCCTTTCACGGAGATGGCATTCCATCCGGAAATTCGGTAAACTATGCGTATAAATGGTTTCGACCCGGCATGACCATCCCTGCGTGGCTGACGCCGCGACGCCGATTTTCGATCAGCGCGCCTGCTTCATCGCCGGCCCCGCACGCTCGGGCACGACCCTGCTGGCCTCCCTACTCGACGGCCATCCCGATCTCCTCGTCCTGCCCGAGGAAACCGCTTATTTTCCGACCGTCCGCACCAAGTACGTTCAGCGTACCCGGCGCGAGCAGTTCGATTATCTCACCACGCGCACCCTGTCCAACGTCCTCTTCGGCGGCGCGTGTAAATGGGGCAAGCGCGATTATTCCCATTTCCCGGCTGCCGAGCTTCGCCGCCGCTTCGAGCAGCGGGCTTTTGATCCCGCCAACGCCCGGCGCGATCTGCTCGTGCTCCTGCTCGAAACCTACGCCGACCTCCTCGGCCGCCCGCTGGATTCCGTACGCCGCTGGGTGGAAAAAACCCCGGCCAACCGCGACCACCTCCCGGCGATCTTCCAGCGGTTTCCGCGCGCCCGCGTGCTCCTGACCCTCCGCGACCCACGCGCGTTGCTGGCCTCGCAAATCCAACTCGAACAGACCCGCCGCCGCCGCCGCTTTTCCGTCTACCTGACCGTGCGCCACTGGCTGACGACCGCGCGCCAGGCGCTCGCGTTGCAAACCGCACTCCAGCCGGACCCCCGCTTCCATCTGGTCGACTACCGCCGCGTCGTCGAAACGCCTGACGTCCTGCTGCGCGAGGTGTGCGCTTTTCTGGAGATCGGGTACGATCCCGCCTTGTCCGCGCCTACGAAGATTGGCCGCACCTGGGCGGGAAATTCCTCCACCGAGCGTTCCTTCGACGCGATCAGCGCCGAGCCGGTCAACCGCTGGCGCAAATTTCTGACCCCGGACGAAATCGGCTGGGTTGAGTGGCACTGCCGCCCGTGGATGGAAGCGCTCGGCTACGAGCCGCTGTTCGCCCGTCGCCGGTTCACTGGATGGGCCGCGCCCGTGCGGGGCGAGACGCCGCGCGAATACCTCAAGTCACGCCTTTACTCGCTGCGGGGACGTTGGAAGCGCGTTTGATTTTTTCCGGCCCATCGCCGTCCTTCAAACGCTCGTCAATAACTCGTACGACAACACGCTCAGACAATAAATTGCCGCCGTCTCCGTCCGCAAGACAATCGGCCCGAGCGTGATGGGTCGGCAACCCGCGCTTTTGGCCAAACCGATTTCCGCCGGGGTAAAATCTCCTTCCGGTCCGACGAGGATCAACGCGCTCCGGGGCTTCCCACCCGCCGGGTGCCCCGCCGCATATTCTTCCAGCAAATGCCGCAGATGCTTCGAATCACTCTGCAACGAGGCGATCAGCATCAGGTCGAACGCCCCCCGCGTCATCGTTCCGAAAAATTCCTTCGGTGCGCGCGGCAGGGCGACGGTCGGCAACCAATTTTGTCCGCATTGCTTGGCTGCTTCGATGACCGTCGCCTGCCACTTACCCTGTTTGGCGGCGGCGCTTTCGTCGTCTTCCAGCCGGGCGACGGTGCGCTCCGAAAGCAGCGGCGCGATTTCCGCCGCGCCGAGCTCGGTCGCCTTCTGGACGATGAGGTCCATGTTTTTCCCCTTGGGCACCGCCTGGGCGAGCGTGATCCGGCAGGGCAACGGCGGCGTTTTGGCTTTGTGCAAGACCTGTAGCTGGACCGCTCGCTTGGTGGACCCCGGCACGACCTGGGCGGTCGCCTCCGTCCCCTGACCGTTAAAAACGACGATTTTCTCGCCTTCCTGCAACCGCAGGACGTTCAGGGCATGGTGGGACTCCGCCTCATCCAAGACAAGGGCGTCCGGATTCCAGGCCGTCGGGGGAATGTAAAAGCGATGCACGGGAAGAAAAGGATGAAGGATGAAGGATGAAGGATGAAATTAGATAAAGGCTCTTTCCCCCTCTGCCTTCATCCTTCATCCTTATCTGAAGAATTCCTTGGCCTTCTCGAAGAAGCTCATGTGCAGCGGAGAGTTTTCTTCGCCGCACAACGCCGCGAATTCTTCGAGCTTCTGCCGCTGTTCGGCGTTGAGCTTGGTCGGCACCTCCACCATCACGCGGGTGAGCAGATCGCCGCGCACCTTGGTGTTCATCTCCGGCATCCCCTTGCCGCGCAGTTTGAACATCGTGTTGCTCTGCGTGCCCGCCGGGATCTTCAGCGAGGCCTGCCCTTCGAGCGTCGGCACCTGGATTTCGCCGCCCAGCGTCGCCGTCATGAACGAGATCGGCACCTCGCAGTAGAGGCTGTCCTCCTCGCGTTGAAAAACGGCGTGCTCGGCGACGTGGATCACCACGTACAAATCTCCCGGCGGACCGCCGCGAATCCCGGCTTCGCCGTTCTTGGTCGAACGCAGCCGCGCGCCGCTGTCGATCCCGGCAGGAATCTTGAGCTTGATGCGCGACGTTTTTTCCACCCGCCCTTCGCCCTTGCAGTGCTTGCACGGGTTTTCGATGATGGTCCCGGTCCCCCGGCAGCGCGGACAGGTTTGCGAAACCTGGAAAAAGCCGCGCGACGTGATGACCTGTCCACGCCCCTGGCAGGTCCGGCACTGCACGGCCTGGCTGCCCGCTTCGGCCCCCGAACCGACGCACACCTCGCACACGCTGAGCTTGTTGACCTCGATCTCCTTCTCGACGCCTGCCGCCGCTTCTTCGAGCGTGATTTGCAAGTCGTACCGCAGGTCCGAGCCGCGTTGGCGCCCCTCGGTTTCGCCGCCGCGGCCCCCGCCGCCGAAGAACTGTTCAAAAATCCCGCCGCCACCGCTACCGCCGCCACCCGCCTGCATGCCGCCGAACACCTCGCGGAAGAGGTCGAACGGATCGACCCCGGCCGCTCCGCGCCCGGCACCCGCCGTGCCCTGGGAAAAAGCCGCGTGACCATAACGGTCGTAGGCGGCCCGCTTATCGGGGTCGTTGAGCACGTCGTAAGCCTCGCCGAGTTCCTTGAAACGTTCCTCGGCTTTCGGGTCGCCGGGGTTCTTGTCGGGATGGTATTGGACCGCCAGCCGACGGTAGGATTTCTTCAGTTCGTCACCGTCGGCGTTGCGGCTGACGCTGAGGACTTCGTAATAATCGCGTTTGACGGTAGCCATGAGCAAAATCCCTGTCGGATGACGGTGGTGGCTCGCCCATTGATCAGCCGAACCCGGGCCACCTGCATCACCGGAAATATAGAGCGGCCAGCATAAAGGAGAATCCTCCCCCATGCAACCATTCGCCGTTGACCAAACCCCCGGGCCCGGCATCGCCGGCCCGCCCGGCTACTTGCCGAACATTTTGAGGACGATGAAGATCAAAATCGCCCCGCCGAGGCCCCCGCCGCACAGAAGATACAGGAAAGACCAACCGGCTGCCGCGATCATCGGCGCTGCTGCAAGGATAGGAAGAATCATGCTGCGATGCTAAAACCGTTCGTGGCGCTTGCCAACAGGATTTGCAGGGAGACCGCTCCCATCGAGAAAAGCCCGCTTGCCCACATTCGGCCATTCTGCTACACATCGCGCGCACTTTTACTTTCCATGACCCGTTCCGCCTCGATTTTCATCCTGATCCACCTCGCCGCAGTCGCGTTCGCGTTCGCGTTGCAGCCTGCCAGCGTTCGTGCCGAGCCTGCCGCCGCCATCGCCACGCCAGCGGGAGAGGTCAACGCCGCCCCGGCTGCCGACGACGCGCCCGTTCCCGCCAGGCAGGGGCCCAAACTCAATTACCAGAAAGGCAAAATCACGCTTTCCGACGGTCTGGCGGAACTCAACGTGCCGGACAATTTCCGTTTCCTCGGGGCGGACGACGCCCGGAAAGTGGTCGTCGACATCTGGCACAATCCCCCGGCGGTCGCCAAGAACGTCGTCGGCATGCTGGTGCCGACGCAAACGCAAGACTGGGCGGTGGTCATCAGCTCCGAGAACGACGGCTACGTCAAGGACGACGACGCGAGCAAGATCGACTACAACGACATGCTCAAAAAGATGCAGCAGGCCACGCACGACCACAACGAGGCGCTGGTAAAGGACGGGTATCCGTCCATGGAACTCGTCGGCTGGGCCGAGCCGCCGCAGTACGATTCGGCCAACAAAAAACTGTATTGGGCCAAGGAACTGGCGGTCAACGGCGAGCAGACGCACACGCTCAACTACGACATGCGCATCCTGGGCCGCCGGGGGGTGCTGGTCCTCAACGCCGTGTCCAGCATGGAACACCTGGGCGAGATCAAGGACGCCCGGTCGCAAATCCTGGGGATCGTCAACTACAACGAGGGACACCGCTACGCGGATTTCAATCCGAAGACCGACAAGGTGGCCGCTTACGGGGTGGCGGCGCTGGTGCTCGGCGGCATCGCGGCGAAGGCGGGGTTCTTCAAGCTGCTGATCCCGGCGATCCTGGCGGCGAAGAAATTCATCATCATCGGCGTCGTGGCGGTGGCGAGCTTCTTCAAGCGGATTTTCGGGCGCGGCGAGAAGGTGCCGTGATCGTCATTCAGGAAAGGCGCGGTCGATGATCCGCTGTAGGGACGGCGCTCTGTCGCCGTGCTTTGCGCCCGGCAGTCCAGACACGGCGACAGAGCGCCGTCCCTACAGCTCAGATTAAAATGCTCTCATCCCGGGTCGAATCCGCCGGCGGCTTCCTCGCCGCCTCCTCGCTCCCCGCGATGACCAGCGTGATCTCGCCCTTGGGCGGGTGCTGCTGATAATGCGCGTACACTTCCGCCGCCGGGCCGCGCCGGAACTCCTCGAACTGCTTCGTCAACTCCCGCGCCACGCAGACCTGGCGCGCGGGGGCCAGCCGCGCCAGGACTTCCAACGTCCGCTCCAGACGATGCGGCGACTCGAAAAAGACGCTCGTTTCCGCGCGGTCGAGGGCGATTTGCAGGTCGCGCTCGCGCCCGCCGCTCTTCGGTGGCAGGAACCCGCCGTAGTGGAAACGTTCGGCGGACAGCCCGGAGCC
>CAXUHC010000114.1:0-13979 GCA_964250705.1 uncultured Chthoniobacterales bacterium | reverse complement strand
CCATCGTGCGTTGCCAGGACGGCCGCAGCCAGATCAAGAACAAGGAAAAGGCGCTCAGCATCCTGCGCGCCCGCCTGCTCGAACGCAAGCAGGCCGAAGAGGAAGCCGCGTACAGCGCGCACCGCAAAAGCCAGATCGGCAGCGGCGGACGCGAGGAGAAAATCCGCACGTACAATTTTCCGCAAAACCGCATCACGGATCATCGCATCAACGTGACTTTATACAGTCTTGACCGCGTGATGGAAGGCGACCTCGGCGGATTGATCGAATCGCTCCAGACGCAGGACATGGAAGAGCGGTTGGCGGCGGCGAACCTAGCGGTGTAAGTGCTTGTCGCCGGGTTCAGAATCGGTAGACTGGCAGCATGGGCAACGCGCAAGCGGTCGCAGATTATTACGTCACGCCGGAAGAATATCTCGCGGGGGAATTGATCGCGGAACGGCGGCACGAATACGTCGCCGGGATCGTTTACGCGATGTCGGGCACCACCACGGGGCACGGGCGTATCCTCACCAACATCAGCCGCGAACTCAGCCAGCAGCTACGGGGACGCCGCTGCGAAGCGTTCACCTCGGAACTCAAAGTGCGCATCCAGACGCAGAAGTCGCATTTCTATTACTATCCCGACGTGGTCGTGGACTGCGGCAAAAGCGCGAACGACAACCTTTTTGCCGACGAGCCACGAGTGATCTTTGAAGTGCTCTCCGAGAGCACCGAACGCACGGACCGCGGCGAAAAGCGGATCAACTATCAGACGCTTTCCAGCCTCGATGTGTACGTGCTCGTCGACCAGCACCGCGCGGCCGTGACGGTTTATCGGAGAGCGGAGAACGACTGGACGACGGAATTGCTCACGGCAGCCACAGATGCGCTCGCACTGCCGACCGTCGGGTGCTCGCTGGTGTTGAACACCATCTACGAGCGCACGCAGCTTTTCCCCTGACGCATGAACCGTGAATCTTCGCCCGAGCCATCCGCCTCGTCCACCTTCGAGGATTTCCTCGCCGGCAAGCAGACCGATAATCTGGCACCGACAGAGCCGGGCATCGTGGTTCCGCCGAGGGCGGAGGATGACAAGGGGATCGAACAAATCGTGGCGAACATCCGCGCGGAACTGACCCACCAGTTACGGAGCGAAGCCACGGAGGTGCTGCCCGCCGGAATGACGGTGCGCACCTACGGTAACGTCGGGGAAACGATTTACCAGCCCGATCTGATCGTCGATGCAGACCTGCCCCCGCCCGGCGCGCTTTCAGCGCGGAATCCGCAGGTGGTTTTCGAGGTAGCCGCCGGCGGGTCCGAACGCTCCGCTTTCATCGAACAATGGCAGATTTATCGTTCGCTGCCGTCGTTGCGTGTTTACGTGCTGGTGAATGCGTCGCAACTGGCCGTCACGCTGCACCGCCGGGCCGGTGAGACGTGGAAGACGGAAACCTTTGGGGACGCGGACGACCAGCTTTTCCTGCCGACGATCCATTGCCTGTTGTCGCTGGAAGCGGTTTACGCCGGGGTTTTTTCCGAAAAGGAAAGTTAGGTGGTTTCTTCGGGGCCGAAGATTACGCGCTCGTAGAGTTCGGCCAAGGACAGTTCGATTTCCAGGGTCGGCAAGCGGATGACGCCATCCGTCCCGACCATGCGCTCGCGTTTCCAGCCTTCCAGAGTGCGGAACTCGACAACCGCTTCGGGGCGGCTTTGTTCGATGCGGATGTATGCCTCCAAACTGGGGATTTGGAGATAGGCTGAACGCTTTTCGCGTTCGTCGATCTGGCGCGTGCTTTCCGAAATGATTTCGAACAAAACTGCCGGCTGTTCCCGCCAGCCATCACCCAACCCTGTCGGATTGCACACGATCATGGCATCCGGATAATAGAAATAGACGCTGTCCGGGGAGGGGCGATGCAGTCGAAGCCGCATATCCGATCCAAAACCCTCGCAACGCCGTCCTTGAAGCTGATTGCCGAGCAATCTGCCGAGATTGAACGCGATCCGGTTGTGTGAGTCGCTTGCCCCGGCCATCGCATAAACAGCGCCACCGAGGTACTCGCGTTTGGTCACGCTCAGTTCCTCGCTGGCGAGATATTCCTTGACCGACATGTAAGGTTCGGAGAGGGCGGTGGCACTCATGTCGTTAATGACAATGTCCGAAAACGAACGTCCTTGCAAGCCGCGTCGTTTTGTCGCTTTGCGTTTCCCGGCGGCCTGAGCCAAGCTCTGAGTCCGCATGAAATCCGTCCTCGAAGTCCTTACCTCCACGACGGACTACTTCAAAGGCAAAGGCGTCGAAAGCCCCCGGCTCAACATCGAGCATCTGCTAGCGCACGTGCTCGGCAAGACGCGCATGGATCTTTATCTGGAGTTCGACCGTCCGCTTGGCGAGACGGAACTCAACGCCCTGCGCGAGTTGGTCAAGCGCCGCAGCCACGGCGAACCGCTCCAGCACCTGCTGGGCACCGTGGAATTCTACGGGCGCACTTTCGCCAGCGATTCGCGCGCGCTCATCCCACGGCCCGAGACCGAGGAACTCGTCGCGCTGTTGCTCAGGATGGACCTCCCGGCCGACGCGCGTTGTCTGGACGTGGGCACGGGCAGCGGGGTCATCGCGCTGACGCTCGCCGCCGAGCGTCCCGAAGCGCGCGTGCAAGCCGTGGACCGCTCTCCCAACGCGTTGAAACTCGCCCGGGAAAACGCCGCGCAACTCGGGTTGGACGGGCGGGTGGAGTTCACGGAGAGCGATCTGCTCGCGGCGTGCGCTGGCCCCTACGATCTCATCGCCGCCAACCTGCCCTATATCCCGGTGGCTGACATCGCCGGTCTCGCCCGCGAGGTGCAGCACGACCCGATGATGGCGCTCGACGGCGGGCGCGACGGGCTGGAAATTGTCGCGCGTTGCGTGGCCCAGGCCCACGGCAAGCTCGCGCCCGGCGGCAGGCTCGCGCTGGAGATCGGGCACGACCAGGCCGGGCGGGTGCGCGGATTGTTAGAGCAGGGGGGATTCACGTCGGTCGAGGCCGTCAAGGATCACCAGGAGTTTGAGCGGTTCGTGCTGGCCGTACGCCCCTGAAAATCCTGCTCGCTTTGTGGCCCCGGGCCTGCTTGAATGACCAGCCCGCAATCTTGATTGCTGCAGGGGTTCTCTGATTTCCGGTCTTTCTTTCTGTTAATTTATGGCGATGGATAAAATTCTGGTCCACGGGGGTGCCACCCTCAGCGGCAGCGTGCGCATCAGCGGCTCGAAAAACTCGGCGCTGCCCATCCTGGCCGCCGCGTTGCTGACCCGGGAGCCGTGCATCATCCATCACGTCCCGGACCTGAGCGACATCAACTACATGCTCCAGATCCTCTCCCACCTGGGGGCGGAGGTCGAGCGCGCCAGCGGAACGGTGACCATCAAGGCGGAAAAAATCCGCACCAACGCGCCGTACGACATCGTGCGCAAGATGCGCGCGTCGGTGTGCGTGCTCGGGCCGCTGCTGGGACGAGAGAAGGAGGCGACCGTCGCGCTGCCGGGGGGATGCGTCATCGGCGACCGGCCCATCGACCTGCATTTGAAGGGATTCGAGGCGCTCGGCGCGATGGTGCGCGTGGTCGGCGGCGACGTGAAGGTGTTCGCCTCGGAACTGCGCGGCACGTCCATTTCGCTGCGCGGCAAGTTTGGCTCGACCGTGCTGGGCACCGACAATGTCATGATGGCTGCCGTGCTCGCCGAGGGCACGACCGTGATCGAGGCTGCCGCCGCCGAGCCGGAGGTCGCGGACCTCGCCAATTTTCTCAACGCGATGGGCGCCAAGATCGAAGGCGCGGGCACCCGGCGCATCATCATCGAAGGCGTCAAGGAACTGCACGGCGCGGAACACCGGGTCATCCCCGACCGGATCGAGGCGGGGACGTTTCTCGTGGCCGGGGCCATCTGCGGCAGCGGCATCACCCTGCGCAACGTGATCCCCGAGCATCTGGAATGCGTCGCCGAGCGGCTGACGGCGGCGGGTTTTCATTACGAACACGACAAGACCACGGCCACCATCCGGCCTAACGGCGGCGCGAATTCGCTGGAATTGACCACCGAGCCGTACCCGGGTTTCCCCACCGACATGCAGGCGCAGATGTGCGCGCTGCTGGCGACCAGCCCGGGGATCAGCACGGTGACGGAAAACATTTTTCCGCAACGCTTCATGCACCTCTCCGAGATGAAGCGTATGGGCGCGGACATCCGCATCGAAGGCCAGACGGCGATCATCCACGGGGTCGAACGCCTGAGCGCCGCGCCCGTGATGGCGAGCGATCTGCGCGCGTCGGCGGCCCTGGTGTTGGCGGGGTTGAAGGCGGATGGCGTGACCGAGATCAACCGCGTTTACCACATTGACCGCGGCTACGAACACCTCGACGACAAGCTCGCCGGACTGGGTGCGAAGATCGAACGCGTCAAGGTGTGACGGACGAGGCCGAAGCCCACGGCGCGGCGGTGCTCGTATCGAGCTGCGACCGTTTTTTCGACGCGTGGCGACCGTTCGCTGGGTTCTGGCGGCGGCATTGGCCGACGGCGGCGCTGCGCTGGCCGGTATACCTGATCGTCAATGAACTGGCGGTGCGTTCGGACTGGTTGACCCCCCTGGCGGTGGGCCGGGACAAGGGTTGGTCGGACAATCTGCGCCTCGTCCTGGGTCGGATCGAATCCGATTATCTGCTTTATCTACAAGAAGACTACTTTCTCACGGCACCGCCCGACGCGCACTGGCTGGAGGAAATGTTAGATCGGATGAAGGCCGGACACGTGGACCTGCTTTGTCTGCGCGCGATGCCGCCTGGCTACGGCGCCGAGGAATGGCCGCCTGTGGGGGACGGGGACAACCGCCTGAGCAAAATCCCGGAGGGTTCGCCGTGGCGGGGCCGGTTGCAGGCGGCGTTCTGGCGGCGGGAATCGCTCCTTGGCGCGTTGCGGGACGGAGAAAGCGCGTGGGATTTCGAGGCGAACGCCGGGGAACGCCTGCGCGGGCTCCGGGCCTGGACGGTCGCGGGCGAGGAAGGGGACAAAGCGCTGCCTTACCTGTCGTCGGCCATCGTGCGCGGCCTGTGGACCCCGGATGCCCGGCAGCTCTGCGCGGAGCAGGGCATCGCCATCGAGCCGGACTGGCGGGGAACGAGTTCGGCGAACCGGCGGCTGTGCAAATGGCGGCGGGCCTTGGACCGGGTGCGCCTCCCGCTGGCGCAGTGGCGGCAGCGAAGACGGGGAGCGGTTGCTCTGTGAGAGGCAGCGTGGTGGACATTGACGACGGGCGGCACCTCGGGCATCCTCCAAGGAGGAGCACGGGGGCAATCACCGAAGCGGTTCGCCTGCACCGCCATCCGGGCACCGGATGACGACCGAGGAATTTCTCGCGTTGCCCGAAAATAACGAAGTGGAGCGTTGGCTCCTCGGCGGTAAACTCATCGAACGTCCCATGACTCGACGTAGTTTTTCCGATAGTCGGACGCTGGTTCGGATCAGCCATTTGCTACAAAACTGGCTCGACGGGCAACCGGCTCCTCGTGGGATGGTGGTCGGGGGAGAGGCGGGCTTTCGATTGACCAGAAATCCGGATTCCACGGTCGGGGTCGATGTCGCCTACATTTCCGCCGAGTTGGCGGCAGCCACTCCCAAACGGGCGTTCCTGATTGATGGTCCGCCGGTGCTGGCGGTGGAAATTCTCTCTCCTTCGGACCGCCACACCGACATTACAGACAAAGTTTGGGAATACATTGATGCGGGGGTCAAACTGGTCTGGCGGGTTGAGTCGGTGGTAGGTCTGGTCACCGTCTTCCGGCCAGACGCGGAACCAGAATCATTCAACATTCACGGCTTTCTCGACGGCGGTCCGCATCTGCCCGGCTTTCGGGTGGCGGTGGCTGAGATTTTCGGCTGATCTTGTTACGATCCCATTTACGAAAGGTGTCGTCCTAGTCAACGATCAAGCGCGGTCAGCCTTGGTAGAACCGGTTCGACGTGCGCGCGTGTAGCCCGGTCTGTTTTACGACAAACATTTGCTCATCGCCGCGAGCAGTTCGCCGACGGTTTCCTCCGTCTCGTCGCCCATGTTGGAAATGCGGAACGTCTTGCCTTTGAGCTTGCCGTAGCCGCCGTCCACGACGAAATGGTGTTCTTTCTTCACGCGCCCGAGCCACGCCGCCACGTCCACGTTGCGCGTGTTTGCGATGCACGTCAGGCTCTTGGAGCGGTAGCCTTCCGGCGCGAAGAAACCGAAGCCGTTTTGCGTCACCCACCCGTGCACCAGCGCGTTCGTACGGGCGTGCCGCTCAAAGCGCGCCTCGACGCCCTCGCCGAAGATGTCTTCGAGCTTGGATTGCAGCGCGTAAATGTGTCCGATGCTCGGCGTGCTCGGCGTCATGTCATCGGCCTGATTCTTCTGGAACTCGATGAAATCGAAATAGTAGCCCCGGTCTTTGGCCTGCTTGGCGCGCTCGAATCCGCGCTCCGACACCGCGAAGAGCGCCAGCCCCGGCGGCAGCGCCAGCGCCTTCTGGCTGCCCGTAAGCAGCACGTCGACGCCGAGTTCGTCCATCGCTATCGGCACGGCGGAAAACGATGACACCGTATCCACGACGGACACCACTTCCGGATGCGCGCGCAGCACCTTGCACAGGTCGGCCAGCGGGTTCAAGACGCCGGTGGACGTTTCGTTGTGGATCAGGGTCACCACGTCGTAGGCCCCGGTGGCGAGCTTTTCCTCCAGAAGCTCCGGGGTGATCGGCTGGCCCCATTCGACCTGCAAGCCGTCGGCCTCCTTGCCGCAGCGTCGGCTCACGTCAAGCCACTTGTCCGAGAACGCGCCGCACATGCAGCAGAGCACCCGTTTTTGCGTGAGGTTCCGAATGGCCCCTTCCATCACGCCCCAGGCCGAAGACGTGGACAAAAACACGGGCTGCTTCGTGCCGAAAAGCGTCTGGAGCCGGGGTTGCATCCCGCCGTAGAGGGCCTTGAACTCGCCGCCCCGGTGCCCGATCATCGGGCGGCTGAACGCGGCGAGGGTTTTGGGCGAGACTTCAACGGGTCCGGGAGCAAAGAGCTTGTTGTGCGGAGTCATGGCAGAAAGGATGAAGGATGAAGGATGAAGGCGGAAGGCGGAAGGATGAGACCGAAGACGGAGGGCAGGGGCAGAATACGATAGAGAAAAATCCCGGTTTGGCTACCGTGGTTCCGTCTAGGGATGCAAGGTTCGGCCTCTGCCTTCATCATTCATCCTTCCGCCTTCATCCTTTCCGCCATGATCCACCTGGGCACCTGCGCTTGGAACTTCGAGGATTGGCAGGACGTGTTCTACCCGGCCAGCCTCGCGTCCAACCAGCAGCTTCCCTACTACGCGCAGTACCTGTCGGCGGTAGAAATCGACTCGACGTTCTACAGCATTCCGCGCGCCGACGTGGTGGCGAGTTGGGCCAAGCGCACGCCCGACGATTTCGTGTTCACGGCCAAGATGCCGAAGCTCATCACCCACGAGATGCGCCTGCGGAATTGCCGACGCGAACTGGATGCGTTTCTCAACAGCCTGCGGCCGATGGGCGAAAAGCTCGGCGCGGTGTTGATCCAGTTTTCGCCCGGCTTCCGGCCCGTGCACGACGAGGAGGCTCTGCGCGAGTTCCTGGGCTGGCTGCCTTCGGGCCGAATTTCGTTCGCGGTGGAGTTCCGGCACCCGGATTGGCACCAGCCGCACATCGTCAAGCTGTTGCAGGAGCACGGCGTCGCTTGGACGTGGAACGACCTCAGCACGCTCGCAACGCAGGACGAAGCACCGTTCGGCTTCCTGCCCCAGACCGGCGATTTCCTTTACATCCGGCTCATGGGCGACCTGGAAACCAAGTTCCGTCCAGACGGCGAGAGGCAGTTTCGCTACGGCAGTCTGCTCTGGTCACGCGAAACGGCGCTGGAATTCTGGGCGCAACGCCTGAAAAAGCATTTGGATGACACCCGGGACATCTACGTGATGATCAACAACCACTACGAAGGATTTTCCCCGCTGACCTGCCAGCGGCTGGGAAAATTGCTGGGAACCGAGGTTGAACTACCCAGCCTTGCCCGTCATGCCACGAAAGGCGGACCAAAGGAGCGCGACGAGCAATTGGATTTGTTCTGAGCCTTTTCAGCGAAACCCATGCTCAGCGACACTGAAATCCGACAAGCGCTCGTGGCGCTGGATGCCGCCGTGGCCCGGCGTGGGATCAAGGGGGAAGTTTGTCTCTTTGGCGGGGCGGTCATGGTGCTCGCCTTTCAAGCCCGGCAACGGTGATTTTACGTCGTCTTCGATGAACTCGACCCCCGTTCTGTCCAGCCTGGAACACCTCGCTGTTTTGGCGGCGCAGGGACAGGATTTTTCGTTTCTGCTAGGCGACTTTCTGGACGGGGTTTACCGTCTGCCCAAGGCGGAGTCTTTGCAGAAGTAGCCTGCCTTGTTGATCAATTTGCACGACGAAGGAGCGGTGCTGGATGCCTTTCTGGCGGCGGTGGCGCACGATCTGGCGAACCGAGCAGGCTGGCCGGCACCTGCCTGGGCATTCGGGGAAGCGCGTTACCTGCGCCGCCCCTTCTTTCCGATCCGGGCCGCCGCCTTTCGCGCCACGCTGCTTTTGGAGAGTCCGCCGCCGTTCCGTGCCCGCAACCTTTTCGTCACGGCCAACGCCCTGAGCCGGGCTTGATCCCTACTCCGGCAGCACCTTGAGCAAGGCGCGGAACTCATCGTCAAACTCACGTAGTTCCGTCACCATCTGCGGGCTTTTGGTCAGCACGGTCTTGGTGAGCTTTTCGATGTAGGTCGGGTTGCGTTCGGCCATCTCGGAGAGGGCCATCACCACCGCCAGCGCGTTGCAAGCACTGTGCTTGACCGCCCGGAACTTGTTGTGCAGTTCCATCAACTCTGCCCGGGAGATCGGCGGGCCGTCCGTCTGAGCGAGTGTGGAATCATCCGTCGGGGCCTCGGACGATGAGGAGGAATTCATTGGCTTTGGGCGAAGCGATGTGCTTTGCTGGAAAACTCTTCCGTTCGGATAAAATGACCGGTGCGCGCGGGCTAAAAACAGGATGACCCAGCAGACTATCAGAATCGGTGGGGCGCGCCAGCACAATTTGCAAAACCTCAGTCTGACGATCCCGCGTGGACAACTCGTGGTCGTCACGGGGCCGAGCGGTTCGGGCAAGTCGAGCCTCGCGTTTGACACTCTTTACGCCGAGGGCCGCCGCCGTTACGTCGAAAGCCTCTCGGCCTACGCGCGGCAGTTTTTGGACCAGTTGGAAAAGCCGGATGTCGATTTCATCGAGGGACTTTCTCCGGCCATCGCGCTCGAACAGCGCGCCGGGTCGGGCAATCCGCGCTCGACCATCGCCACCACGACCGAGATCTACGACTATCTGCGGCTGCTCTTCGCCTCGGTTGGCCAGCCGCACGATCCCGCCACCGGCAAACCGCTGAAACGGCAGACGCCGCAGGCCATCGTCGATCAGGTGCTGGCGATGGAGCCGGGAACCAAGCTGATGCTGCTCGCCCCGCTGGTCAAGGAGCAGGCGGGCGAGTTCCGCGACGTGCTCGAAAAAGCGCGTCGAGAGGGGTTCGTGCGGGTGCGGATCGACGGCAAAGTGGTCGAGCTGGACGGCCCGGAACCGCCGCGCCCGGCCAAAGGCAGGGAGCATTCCATCGAGGCGGTGGTGGACCGGCTCGTGCTGCGCGAAGGGGTGCGCGCCCGGCTGGCGGACTCGGTAGAGACGGCGCTGCGCTGGGGCAAAAGCCGCCTCATCGTCATGCACCAGGCGGCAGCGGACGGCGACAAATGGCAGGAAACGGCGTTTTCGACGGATTACCGCGACCCGGACACCGGCTTCACCCTGCCCGCGCTGACGGCCAAGCATTTTTCCTTCAACAGCCACCTGGGGGCGTGTCCGACGTGCCACGGTCTGGGGACGCTCGCCGTGCTGGACCCGGAATTGATGGTGCCCGACCCCACGAAAACGCTGGCCGAAGGGGCGGTTTCGCCCTGGCAGCGGGGGGTGGGCAAGCGGATGCGCGTGTTTTACCAGACGGTCCTGCGCGGGCTGGCGGCGCAGTTCGGCGCACCGATGGACAAGCCGTTCGCGGACCTCCCGGCGGGGTTCCGGCACGCGCTCTTCCACGGCACGGGCGACGAGGCGGTGGAGATGAAGATCGTCAAGGGCAAGGCCGGGAAGGGGGGGCAGGCGACGGTGAAGAAATCGTTTGAAGGGTTGCTGGTGCAGATGCAACACCTTGCGGACACGACCAAGAGCGAACTGACCCGGCACCGCTTGAAGGCGTTCATGAGCCCGCAGCCCTGCCCGACATGCCACGGCGCGCGCCTGCGGCCCGAAATTCTCGGGGTGACGGTCCGGATGACCGGTGGCGAGCAACTGAATATCCGCGAGTTCTGCCGGTTGACCATCGGCGAGGCGCACGAGGTCATCACCCGGCTGGCACTCGACGCCACGCAGAAGCAGATCGCCGCCGAGATCGTGCGCGAGGTCTCCACCCGGCTGGGGTTTCTGGTGGAGGTGGGTCTGAGTTACCTGAACCTCGACCGCGAGAGCGGCACCCTGAGCGGCGGCGAGTCGCAGCGCATCCGGCTGGCCGCGCAGATCGGCTCCCGGCTGGCGGGCGTGCTTTACGTGCTGGACGAGCCGAGCATCGGCCTGCATCAGCGCGACAACGACCGGCTCATTGCCACCCTGCGGCGGCTGCGGGACCTGGGAAACTCCGTCATCGTCGTCGAGCACGACGAGGACACGATCCGCGCCGCCGATTACATTCTCGACATCGGCCCCGGCGCCGGACCTCGCGGTGGGAAGCTGGTCGCGCAGGGCACGCTGGAGGAAGTCCTGCGCGTGGAAAACTCCCCGACCGCTCAATACCTCACCGGCAGGCTGACCATCCCCGTGCCCCGGCACCGCCGCGCGCCCATGACCGCCCCGCCGCGCTCGGCCAAGGCGACCGGCACCAGGGTCAAGGGGCGGCTGGAACACGACGAATCGCTGGCCGGGAGCGGCTGGATCGAGATCGTCGGGGCCACCGAGAACAACCTCAAAAACGTCAACGCTGCGTTTCCGCTGGGCTGCCTGACGTGCGTGACCGGCGTGAGCGGCAGTGGCAAGAGCACGCTCATCGACGACATCCTGCGCCGCGCGCTGGCCCGGCAGCTTTACCGCGCCAAGGACGCCCCCGGCAAGCACGAAAAGATCACCGGCACCGAGCAGATCGACCACGCCATCGTCATCGACCAGAGCCCCATCGGGCGTAGTCCGCGCTCGAACCCGGCGACGTACACCGGGGCGTTCGGGCCGGTTCGCGAGCTGTTTGCGCAACTCCCGGCGGCGCGGGTGCGCGGGTACGACGCGGGACGGTTTTCCTTCAACGTGCGCGGCGGGCGTTGCGAGCACTGCGAGGGCGACGGCGTGAGGAAGATCGAGATGCAGTTTTTGCCCGACGTGAGCGTGACCTGCGAGGTGTGCGAGGGCAGCCGCTACAACCGCGAAACGCTGGAAGTCACCTTCAAAGGCAAGAACATCGCCGATGTGCTCGCCCTGACCATCGAAGAGGCAAACCGCTTTTTCCGGGCGGTCCCGGCGGTGGCCGACCGGCTCTCGGCGATGGAGGCCGTCGGCCTGGGTTACCTGCGGCTGGGGCAGGGGGCCGACACGCTGAGCGGCGGCGAGGCGCAACGGGTCAAGCTGGCGGCGGAACTCGCCAAGAAATCCACCGGGCGCACGGTCTACCTCTTCGACGAGCCGACGACCGGGCTGCACTTCGCCGACATTGCCAAGCTGCTGGAGGTGCTTTTCAAGCTGCGCGACGCGGGCAATACGCTGATCGTCATCGAACACAACCTGGAGGTGATCAAGTGCGCCGACTGGATGCTCGACCTCGGCCCCGAAGGCGGCGCGGGCGGCGGGCGGATCGTCGGCGCGGGCACGCCGGAAGAAATTGCCGCGCTGCCGGACTCCATTACCGGACAGTATCTGGCGGGGAAACTCTGAGGATGGACGATCCTGTCTCAAGGCAATCTGTGGTCGGGGGCTGCTGTACCGCCCTCGGCACGCTCGGCTGGGTGCTGCCGTACCGGTGGAATCCCTTGCGGCTCGGTCGCCTGATCAGCAGACTTTTCCCGGCAGCGGTCAACCCTGCTGATTCCCAAAATCCTCGGCGGCATCTTGATCCTGGCGGGGATTTTGATTGTGATCGGCACCGCCGCCGTGGGCAGATTCGAGTGACCACACCGCCACGCATGAAATCTGTGCCCCGATTTTTGAAAACGTGTGTTGGCACGGTCGTTTTCGCTGCCGTATTGACGTGGCGTGTCGCCGGGCTCGCGGCTGATCCACCCGCGCCCGGGCTCTACGAAGCGGGGATCCGTGCATTCGACGAAGGGCTGCCGCAGGTGGCCGCTTACAAGCTGCGGGCGTTTTTGCAAGGTGACCTCGCCCCGGCGCCGCGCCGGGCGGCGGTGTTGGCGCTGGTGCGGGCGCTGATCGCCGTCCCGGACCCGGCTGCCGCGCTCGCGTTGCTCGACACGGAGGCCCCGCTTTCCTCGCCGCTTGCTCCGACCGACGATGCTCCGGTCATCTTCTGGCGGGCGCAGACGCTCGCCGCCCTGGGCCGCTGGCCGGAAGCGTTGGAAGCCTACCGGCAAGTGGCCGATATCCCCCTCAAGGACGCCGCGCTCGCGGCCCAGGCCCGCTTCGGGCAAGGGGAAGCTTTCCTGGCTTTGGACCGCCCGGCGGAAGCGGCGGAAGCCTTCCGGCCCCTGCGCAATCATCTTCAGCTCGGCCGGTTGGCCCGGCTGCGCTACGCGGAGATCGCCATCGACGGCCGCCATCTCAAAAAAGACGCCGCCGCGCTGCTCGCCGACCAGTCGCCGGCCGGTGCCCACGGCCTCTTGAGCCAGGAACACGCTTATCTCCTGGGCCGGCTGCGGCTCGCGCAACGCCAGCCTGCGGCGGCCCGCCAGATTTTCAGCTCCGCGTTGTTCGGTCCGGCGATGACCCCGCGCCCCCGTGATCTGAGCGAACGGCTGTTGGTGGACAACTACTGGGGCCTGGCCCGCGCCTACCTCGATGAGGAGCAACTCGACAGCGCGCGTGCCGCGCTCGAAAACCTGCTCGAACATTACCCGCGCCAATCGTTCCTGGAGCCGACGTTTTTCTGGCTGGAAAGCCTGTACCTGCGCCGCCAGACGCGCGACCTGGCCGACCTGCGCCGCTGGGCGGACGACGCCACCGAGCCCGAGCGAGCCGCCTTCGCCAGCCTGACGCTCGGCCGGGTGCAGGCGCACTCCGGCGACACCGATCAGGCGGAAGAAGTTTTTGCCGGTTTCGGCGACGGGTTCCCCGAGAGTCCGCTCCGCGTCCGCGCGCTGCTCGACCTCGCCGGGCTGCGCCTGCAACTCGGGCGGCCCGCTCCGGCGCGCGAAGCCCTCCAGCACGCGCGGCGGCTGGCGGGCGAAGACCGGAAGTGGCACACCGGCATCGAAGTGCTCGACGCCCGCATCGCGCTCGCGGAAAATGATCCCGCCAAAGCCGCCGAACGCTTCGGGGCGGTCGCCGCGCGGCTCGGGCCGGGGGTGCCGGCGGAAACCGCCGCGTTCAACGCCGTGCTGGCGTGGTTGCAGGCTTCGGACCTCGGGCGTTTCAACGCGGCCCGGGCGGACTTCGAAACGCGGTTTCCCCAGAGCCTGCTGCGCGCGGAGTTCCCGCTGGAGGAGGGCCTGGCCCGCGCGGACCAGACGCCGTCCAACGATCTCGCCGGTCGCCAGCAAGCCGTCGATTGCCTGCGCCGGTTTTTGACCGAGCACCCCACGCACCCGCGCGCGGGCGAAGCGCGGGTCGCGCTGGCAGAACTCGCCTTCGAGCGTCCGCGCCCGGATCTGAAGCTGGCGTGGCGCGAACTGGGGGCGTCCGCGTGGCAAACCATCGCCAACGACGAGCCCAACAACCATCC
>CAXUHC010000113.1:0-14036 GCA_964250705.1 uncultured Chthoniobacterales bacterium | reverse complement strand
GGCCTGCCTCGCGCCGTTCGCGGATCGGTTTGACTTCGAGGTGGTCTCGCCCGCCACCGCGCCGGGCGATCCGTGGGCCGGGAAACAATGGAACCGCTACGTCGCCTTTCCGCGCCTGCTGGCCAACCGTCTGCGCGCGCGCCCCGGCGCGGTGCTTCACGTCCTCGACCACAGCTACGGCCACCTCTGCCGCGCCGACGCGCCGACCGTGCTCACCTGTCACGGCCTGGAAAACTTCCGGCTCAAGCTGCCGCACTGCTGGCAGTAGGCGCTCTGGGAGTACCGGGTCAAATCCATGCACCGCGCCCGCCGGATCGTCGCGATCTCGGGCGATGTCGCCGACGACACCCATCGCTTCGTGGGCATCCCGACCGAAAAGATCCTGCTCGACTACTACGGCGTGGACCCGGTCTTCACCCCGCAGGGCGCACCCGATCCCGCGCTCGCCGCCCGGCGCGACGCAGGCGAACGGCTCGTCCTGCACGTCGGGATGAACATTGCCCGCAAGAACATGGGCCTGTTGTTCGACGCCCTCGGCCGGCTCCGTGCGGAGGGGCTTCCCGTGCGCTTCGTCAAGGTCGGGTCCGACCCGCGCGAAGACGGCTACCGCGCACAGATGGCGAGTCTCGGGCTGCTGGATCGTTTCGATTACCTCGGCTGGCTCGACGCCCCGGCGCTGGCGGCCGTGTACCGCTCCTGCCACGTCCTGGCCTTTCCGTCGATCCACGAGGGTTTCGGGCGGCCCATCATCGAAGCGCAGGCGTGCGGCCTGCCGGTGGTGGTCGCCGACACCGCCAGCGCGCGCGAGATCGCGGGCGCGGGCGCGCTGATCCACGCCCCTACCGACGCCGCCGACCTCGCCGCCAAAATCCGTGCCGCCGTGGCTGATCCCGAGGCCCGCGCGGGCCTGACGCAGCGCGGCTTCGAGAACATCCGGCGGTTTTCCTGGGCGGAACACGCCCGGCTGCTCACCGAAATCTACGCCGCCCTCCACGCCGCCGTTTGAACCTTGAATCCTGGCGCTTCCCTGAGTCCTGGTTCCTGAAGCTTGCACCTCTTTTCCCTTGAAGCTGGCCCTGTCCATCCTGTGTGAAAATCCGGCGCGCAAAACCGGGCTGACCACGTTGTTCGACGAGTTCGTGCGGCACGCGCTCCGGCTCTTTCCCGACGTGGCCTGGCTGGTCTTCGCCGGTCCCCACCAGACCTGGGTGCTCGACGATCCGCGCGTGGAGGTCGACCGGCGTTACCCGGCCAACGACCGGCTCGGACCTCGCCTGTTCGCCGACCATTTCCTCGTCCCGGCAGCCGCCCGCAGGCACGGTGCGGCGGCCCTGCTGACGGTGGGTTTTACGCCGTTGCGCCGGTGTCTGCCGACGATCATGCACCTGTTTTCGCTCCAGCACCTCGACCGCACCAACCGCAGCGGCCTCGCCCGTCGGCTTTACCGGCGTTGCGTCGTCGACCGGGGCGTGCGTCGGGCGGAGGGCATCGTCACCAATTCCCAATTCGCCGCCCGCCAGATTTTGCAGGTGTACCCCGATTGCCGTGAGCGGCTGACGGTGAGCTACGAGGGACTCCAGCACGAACAGTTTCATCCCGACGCCGCGCCCGGCGAGGCCGGGTTCATCGCGGAAAAGCTCGGGCTGCTGCCTGGCTACCTGCTCTGGGTGAGCAACTTCTACCCCTACAAACAATCCGACCTGCTGCTGGCGGCCTACGCCCGGCTCGACCCGGCGCTGCGCGCCCGGCATCCGCTGGTGATGGTGGGCGGCGACTGGGAAGGCGGCAAGGACGCCGCCCGCGGCCAGGCTGCCGCGCTGGGGATCGGGAGCGACGTGCGCTTTCCCGGCTGGGTGGAAGACCGATGGCTCGCGCCGCTCTACCGGCAGGCGCGCGGCTTCGTGCTGGCGAGCCGGGAGGAAACCTTCGGACGCTGCGTCGTCGAGGCGATGGCGTGCGGAACCCCCTGCGTGGTCAACGACATCCCGATCATGCACGAGGTGACGGGCGAACACGCTCTCATCGTGGATTTCCAGGATGCCGCGCGCTCCGCCGAGGCCCTGCGCACCCTTCTGACCGACGACCCGCGCCACGCCCGCCTGCGCGCGGACGGCATCGCCTGGACCGCCCGGTACACCTTCGACAAACTCGCCACCGAACGCATCGAGGCGATCAAACGCGCGCTCGCACCCGCATGAGCGCCACGGAAAGATTCAAGCTCGCGTTGCGCCCCTTCGTGCTCCGGGCGGCCCGGCTGCTCGGCTCGCCGGTGCGCGATGCGCGCACGGGCCAGGTGCTCGGCCGCGCGCTGCTGGTGCCTTTTCGGGGCAAGGTCCACGTCGTCGGGCTGGAAACGCCGGTGATCCCGGTGTTCAGCCCGCAGGACCGTCTCACCTACTGGAAACAGGAACTCGGCTTCACCGCGCATCCGCCGCCGGATTTTCCGCATGAGCCGCGTCCTTAACCTGTTGGTGACCCACCAGCCGCCCACGTCGATTGCGCGGATGCTCGCCTGGTGGCGCGATTATTGCCCGCCGGACAACGCCCTCGTCGTTTTCAACGGGACCGGGGCCGCTTTCGATCAGATCGCCCATCCGCACAAGGTTCGCGTGCAGGACCCCCGCCTGGAAACCCGGCGGCACCAGCGCGAACGCCAGAGCTACACGGCGATTTTCCGCGCGGGATCGCGCTGGCTGGCAGGCCGGGATTTCAGCCACGTCCATTTCGCCGAGTACGACCAGGTGCCGCTCGTGCCGGGTTTCAACGATCTCCAGGTCGCCCGGCTGGGGCAAGAACGCGCGGACGTGCTCGCCTACGAACTCATGCGGGTGGACGGCACCAGCCAGCCGCACTATCTCTATCACGCCGGTCTGCCGGGCTTCGCGGAATTCTGGCGTGGATTCAGCGTGCGGCAGGATAAAGCACCGGTGCTTTCGATGTTCGGCTCGGGTTCGTTCTGGACGCGCGCGGCGTTCGACGCCGTGGCGGGGGTGGAGGAGCCGTTTCCCGTTTACCTGGAACTCTGGCTCCCGACCGTCGCGCATCATCTCGGCTACCGGCTGCGGGATTGGCGGGAGCAGGGCCGGTTTATCAGCAGCCTGGGAGATTTCGGCGACCGTCTGGAGGAAGCGCGCCGCGCCGGGATGTGGACCGCTCATCCGGTCAAGGGTTTGTGGAAGGAGCGTGGGTAAGTGCCTACCTGAATAACCTCCCGCTGTAGGGACGGCGCTCTGTCGCCGTGTCTGCGCTGGAATGGACACGGCGACAGAGCGCCGTGGCCACAGCGGAAGCAATTCAATATTCGGATAGGCACCAAGCCGCTTTGGAAGGAACTTTACCCGTAGCGCAGGAGTGCGGTCGGCGGATCGGCGTCGTCGGGATCGAAACGGCGGAGTTTGAGCACCTGTTGCAGCAGCAGCCAACAATAATGCGGATTGAGGATCAGGTACCGACGCCACAGGCGCTTGGGCTCGCGCGTCAGGCGGTACAGCCATTCCAGGCCGCGCGCCTGCATCCAGGCCGGCGCCATCGCCAGCGAACCCGCCAGGAAATCGAAGGCCGCGCCGACGGCCATGAGCGGGCGTTGCAGATCGTCGCGCATCTCAAACGCCCAGACCTCCTGACGCGGACAGCCGAGCCCGACGAGGACCAGATCCGCCCCGGAAGCCCGGATGGCGGCCACGTCGGCGGCGCGCTCCTCGGGGGTGGCCTGCCGGAAACGCGAAGGCTGGCTGCCCGCGACGCGCAGGGCTGGGAAGCGTTCCTCGAAGGCGGCCCGCAGGCGTTCGAGCGTGGCGGGCGGGGTGCCGTAGAGAAAAACGCCGAGGTTTTCCTTTTCGGCGCGGGCGCAAACGCGCAACGTCAGGAAAGGGCCGTAAACGCGGTCGGGGAGTTTCGCCTGCCCGGTCAGGGACATGGCCCAGCGCACGGGCTGGCCGTCGGGCGTGATGAGGTCGAAACGGTTGAGCCGGTACCTGTGCTCGCGGTCGGTGACGCCGGTCATGATCCCGTGCACGGCAAGGGCGGAAACCGTGAAGGGGCGTTTTTCGTGGGCGGCGCGGATGATGGCTTCTTCGGCGGCCTCGTAGTCCACGGCGTCGACCCGGATGCCGAGCACGTTCTTTTTTCCCTCGTGGATCATGGCCAATCGTTTCAGCGGTTACCGTACCAGCACGGCGAGCGGAAAATCGGCCAGGATGTCGGCCAGCGGCAGGCCGCCCCGCTCGTCGGGTTGGGCGGTGCGGCCCGTGAAGAGTTCGCGCCACGTCGCCGGGGTTTCTTCGGCCAGCGTGACGACGGTATTTTCCCAGCAGGCACCGACCGGCAGGTTTTCGCCCAGGCGGGAAGTGACCCGCGGCACGATGACCACCACCGCCCGGTTTTCGTGTTCGCGCGCAAACGCCACCACGCTGTCCGCGTGCGGGCCGGACACCTTTAGCGGTCGGTAGTTGCCCTGCCCGAAAAGCTCCGCGTGTTCCTGCCGGTGGCGCAGGATCGCGCGGGTGACGAACAGCTTGATCCGACCGTCCGGCCAATGCGCGAGCAAATCGCCCGGCTCGGCCTTTTCGAGCGTGGCGAGCGCCCGTCGGCGCGCGGCGTAATCCACGGGCCGGCGGTTGTCGGGATCGACGAGGCTGAAGTCCCAGGAATCGCAGCCCTGGTAAATGTCCGGCACGCCGGGCACCGTCAGTTTCAACACGGTCTGCGCGAGCGAGTTCATCATGCCCAGTTTCGCCACCCGCTCGGCCAACGGCTCGAACGCCGCGAGAAACGGGTTGTCCTCGCGCCGCAGCACCGCCGCCACGAATCCGCGCACCGCCTCGTCCCACGCCTCGTTGGGCTGCACCCAGGAACTGTTGACCTTGGCTTCCTTGATGGCCTTGGTCATGTAGTCCTGGATGCGCGTGACGTATTCCCGGTGCTCCTCGTCGTCGAGCGCGCCGAAAAGCGAATGCGTGCTCTTCGCTTCCCCGGTCGGCGCGGGGTCCTTGCCCTTCGCGCCGATGGGCCAGGTGCCGAGCAGAATCTGGTAGATGAGATATTCCTCGTTCAAATCGGGCGCCTGCGAGGCCTCGCCTTCGAGGATGACCCGGTGCCCGGCGTTGAGCTTGCTCCAATTCGCCAGCGCACCGCCCCAATCGCCCGCAAGCTCGGACAGCGCCAGGATGCGCGCGCGGGTGTCCTCGCTGCGCTTGGTGTCGTGGGTGGAGGTCGCCAGCATCGTGTGGGGCCAGCGCCGGGCGTTGTGCGTGCACGTCGCGTGAAACTCCGCCGGGGTGATGCCGAACCGCCCCGGTTCGCCGCCCACCTCGTTGAGCGCCACGAGCCGGTTGTAGATGTAGAACGCCGTGTCTTCCAGGCCCTTGGCCATGATCGGCCCGGTGGTCTGCTGGAATTTCATCACGAAATGCTCGTGCTCGGCGATCCCGGCCGCGTCCATGTCGGCCGGGAAGCGGAACAAGAGGATGTTGCGCAGGAAATTAAAGATCGACGCCTCGATGCCGGGATTCTGCCGCTTGGCGACGGCCACGGCGCGGTTGACCACGGCGCGATCCTCCGCGCCGGGCGGATGCCCGTGCTCCAGGTAGGTGCGGTAGACCGGGAAACACGCGATGACCTCGCGCACCGCGCCGGTCAGCGCGTTGAGCGTGAAATCGCGGAACAGCCGGTTGCGCTCGCTCAGGCGGTTGAGGAGCGACGCCAGGACGTTCACGTCGTTGGCCAGCGACAGACGCATCACGAGCCGCTTCTTCTCGTAGGTGAGCGTCGGGAAATGCACGTACCGTTTGATGAAGCGCTGGTAGGTGTCGGAGAACGCGGCCTCGGCCTCGCCGTTGACGAGCAACTGGGTGACGTGGGTCGTGAAGTCGTAGCCCGTCGTGCCGTGAATCGGCCAGTCCTCGCGCAATTCCTCCTCGCCGGCGAGGATTTTCTCCGCGAGCAGGTAGACGCCACGCTGGTCGTCGGGCAGCGTCTCGTGGCGCACCTGCGCGCAGGCGGCCTGCACCTCGGCGAAATAGCGGCGGGGATCGTACAAGCCGTCCGGGTGGTCGATGCGCAGGCCGGTGACTTTTCCGTCCGCGATCAGCGTCAAGAGGAACCGGTGGACGGCCTCGAAAACGGCGGGCGTCTCGACCCGGATGGCCGCGAGCTGGTTGATGTCGAAAAACCGGCGGTAATTGATCTCCTCCGCCGCCACGCGCCAGAAACTCAGGCGATAGGCCTGGGCCTCGACCAGCGCGTCCAGCCGGTCGAAGGAGCGCGGATCACCCGGCGTGCCCTGGAAGCTCCGGGTCGCGCGGTCGATGGCGGCGGCGACCTCGGGATACCGCACGCAAAGCTCCTGGAGACGCTCCTTGGCGACTTCTTTTTCGCGGGCGCGCTCGGCCATTTGCACGGGATCGGTGACCGAGCGCGGGGGCATGTTTTCGAGCTGCGTCACGATGCTCTGCAACTGGACGTAGGCGCGCACGCTGTCGGGCAGGTTCACCGTGCCGACATCCAGGACCACCGGGGCGTCCTCGCCTTTCAGTTCTTCCAGCGCGAGACGCAGGACCTGGTTGTAACTGCGCGGATTGACGGGCAGACGGTTTTCGTAGTAATCGAGGGAAAAAACGCCGTCCGCGAAGCGCAATTTGAGTTCGCCGTTCTCCAGGACCTTGCCGTACTGGTCGCCGAGGATGGGGAGCAGCACCTTGTTTTCCAGCTCGCGCTTGAGCGGGTGCCAGTCGATGTCGAAGCAGGGGGCGGCGGCGGAACTGGGGCCATTTTCGAGCACATCCATCCACCAGCGGTTCGTGGCGACGGCGATGCCCATGTGGTTGGGCACGAAGTCGGTGAGCAGACCCATGCCGTGTTTTTTGAGCTCGGCGACGAGGGCGTCGAAATCTTCGGGCGTGCCGATTTCCGGGTTGAGATGGTTGTGGTCAACGATGTCGTAGCCGTGCGTGCTGCCGGGGCTGGCCTGGAAAAACGGCGACGCGTAAAGGTCGCTGATCCCCAGCGCGGCGAGGTACGGGACGATCTCGCGCGCCTGGTTGAAGGTGAACCCCTGGTGAAGCTGGACGCGGTAAGTGGCCGTGGGGATGCGCGGCGTGGACAAAGTGGGCATAAAAAGATCGGTCCGCAGATTACGCAGATTTTCGCAGATTGGAAGAAAGGGGGCGCAGAGCGTAGATCAAACTTCCGCCTTGAGCACCAGCAACTCGGGCCGCTCGAAACGCATCGTCCGGTTTCGGGCGTTGAACGCCGTCTGCCCGCTGCCGCCGAAACGCGTCTCGTTGCTGGAGAAAATCAGCCGAAAATTCGGTCCCTCGTCGATGCCCATCTCGCCGGCGCCGCCGCCGGTCAGGTTGAAAACCACCATGCACATCTCCCCGGCGTTCGGCTCGGTGTAGACGACCGCCGCCGCCTCGCCGCCCAGCGCGACGGCCTGCCAATCGTCGCGCGTTCGGCGGCGCACCGCCAATTCCTCGCGCCGCAGCCGCAACGCCTCTTTGTAGAGCAGAAGCGTGTTGGCGTGCATCCCCTCCCCGCGCTCGGCCCAATTCAGCTTGGAGGCGTTGAAGGTCGATTCCGCCTGCGGATCGGGAATGCGTTTGATGCTCTCCTCGTCCGCGAACGCCGCAAACCCCTTGAACTCCTTGCGCCGGCCTTCGGTGACCAACCGGCCCAGTTCCGCGTTGTGATCGGTGAAATACAGGAACGGCGTCGAGGCCGCCCACTCTTGCCCCTGGAACAACAACGGCGTGTACGGCACGAGGCACAACAGCGCGCTGGCCGCCCGGTACGCTTCCGGGCTGCACGACGCCGTCAGCCGTTCGCCGAACGCCCGGTTGCCGACCTGATCGTGGTTGGAAATGCAGTAACAAAACGCGTGCGGCGGAAGCTGCGCGCAAGGCGTCCCGCGCTCCTTGCCGTGATTGCCCGCCACCTGTCCCCGATAATGCCAGCCGTTGGCCAGCGTGTCGGCCAGTTCCACGGACTCGCCGGTGAAATCGCGCAGGTACGACTCGCGCTCGCCGGTCAGCGCGACGCGCACCGTGTGGTGAAAATCGTCCGCCCACAAGCCGTCCAGCCCGGTGCCGCCCTCGGCCTCCGGCGTGGCGAGAAACGCGGCGTTGCGCTCGTCTTCCGCGAAGACGAACCCGCCCCGCTGATGGATCGTCTCGGCGATTTCCGCGAGGACGTGACGATCCGTTTCGTCGACGATGGCATGGATCGCGTCGAGCCGGAACCCGTCGAAATGGAACTCGTCCATCCAGTACGCCGGGTTGCCCAGGAAATACGCGCGAACGGGGGCGTTATGTGGACCGTCGAAATTGAGCGCGTCGCCCCAGGGCGTTTTGTGCGCGGGATTGAAATAACTCTTCGTGTACGCTCCGAGGTACGCGCCGTCGGGCCCCAGATGGTTGTAAACGGCGTCGAGCATGACGGCGAGACCCCGCGCGTGGGCGGCGTCCACGAAGGCGCGCAAATCGTCCGGGTGGCCGTAGCAGCGGGCGGGTGCGTAGAGGAACACACCGTCGTAACCCCAGTTCCAACGGCCCGGGAAATCCGCCAGCGGCATGATCTCGACGGCCGAAACGCCGAGATCGACCAGCGCGTCCAGTTTGTCGATGGCCGCGCGGAACGTGCCCTCCGGGGTGAACGTGCCGATGTGCAGTTCGTAGATGACCAGATCGTCGAGCGAAACCGGCGACCGTTTGTCGTCGTGCCGCCACGCGTATTTTCCTGATTCCATGACCATCGACGGTCCGTGGACCCCCTGCGGCTGGAAGCGCGACACCGGGTCCGGGAACGTCTTGCCCTCGTCGCCGTCGAGCCAGAATTTATAGAGATCCCCGGCTTGGCCCGAGGCGTCTTCGCCTTGGAAGTGGCCGTCGTCAGCGGCAGCCAGCGCGACGGTGCGGATTGGTTGGCCGTCCTCAGAAAACACGATGGCTTCCACACGCTGGCTTTCCGGCGCCCAGACGCGGTAACGGACCCCGCCGCCGTCCGGCAGGACGGAGGCGCCGGGAAGAGATTGGACAGTAGACATATTGGATGAAGGTAAAATTACATATTCTGTAATAACGTCAATACAGAATATGAAAATATCTCGGTGGATTCCTCGCCCCTAATCAACGATTTCTCTCATTTCCAAGCTTTTGCTCGGGAATGCCATCGGATGCGAAGCTCTGCTTCGCCGGGAGGATGCTTCGATCAGGCCAGCCGCGCCAGCAGCTTCGTCTACCTTGTGCTCCTGTCCGGGCGCGTGAACCCGGAGGGTCGATGGTGTACACCCGCCGCCAGCCGCGTAGGGAGCGCACGTCGGGACGCTCCTCCCTACCCGGGATAACGAAGCCGCTGGCGCGGCCTGAGAGGAAGCAGAGCTTCCCGAGCAAGTGCGTTCCCAAGCAGGAGCTTGGGGACGAGGAGCGCAGCTCATCATCCCTAACGCAGCGTGATCGAGCTTTCCTCGCCTTCCACCAGCCGCAGCAAACACAGCGAGCGGTCCAGCAGTTTGATGGCCTGCCCGGCCTGGAGAATGCGCGTCGGCTCGATGAACCCCGTGTCCTCCGCCGTGTCGAGCAGCAACCCCCAGCGCACGTCCACGCGCCCCGGCAGATTGAAACGCTGCGACTCGTGGTTCGCGTTGAACAACACCAGGAAAGTGTCGTCCACGATGGGCTCGCCCTTCTCGTCGCGCACGTCGATGGCCTTGCCGCTGAGCAGCATCCCCACGCAACGCACGAACCCGGAGTTCCACTCTTCGTCGGTCATCTCCGTGCCGCCGGGGTTGAACCACATGATGTCCTTGATCTCCTGTCCGCGAATCTTGCGGCCCTGGAAGAACTTGGGCCGCCGGAACACCGGATGCCCGTGGCGCAGCTTGATGAGATTTTGCGTGTACGACAGGAGTTGTTGCTTGGGCTTGTCGCGGTCCCAGCCGATCCAGGAAATCTCGTCGTCCTGGCAATACGCGTTGTTGTTGCCGTACTGGGTGCGCCCGTACTCATCGCCGCCCAGCAGCATCGGCACCCCCTGGCTCAGCAGCAGCGTGGCCAGGAAATTCCGCCGCTGGCGCTGGCGCAGAGCGTTGATTTGCGGATCGTCGGTCGGTCCTTCCACGCCGCAATTCCAGGAGTGGTTGCTATTGTCGCCGTCGTTGTTGTCCTCGCCGTTGGCCTCGTTGTGCTTGTCGTTGTAGGAGACGAGATCGTTGAGCGAAAACCCGTCGTGACTGGTGATGAAATTGATGCTGGCATAGGGCCGCTTGCCGTTGGTCTGGTACAGGTCCGACGAACCGCTGATGCGATAGGCGAATTCTCCGATCTGCGAATCATCGCCTTTCCAGTATTTGCGCACCGTGTCGCGGTACCGCCCGTTCCACTCGGTCCACAACACCGGGAAATTACCTACCAGGTAGCCGCCCATGCCGATGTCCCACGGCTCGGCGATCAATTTCACCTGACTCAAAATCGGGTCCTGATGGATGATCGCCAGGAACGACGAATACTTGTTGATGTCGTTTTCCCCGCGCACCAGCGTCGCCGCGAGGTCGAAGCGGAAGCCGTCCACGTGCATCTCCGTCACCCAGTAGCGCAGGGAATCGACGATCATCCGCAACACCGTCGGGTGCAGGACGTTGAGCGAATTGCCGCAGCCCGTGAAATCCATGTAAAAACGCGGATCGTCGGGCATGAGCCGGTAGTACGTCGGGTTGTCGATGCCCTTGAACGAGAGCGTCGGCCCGAGATGATTGCCTTCCGCCGTGTGGTTGTAAACCACGTCGATGATGACCTCGATCCCCGCCGCGTGCAGATTTTTGACCATCTGCTTGAACTCGGTGACTGACCCGCTGCCCGGCCCGCTGGCCGCGTAGCCGTGGTGCGGCGCAAAGTAGCTGATCGTGTTGTAGCCCCAATAATTGACGAGCTTCTTCTCGGTAAGGTGCTGATCCTCGACGTGCTGGTGAACCGGCAATAGCTCGATGGCCGTGATGCCCAGGTCCTTGAGGTATTTGACCGATGCCTCGCTGCCCAGGCCCGCGTAGGTGCCGCGCAGCTTTGCGGGCACGTCGGGATTGAGCACGGAGAACCCCTTGACGTGCGCCTCGTAGATGATGGAACGGTGCAGGGGCGTGCGCGGCAGTTCATCGGTGCCCCAGTCGAAGGCGGGGTCGATGACGATGCTCTTGGGCATCCCCCAGGCGTCGTCGCGGTAGTCGCGGGTGTCGTCGGTGCCGTCGCCCATTTCGTAGGCGTACATCTCCGTGCCCCACTCCACGTCGCCGCTGACCGCCTTGGAATACGGGTCGAGCAGCAGTTTGGAGGCGTTGAAGCGCAGGCCTTTCTCCGGCGCATAAGGGCCGTAAACCCGGAATCCGTAGTGCTGGCCGGGGAGGATTTCCGGCAGGAAGGCGTGCCAGACCTGGTCGGTGTATTCGGTCAGACGGACGCGCACGCTCTCGGTTTCGGCCTCGGCGCTGTCGAAAAGGCACACGTCCACGCCGGTCGCGTTCTCGCTGAAAACGGCGAAGTTGACTCCCTGGCCGGTCCAGGTCGCGCCGAGGGGGTAGGGGGTTCCTGGCCAAACTTTGATAGGCATAAATTGAACAAAGGCTTACGTCGGGGACGGCGCACGGGGTTCCGTGCTTCCGGGCGTCGGATTTAGCATCGGGAAAAGGGGCTGCCGTGGTGGTAGGAAACCGCCGGAAAAGTGAAATCGTGACGCAGGTAGGGAGGAGCGTCCCTGCTCCTCCCTAGTTTACCTAATGTGCGTCGAGCATAAGGGGGAAAACGGCGTGCGCAGAACACGCGCAAGGGGATAGCGCTTACCATTCGCGCCGCTAGCGTTTCGGTTTCGATGCGCAAGCGCGCATTCTGGGGAGGAGCAGGGACGCTACTCCCCACCTCGGGTGCGGACTACTTCGCCTGCATCGCCGCGAGCGCCTTCTCCGCGTCGCTGACGCGCAGCACCATCAGGCCGTTCGCGCTCGTCTGCCCCGTCGCCAGGTACGCGTACTCGATGTTCACCTGGACCTTGGCCAACTCGTGCGCGACCTTGGACAGGCTGCCGGGTTGGTTGTCGATCTCGAAGAGCAGCACCTTGTTCTCGACGGTCAGCGTGCCGTGTTCCTCGAAAATCGAGAGAGCCTTGTCGGTATCGCTGACGATCATCCTCACGACCGAATGGTCCACGGTGTCGGAGATCGTCAGCGCGAGGATGTTGATGTTCGCCGCGGCCAGTTCGTCGCAAACGGCGGCCAGCGTCCCGGGCGTATTTTCAAGAAACAGGGCGAGTTGAGTGGCGATTTCCATGGCGCAAACCTTTCACCCAACGCCGACGTTTGTCGATGCCGATTTAACCGACAAACCGCGCGTGCTGCACGGATTCCTTGGGGACGCGCCGTTCCAGTTCTTCCACCCCGACCATATATGCGACCACGCCCACGCCGATCTTGTTCACGATGTCCGCCACCGTGAAAGCCAGATGCACCCAATTGACGTCCAGCGACGGCAGCAACCCCGTCGCCAGGTAGCCCAGCGGGTACACGCCCCAGGTGGTCACGGTCGTCAACGCCATGAGGCGGAAGGCGTGGCCGCTTTCGTCGTCGGACTGCCCGCCGTAGCGCGGCCCCAGCCGCACGAACAAGACGTACGGGACCACGAGGTAGCCCAGGGTCGAGATCGTCCCCCAGAGCAGGTGCCGCCCGACGAGCAGGGTGCCGTCCGCCGGGTTGAACTGCTGGTCGCCGATGCTGCCTGCGAAGACCATCCAGAAATCCGCGCCGAGCAGCAACGCGATCCAGCCCATGATTTCGCGCGGTTTCACCTTGAGGGTGAGCACCATCTTGAGCAGCAGCAGCGGCGTCGTGACCGCCCAATCCATGTAGCGGTACTGGCCGATGGCGAAAAAGGCGTCGTGCACCACGCGCCGCTTGCCCGCCGGATCATGCTCGAACACCACCTGATGCAGCATGTCGTGATAATAATAGCGGATGAACGCGTAGGACGCCGCCGCCACCAGGCAAATGACCGCCGACAGCCCCGCCGACGTGCGGTGCCACGGAGCGACGGCGCTACGGCTGCTCAGGAAAAATACGAACCCGGCGGCAAAGCTGAAAAGCGCCACCACGAAAAACAGCTCCGTGACCATCGGCAACAGCCCGACTTCCCGCGCGGTGGGGACGAACGTTTGTGGAAAATTCATGACTTCTGGGCCAAGGAAGCACCGATGCCGCCCGCTTGCACCCGAAACCGCGCCATTCTTTACGGCGTGCCCTCGCTGGCGGTGGCACCGGCGGTCGTTTGCCACTGGGCGGGCTTCCACGCTTGGCGGCATTTCCTGCGCCTGGAGAGCCTTCTGCATCCGGCAGACCGCCTTCCGCTCTGGCGCGCCGTCGTCGATTTCCACTGGCGGACCCTGCCGTTGACCCTACTTTCCCTCTTCGGTTTCGGGATCATCTGGCGTGTTTGGCCCGTGCTGCTCCAGGGTAGCGGCCACCGGATCGTCGCCTACCTGCTCCTGCTTTCCGCGCTGACCGTCCCGCACGCGCTGGTCATCGGCTGGCTGGACGGGAGGGAAAGGATGAAGGATGAAGGCGGCGAAACCAACGTGACTTGCTCCGGGATTTGAAATCTTCCTTTCATCCTTCATCCTTCATCCTTCATCCTTTCCGCATGTTCCCTCCCGGCTCTTCCCTTGGCTTGCTCGGCGGCGGCCAGCTTGCCCGCATGACCGCCCTGGCGGGCCGGCGCATGGGCTACAAATTCCGCGTCTTCGATCCCGCCGGTGACGCGGCTCCCGCCGCCCCCGTCTGCGAACATGCGGTGCGCGCTCCGTTCACCGACCTCGCCGCGCTCGGGAATTTCGCTCAAGGGCTGGACGCCGTCGGCTTCGAGTTCGAGAACATCCCGCCCGCCGCACTCCAGGCCGTCGAGAAATTCTGCCCGGTTTACCCGCGCTGGCAGGCGCTCGAAATCTGCCAGGACCGGGAACGGGAAAAAACGTTTCTCCGACAACACGGTTTCCCGCACGCTGATTTCCGG
>CAXUHC010000112.1:0-14089 GCA_964250705.1 uncultured Chthoniobacterales bacterium | reverse complement strand
ACACGTCCGGCGCGCAGACCTACTCCGGTCCGGTCACGCTTGGCAACGACCTCACTTTCTCGAACGGCAACGGCGACACCACCTTCGTGCAAACCGTCACCGGCCCGTCGTTCGACCTGACGTTGCGCACCGGCAATGCGAACAACGCCACGGTCTTCGAGCAATTGGTGAACGCGCGGAGCTTGACGGCTGAAACCAACAGCGCGGTGAGGCTTGCCGGCGCAAACGTGATCACGAACGGCCTCCAGAACTACGGCGGCCCCCTGACCATCACCGCGCCGGGATCGCCCTCTGACAATCGCACCGTGCTGATGGACAGGGGAACCGGGCCGGATAACGGCATCATCTTCAACCAGGAGGTGAGGGTTCCGGCGGGTTCGATGGTCGCTTTGGGCAACCGCATCCTGGCCGCCCGGAATGCGAATATCACCGTCGATGCGGGGGATCTCGTCCTGAACGCGAGCAACCGCCTGGCGCTCCAGGGCGACAACTACGGCGCCGGCGGACGCGTGATCCTCAACGATTTCGAGAACCCCGCTTACCTGTACCCCGGCTACGCCAACAACAACCTGACCCACCAGACCTCGACCATCTACGTGTTGAACAACGGACGGACCACGTTCTTCCGGGGGAGCAGCTTCGACATGGGCTACCTCCAGAACCTGTTTGCCCTGGGCTCCGTCTCGATCACGGCCCTGGGTGGCGGAAACGCCACGCTGAGCGACATCTCTGCGGTCGGCTCGTTGAGCGTCACCGCCGGTTCGATCACCCTGCGCGCCCGCGATGGTGACCCGTTCCGTGGCGACGGGACCGACGACGGGCTCAACTTCGTGTCCGGCAGTTCCATCAACTTCGGACAATCGCCGATCAACTACGCTTCCAGCGGGTCGTCGAATAACCACGCCAATCTGGTCACGCCCACCGGCCAGGTCACCGTCAACCGGAACCAGACCAACGGAGTTTCGCTCTTTCAGGACCCCACGGTGCGCACCAGACTCGCGACGGCGCAAGACGTCAAATTTGCGTTCGCCGGGGAAAACGTCCGGGATCTCGGCAGCTTTGGCTCATTCCTCCAGTTGACCAGCAGCGGCTCGAAAACCCAGGAAATCGCCGCCGCCCTCTCGGGCGCGCTGCCCGACCAGAAGCCGCTCGACGTGGCCAGCGATCTCACCGTCACCGCCAGCCAGATGGAGGAACTCAAGAAGCTCGGCATCCATCCGCGCACCGCTCAACGGCAGGAACGCCTGTCGCTGAGTTCCAAGCGCGCGCTCTTCGCCCAGCTCGTCGACGGTCTCGACACCGACAACTACGGGCGTCTCCAGCCGGTCAAGGGCGGCATCAGCCGGTTGGTGCCCTCGGATTACGTAGTCGTGGTGGACCGCATGAGCGAGCACGAGGTGCAGGCGATCCTCGCGGCGTTCGAGCAACTCTACGGCAAGAACAAGGAGAAAGCCCCGCCCATCGGCGAGTCTTTCAACGCGGCGTTCACCGATTACAGCACCGAAAAGCAGACCGCCGATGCCGCCGGTTTCGCGCCCTACCTCGCCGCGAAGCCCGGCAAGTATCCCGACGTGGACAAGGCGGTGCGCGGCTTCGACAACCTCTTCGGCTACATCGAAAGCCTCGGCCTGACGCCCAAGGAACAGGAGAAATCCAAGGAGCACATCGCCTCGGACTTGCAGGTTTCCGGCGTGTCGCCCGAGGACATGGTCAAGGTGATCGACACCCTGCGCAGCAAGATCCCCAAGGCTCAGAAAGCGCCCTCCACCAAGCTGCCGCCCTCGCCGCCCGCCGCCAACCCGGCCCCCGGTGCCACCAGCCCCGCTGCGCCCGAGCAGAAGAAAGGCACGCCCCCGCTCAAGACGGCCCGCCAAGGGCAGAAGGATCGCAGCCGCAAAACCGCCCGCGAAGCCAGGCCAGCCATTGGGGAGAACCGTCTTCACGAGGTCGCCGGACTCTGAGGCCGGCAGTCACCGCCTCGCTTTTTCCGTCTCCGCAAGCTTTCATGGACCCACTGCTCGAACCCATCTCCGCCGACGCCCCCACCGGCGTCGATCTTTCCTACGACATCGTTTCCAACGACCTGGCCGTGATGATCCAGGGCACGCCGGACAACCAGTTCGAGGAAAACGCCGCCAAAGAACCTTCCTGGCCGCCCATCCGCAAACTGGCGGAGGAAGCCCTCAAGAGGTCGAAGGATTTGCAGATCGCGGTCTATTGGACCGTCGCGCTGAGCCAGACCTCCGGCATGGTCGGCGCGGCGCGGGGGATGGATGTCATCTCCGGCATCATCCGCCAGTATTGGGACACGCTTTTCCCCAACCTCGATCCCGACGACAAGGACCCCACCCAACGCGTCAACATCGTCTCGCAGCTGACGGTCGAACCGGGCAGTTACGGCGACCCGGTCAAATTTATCGAGCGGCTCAACACCACGTCGATCTTCGCCGCGCCGGGTTTCGGAGCGGTGTCGATTGACGCCGTCACCAAGGAGGGCGGCCTCGGGGCCGCACGGCTGCCGGATGTCGTCGCCGCGTCCAACCCGGAAGAGGTCGCCACGGGGGTGGAGGCGCTCAAGAGTGTGCTGGCTTCGGTGCACGCGATGGACGATTTCCTGATCGACACCGTGGGACGGACCAACGCGCCGTCGTTCGATCCACTCATCAAGGCGCTGGATAGAGGGGTGCGCCTTTTCGAAGGAATCGTTGGTCAGGCAGCCACCTCGACTACCGAGCAGGCGGGCGGCGCGAACGTCGGCGCGGGCTCGGCGGTGGCCGCGGGCGGGGGGGTGAAGAAAACCGCGATTTCAGGCGAGATTCAGTCCGTCGAAGACGTGCGCAAGATGCTTCAAAAAATCTGCGATTACTACGCGGCGAACGAACCTTCCAGCCCGATTCCTATTTTGTTGCAAAGAGCTAACAAATTGGTAGGCATGGACTTTCTCGCTTTATTGGATAATCTGACTCCCTCGGGCAAGAGTGCCCTGGACGCGCTCGTTGGACCGGAAAAGTGACGGTCGGTTCAAAATTGATTGACTTGAGAAAAAAGATCGTCGCTCCCCGACAAATAAATTTGCTTTCACGCAGGAGTTTCCACAATCTCTGACCTATGCCAGCCGCAAGCAACAGCAGCCAAAAGTTCATCGCCCGCAACCGTGCCCCCCGCGTCCAAATCGAGTACGATCTGGAAACGTACGGCGCAGAAAAGAAGGTCCAACTGCCTTTCGTCCTAGGTGTCATGTCCGATCTGAGCGGAAAGCCTGCGGAGGCTCTGCCTGCCGTGGCGGACCGGAAATTTCTGTCCATCGACATGGATAATTTCGAGGATCGCCTCAAGGCGATCAAGCCGCGCGTCGCCTATCAGGTGCCCAACACGCTGACCGGCGAAGGCAACATCAGCGTCGACATCACGTTCGAGAGCATGGACGATTTCTCGCCTGCCGCCGTGGCTAAAAAGGTCGCGGGTCTCGACAAGCTTCTCGAAGCGCGCACCGAACTCTCCAACCTGCTTTCTTACATGGATGGCAAGTCCGGCGCGGAAGAACTCATCACCAAAGTACTGGGTGACAGCACTCTCCTCCAGACCCTCGCCGCTGCGCCCAAGCCCACCGACGAACCCGCCAAGTAAATCCTGATCCCCGCAGTCTTTTCCCGATCCCAATTCCTATGAGTGCAGAAATGACGCAGGACAAGTCAGTCCAGACGACGGAAACGTCGCTGGGCGGAATGAGCGACTTCGAGTCGATGTTGCAGCAGGAGTTCAAGCCCCGCTCCGACGAGCGCAAAACGGCCGTCGAGGCCGCCGTGCGCACGCTGGCTTCGCAGGCGCTGGCCTCGACGAATCTGATCTCGGGCGACTCCGTTCGTGCGATTGAGGCGATCATCGCCCAGATCGACAAGAAGCTCACCGAGCAGGTCAATCTCATCATCCATCACGAGGATTTCAAAAACTTGGAAGGCTCCTGGCGCGGCTTGAAGCATCTGGTTTTCAACACGGAAACCGACGAGACGCTGAAAATCCGGGTGATGAACATCTCCAAGAAGGACCTCGGCAAGACGGTCAAAAACTTCCCCGGCGCCCTCTGGGACCAGAGCCCGCTCTTCAAGAAGCTCTACGAAGAAGAGTTCGGCACGCCGAACGGCGAGCCTTACGGCTGCATGATCGGCGATTACCAGTTTGACCACACGCCGCCCGACGTTGCCATCCTGAGTGGCATGTCGAAGATTGCCGCGGCGGGTCATTGCCCGTTCTTCGCGGCGGCGGCGCCGACCGTGATGAACATGGATTCCTGGCAGGAGCTTTCCAACCCGCGTGATCTGACCAAGATCTTCTCGAGCCCGGAGTACGCGCCGTGGCAGTCTTTGCGCAAGTCCGACGACGCGCGCTACCTCGGCTTGACCATGCCGCGCTACCTGGCGCGCGTGCCCTACGGCTCCAAGACGGACCCCGTCGAAGCCTTTTCCTTCGAGGAGGAAACCGAAGGCGGTTCGCATGACCAATACGTCTGGTCCAACTCCGCTTTTGCGATGGGCGTGAACATCGCCCGTGCCTTCAAGCTCTACGGTTGGTGCGCGCGCATCCGCGGCCCCGAGAGCGGCGGCATGGTGGAAGGGTTGCCCTGCCACACCTTCCCGACGGACGACGGCGGCGTGGACATGAAGTGTCCGACGGAAATCGCCATCACCGACCGGCGCGAGTCCGAGTTGGCCAAGAACGGTTTCATTCCGCTCTCGCATTGGAAGAACACGGACTACGCCGTGTTCATGGGTGCGCAGTCGCTCCAGAAACCCGCCGAGTACGAGGATGCCGACGCGACGGCCAACGCCAATATTTCGGCGCGGCTGCCGTATCTGTTCGCCACCTGCCGGTTTGCGCACTACCTCAAGACGATGGTCCGCGACAAGATCGGCTCCTTCAAGGAGCGCGAGGACATGGAAAAGTGGCTCAACAACTGGATCAACCAGTATACCGTCGACGCCTCGGCCAGCGAGGAAACGAAGGCCAAGTATCCGCTCGCGGAAGCCCAGGTCAAGATTCAGGAAGTGCCCGGCAATCCCGGTTATTACACCTCGCAATTCTGGCTGCGTCCTCATTATCAGCTCGAAGGGTTGACGGTGTCCCTGCGCATGGTTTCCAAGCTGCCCTCGGTCAAGAGCGGCGGCTAGAGATAGATTCCTGCCGGTCCGGTCCGCGCTGCCGGGTCGGCAGGTTTAACTCCAAGGCGCACCAACCCACACACAGAACTGCACAGTTATGGCTAGCGATACGTACATCAAGTTTGACAACATCCCCGGGGAAGTCACCACGGCGGACCACAAGGAATGGATCGAGGTCCTCAGCTACAGCCACGGCGTTTCCATGGCGATCAATGAGTCCACCGTCTCGGCGGGGTCCCGTTCCTCGGGCCGCGCCAACGTCTCGGATTTCAGCTTCGTGAAGATGATGGACAAGGCGTCCGTTCTGCTCACCGACAGCTGCGTCCGGGGTGCCACCATCCCGACCGTGACCGTGGACCTCACCCGTTCCGGCGAGGGCAAACAGGAAGTCTACATGACGTACACCCTTTCGGGCGTGCTCGTCTCGTCGATCTCCGTCGGTGCCGGCGGCGACGGCGTGCCGACCGAGAGCGTCTCGCTGGCCTTCGGCAAGATTTCCTGGAAATACCTGCCCACCAGCGGCATGGACGGCAAACAGGCCACGAAGGTCGAAAAGACCTTCGACATGACGACCCTCAAGGCCACGTAACAACGCGCCTACACAGGGAATCTTGTCCTGTGATGAGACTGGTTTATGGACACTTCGGAAGCTCTCAAGCAAGGCCGTCTGGACGAAGCGCTCGCCGCCACCAAGGATGCGGTGCGCAAGTCGCCCAACGACGGCAAGCACCGGAGTGTCCTTTTCCAGCTCTACTGCATCCAGGGGAATTGGGACGGGGCGCAGACCCAGCTCAAGCTCGTGGGCGAACTCGACATCGAATCCACGATGTGGGTAGGCGTCTGCGAGAAACTCCTGGCCTGCGAGGCCGACCGCGCGGCGGTGTACGCGGGGAAAAAGCCGCCGACCTTGTTTGGCAAACCGCCCGAGTGGGTGGGAGGCTTGATCGAGGCGTTTCGTCTCGGTTTGGAAGGCAACTGGAGCGCCGCCGCCGCTAGCCAGGCGCAAGCCCTGGAGGCCGCCCCGGCGACCCCGGCGGTCATCAACGGACAGGAGGCGGAATGGATCGCCGACGCCGATTCCCGCTTCGGACCGTTGCTGGAGGCGTACATTGAGGGGAAATACTATTGGATACCTTTCGAGCACATCCGCGAAATCAACCTTCGATCGCGCACGCACCTGATGGACGCCATCTGGGCGCCGGCGGATTTTGAATGGCTCAACGAAGGCAAAGCGACCGGCTACATTCCGGTGCGCTACCACGGCTCCGAGAAAAGCACGGACCAGCAAATCCAGCTCGCCCGCAAGACCGAATGGGCGGAAAAAGCGGAAAATTTTTATCTGGGCAGCGGACACCGCGTGTTCGCGGCCAGCACAGCCGATTTCGACCTCGGAGAGGTCAAACTCGTGCGCTTCACGCATCCCGACGTGCCAGTGACGGCCGCCGATCTTTTCAAGGTCATGCCCGGCGAGCAGCCGGAGCCAGCGCCCGGGACGGGCGGTGCATAACGCGGTTGCCCTTTTCCCCCGGAAGGACGAAGGGTTATACTCCCTTTTATTTTATGGCCGAGCTTGCAACCATGGAGAAAATTCAGCCGTGTCTGCTGGACCGGTTGACGGACAATGCTCCCGAAAAGAAGGAGGAAGCCAGTCATGAGCGGGTGGTGTCCATCACGCGCTACCGCACGGGAGTCTTGCGAGACATCCGTTGGCTGCTGAGTGCCAGCCGCCATTTGGAAGACGAGGATTTGCAGTTCTATCCCAGCGTGCGGACCTCGACGCTCAATTTCGGCATCCGCAGCCTGTGCGGACGCATGGCCGAGAGCGTCGGCGGCGGCAGGCTGGAGCAGGACATCACCCAGGCCATCGAGGCCTTCGAGCCCCGCATTGATCCCAGCACGCTCGTCGTCGAACTCAAGGAAGACACCAGCAGCAAATCCAAGAACGAGATCGTCATCGAAATTCGCGGCGACCTTTGGGCACGGCCCATGCCGGAGGAGTTCATGGTCAAGACTAGGATCGACCTGGAAACGGGCGAGATGAAAACCGTCTAATTTCCCTCCGTGCGCGAACGCCTGCTCCAACATTACAACTCGGAGTTGAGCCACGTCCGCCAGATGGCGGCGGAGTTTGCCCGCGAGTACCCCAAGATTGCCGGCCGCCTGGGCGTTGACCCGGCGGGCCACGAGGTTTGTCCCGATCCGTTCGTCGAGCGGCTCATGGAAGGGTTTGCCTACCTGACCGCCCGCATCCAGACGAAGTTCGACGCGGAGTTTCCCCGCCTGACCCAGTCGCTGCTCGAATCGGTTTTTCCGCACTATCTCTCGCCGACGCCCGCGATGCTCATCGCCGGGTTCGAGCCGGAGCCGACCGAGGGCGGCCTGGCCACCGGGTTTCCCATCCCGCGCGGCACCCTGCTGCGCGGCAACCTGGGGCGCGGCGCGAGCGTGCCCGCGCAATTCCGCACGGCGCACGACGTGACGCTCTGGCCCCTGCGCATCAAGGAGGCCGTTTACACCACGCGCGAGATCGGCGCGTTCGAGCTGCCCGACAAACTGCGCCCGAAGGCCGTCCTGCGCCTGCGCTTCGAGATCACCGCCGCCGTGCCGCCGAAGGAACTCAAGCTCAACGACCTGGACATTTTCCTGCGCGGCGGCAGTGAACTGCCCTTCCGTTTGCACGAGCAAATCCTCGCGCACGGCACGAAGCTCGTGCTCCAGTCAGGCATGGGCAAACAGCGGCACACCGTGGTGGTCGACGGGCCGGGAGTGCGCCCGGTGGGGTTTGCCGAAAACGAGGCGTTGCTGCCGGTGGCTCCCCGTTCGTTCGAGGGTTATCGTTTGCTGCGCGAGTATTTCGTTTTCCCGCAGCGTTTTCTGTTCTTCAAGCTGCTGGGGATGCACCACGCGGTCACGCAGATGACGGGCGACGAATTCGACGTGCTGATCCTGCTCGACCACAACGACATGCAGTTGGAAAACCGGGTGGACGAATCCATGTTCGCCCTCTACTGCACTCCGGCCATCAACCTGTTCCAGAAGCGCATCGACCGCATCGCGCTTTCCGACCGTTTTTCCGAGTACCAGGTCGTCGCCGACAAGACGCGCATGGTGGAGTTCGAGGTGTTCGATCTGGTCCGGGTGGAAGGAATCGGCAGTTCGCCCGACGAGACGTACAAGTTCACGCCGTTTTATTTCAACTACGACCGCGACCTCAATTCGCGCGCCTATTACACGCTCAACCGGGTGCCGCGGACCCTCTCGGCACGCGAGGCGCAGCAGGGCGGGGTGCGTTACCCCGGCTCGGAGGTGTACCTCTCGTTGGTGGACGGCAACAACGCCCCGTACCATCCCGATCTCCAACAGCTTTCCATCACGGCGCTGTGCACGAACCGGCACCTGCCCATCCAATTGCCGGTCGGCGTCGGCAAGACGGATTTCCATCTGGACAGCAACGCGCCGTTGGTTTCCACGCACGCGCTGACCTCGCCGACGGAGCCGATCCCGTCGATGGCCGAAGGCGAGATCAGTTGGCGCATCATCAGCCATCTGACGCTTAATTACCTGTCGCTGGTGGACACGAACCCGGAGGAAGGCGCGGCGGCGTTGCGCGAGATGATGCGTCTTTACGCCGAGCACCCCAACAATTCGCAGACGAACGCCAGCATCAAGAAGATCATCAATGCGCTGACGAGCGTCACCAGCAAGCCGATCATCCGCCGGGTCCTGACACCGGGACCGATTGCCTTTGCGCGCGGGCTGGAGGTCACGGTGGAGGTGCGCGAATCGGAGTTCGTCGGCAACAGCGCGTTCCTGTTCGGTGCGGTGCTGGAACGCTTCTTTGCAAAGTACGTTTCGATCAATTCGTTCACCGAAACCGTGTTGCGCAGCGAACGCGGCGAGATCAAACGCTGGGGTTCGCAGCCCGGCGCGCGGGACGTGCTGTAACCAGTTCAATCGAAAACGATCATGGCACGCCGATCAAAAACTGCCGTCATCCTTCGGCTCGGTTCCAGTCCGCTCAGGATGACAGCAGTTTTTTGGTCTGCGATCAGTTGATTCCAGAGCCGAACATGGACAAGCCCGTCGATTCATTCTTGGAAAAGCTCAAGGAGGAGCCGCACGCGTTCGGCTTTTACCTGGCGATGCGTCGGCTCCACGCGCTCGATCCCCAGATGAACCTTGGCAAGAGCCTGCGTCCGCGCGACGACCGGGTGCGCTTGCGGCAGGAACCGGACCTCCGATTTTCCCCGTCGACCGTCCGGGATTTCGTGCCTCCCACCCCGGACGCGCCGGGTACCATGACGGTCGATTTTCTCGGCCTGCTCGGGCCGAACGGTCCGCTGCCGCTGCACCTCACTGAATACGCGCTGGAACGTGTCAACCAGGCGCACGACCCGACGCTGGTGGCGTTTCTGAATATTTTCCATCATCGCGCGCTCTCCCTGTTTTACCGGTCGTGGGCGGTGCACCAGAAAAGCGCGGACCTGGACCGACCCACCGGGCGGCGGTTCACCGACTACATCGGCAGCTTCATCGGCCTCGGACAACTCGCGATGCAAAAGCGCGACGACGTGGACGACGCCGCGAAGCTCTACTTTTCGGGACGACTCGCCACGCAGACCAAAAACGCCGAGGGTCTGGCGGCGATCCTCAACGAATATTTCGGTATCCCGGTCAGGATCGAGCCGTTCACCGGCCAATGGATCACGGTGCCCGAGACGGATGCCTGCCGCCTGGGGGAGTCGCGCGCCACGGGCCTGATGGGATCGACGGTCATCGTCGGCAGCCGGGTGTGGCAGGTACAGACGAAGTTTCGCCTGCGTTTCGGCCCGATGAAGTTGGCGGACCTGACGCGGATGCTGCCCAACCAGGATTCGTTCAAGCGGCTCAAGACATGGATTCGCAACTACTGCGGCGACGAGTTGTTCTGGGACGCGCAGTTCGTTTTGCTCGCCGACGAGGTGCCCGGCACCCGGCTCGGCAGCGGCGGCTTCCTGGGTTGGACGACCTGGATCACCACCCGCAAGCCCACCCGCGACGCGGAAGATTTGCTCATCGACCCGTCGTTAAACTGAAAAGAAAGGATGAAGGATGCAGGCGGATTCCACAGATCGACGCCCTCACGATTTCTCCTCATGCCTGTCACCCTGAACACGTTATCGTAGACTTTTTCGACTGCATCCTTCATCCTGCAACCTTCATCCTCTCTTCCCCATGCCAGATTTCAAACGCACCACCCTTTTCGGCAAGCTCAACAGCCTGGCTTTCAAAGCGGCCGACAGTGCCATGACGTTTTGCAAGATGCGCGGCAACCCGAGCTTCGAGCTGGTCCATTGGCTGCATGCCATGATCCAGCAGCCGCAGGGTGACATGGCCATCCTGCTCAAGCATTACAACCTCGACACTTCCAAGCTGGCGGCGGATTTTACCACCGCGCTCGACAAGTTGCCGCGCGGGGCGTCGGGCATCTCGGATTTTTCGATCCACTTCGACGAAGCGATCAAGCAGGCATGGACCTACGCGACGCTGCTCTACGGCGAGTCGCAGATCCGCACGGGCCACGTGTTGCTCGCCATGATGAAGACCGCGCAGCTCCAGAGCATCTTGATGCAGATTTCGCGGGAATTTGCCAAGGTGAAGGTGGAGGACCTGACGGAGAATTTTCCGAAGCTGGTCGGCGGTTCGGCGGAGGAACACCTCGGAGCCAAGGACGGCACCGCGCTCGGTGCGGCGGGTGGAGCGGAAGGTGGCGGCGACACGGCCAACGCGGTCCCCGGCGCGAAGCAGGAAGCGCTCGACAAATTCGCCATCGATCTGACGGCCAAGGCCCGCAACAAGGAACTGGACCCCGTCACCGGGCGGGACGACGAAATCCGTCAGATCGTGGACATCCTCATGCGCCGCCGCCAGAACAACCCGATCCTCACCGGTGAGGCCGGTGTCGGCAAGACGGCGGTGGTCGAGGGATTCGCGTTGCGCGTGGCGTCGGGCGACGTGCCCCCGCAGCTCAAGGACGTTTCCGTGCGTTCGCTCGACCTCGGCGCGCTCCAGGCCGGGGCGGGGACCAAGGGCGAGTTCGAGGCCCGGTTGAAGAAGGTCATTGAGGAGGTGCAATCTTCGCCGAAGCCGATCATCATGTTCATCGACGAGGCGCACACCCTCATCGGCGCGGGCGGCGCGGCGGGCCAGAACGACGCGGCCAACCTGCTCAAGCCCGCCCTGGCGCGCGGCACGCTGCGGACCATCGCCGCGACGACCTGGGCCGAGTACAAGAAATACTTCGAGAAGGACCCGGCGCTCACCCGGCGATTCCAGGTCATCAAAGTCGAGGAGCCGGACGACGCGAAGGCCATCAACATGGTGCGCGGACTCGTGCCCGTGCTGGAGAAGCATCACAAGGTGCAGCTGCTCGACGAAGCGGTGGAAGCGGCGGTCAAGCTGTCGAGCCGCTACATCCCGGCGCGTCAGTTGCCCGACAAGGCGGTCAGCCTGATCGACACCGCCTGCGCGCGGGTCGCCATCAGCCAGCACGCCACGCCGCCGAAGGTGGAGGACACCAACCGCCGCATCGAGGCACTGCAACAGGAGATCGACATTCTCGACCGCGAAACCGCCGTGGGCCGCGACCACGCCGAACGCCACGGGGAATTGACCGTCAAACTCGCCGACGAAAAGAAACGCTACGAGGAACTCAACGCCGCGTGGCAGGTCGAGAAGCAGAAGGTGGACGATATTCTCGCGCTGCGGGGCGAGATTCACGCCCTGCTGGCCGCCAGCAAAACCAACGGCGCGGCCGCCAACGGCAAAACGAACGGTGCACCGACCACCGGCGAGGCAGCCACGGCGACCGCGACGGCCCCAGCCATCGACACCTCGGTGACGGAAGCCGCCGCGGCGACCGGCGACGGCAAGCCCGCGCTCGACCGGCTGCGCGCGCTAGAAACCGACCTCGCCACCCTGCAAGGCGAAACCCCGCTCGTGTTGCCGAGCGTGGACGAGATCGCCGTCGCCTCGGTCATCGCCGACTGGACCGGCATCCCGGTGGGCCGCATGGTCAAGAACGAGATTCAGGCCGTGCTCAACCTGACCGATACGCTCGAAAAGCGGATCATCGGCCAGCGGCACGCGCTCGAAACCATCGCCAAGCGCATCCAGACCAGCCGCGCCAAGCTCGACAACCCGAACAAGCCCATCGGCGTGTTCATGCTGGCGGGCACCAGCGGCGTCGGCAAGACCGAAACGGCGCTCACCCTGGCCGAAGCGCTCTACGGCGGCGAGCAAAACGTCATCACGATCAACATGAGCGAGTTCCAGGAAGCGCACACCGTTTCCACCCTCAAGGGCGCGCCTCCCGGCTACGTCGGCTACGGCGAGGGCGGCGTGTTGACCGAAGCCGTGCGGCGGCGGCCCTACTCGGTCGTGTTGTTGGACGAGGTCGAAAAGGCGCACCCCGACGTGCACGAGATGTTTTTCCAGGTGTTCGACAAGGGTTGGATGGAAGACGGCGAGGGCCGCTTCATCGACTTCAAGAACACGATCATCCTGCTGACCACCAACGCGGGCAGCGACCTGATCATGAACATGTGCAAGGACCCGGACCTCGCGCCCGGCGTCGAAGACCTCGCCAAGGCTCTGCGCGCACCGCTGCTCAAGGTGTTCCCGCCCGCGCTGCTGGGCCGCCTGGTCGTCGTGCCGTATTACCCGCTGAGCGATGTGATGCTGCGCTCGATCATCAAGCTGCAGCTCAACCGCGTGGTCAAGCGCGTGGCCGAGAATCAGGACATCACGCTGACGTACAGCGACGAGGTGGTCAACCTGATCGCCAGCCGCTGCACGGAACTGGAGAGCGGCGGGCGCATGGTGGACGCCATCGTCACCCAGACGCTCCTGCCCGAGATCAGCCGCGAGTTGCTCAACCGCATGGTCGAAGGCCAGCCGGTCAAGGCCATCACCGTGGACGCCAAGGACAACGCCTTCGTTTACACGTTCGCCTGAGCCCGGGGGCTGACGACCCTGAATTCCCCCATGCCCCCGTTTCGATACCCCGGTACGACGTGCCTGTCACGGTACGGCCTGCTCGCCGATATGGACTTCCTCGACGACGGCACGATGAGCCGCAGCCGCGCGTGCAGTCCCGCCGATCTACTGGAGCCGTTCGAGGAAACGCCCCCGTCCAACCAGGACAACGGCGCGCTGCCGGCGGAGCAGTTGACATTCGGGGAGCAGGGTGCGGCGTTGCTCAAGGGGGTCGAATCCCTGCGCCTCAAACCCTACGACGATCAGACGCAAAAGGATATTACGGCCTGGGTGGCCGGAGCGACCGTCGGGTATGGGCACCTGATCAAGAGCAACCAGTGGAACACCTACAAGGACGGGATCGACGAGGACCAGGCCGATGCCTTGTTCGATAGCGACCTCGCCCCGTTCGTCTCCGCCGTGCAGACCCACATCAAGGCAGCGGTCACGCAGAACCAGTTCGACGCCCTGGTCATTCTCGCGTTCAACATCGGGGCCGGGGCGACGGGATTCGCAGGTTCCTCGGTGGTCAAATTGGTCAACGACCCGACAGCCCAGACTGCGTTCAGCAGTCTCGAAGCCGCCTGGAAGGTTTGGAATAAATCCCAAGGGAAGGTCAACAAAGGTCTGAACAACCGGCGGCAATGCGAATGGAACATCTATTCGCAAGGCATTTACAAACGATGGTAGGCACCGCTATGGTGGATGCCCACACTAGAATTTCTGTCCGCCTTTGAAAGGATGACGCATGCCCGTTTCCCAAGATAACAGCCCGCTGGCGATCAGTACCCCGCTCGGTGACGACGTGGTCATCATCGTCAATGCGACGATCACCGAGCAGCTCGGGCGGCTCTTTTCGATGGAGCTGGAGCTTTCCAGCGAGGACCCCGCGCTCGACTTCAGCGCCATCGTCGGCG
>CAXUHC010000111.1:13078-14093 GCA_964250705.1 uncultured Chthoniobacterales bacterium | reverse complement strand
CAACACACAGCCCGACATCTTTCCGGCTTTCCGGCTGTGGCCACGGCGCTCCGTCGCCGTGCGGAAGAGCGTCCTGAGCACAGACACGGCGACGGAGCGCCGTGGCCACAGCCGGAGGCGATCCCATATGCGCCAACTGGATCATTACCGAAGGACCTCCGCTCAGGATGACGGAAGCGGTTGCGAACAAAATCCGGGATGCCCCTGGCACGGGACGTGCCTTTAGCTCCGCCGCGTTCACCGCCCTTTTCTCTCTATGATGTCCTCCCTTTGGCAAGACCTGCGTTTCGCGGGCCGCATGCTCCTCAAGTCGCCCGGCTACGCGTGCATCGCCGTGGCGGTCCTGGCGTTGGGCATCGGGGCGAACACGGCGGTGTTCAGCGTCATCAACGCGGTGCTGCTGCGGCCGTTGCCCTACCCGCATTCCGAGCGGCTGGTGATCGTGCGCGAATCCGACAACGTCAGTCTGGCCAACGGTCCGGTGGCTTATCCCAATTACCTGGACTGGTGTGCCGCGCAGCATTCCTGCACCGACCTGGCGATGGCGCGCCACGGCAGCGGCAACGTCGCCTTCCCTGCCGCGAGCGGCACGGCCCCGGAACGCATCAGCTCCGGCGAGGTCACGGCGAACTTTCTCGCCGTGCTCGGGATGCACCCGCAATTGGGCCGCGATTTTACCCCGGCGGAAGACACGCCGGGCGGCCCGGCCGTGGCCATGCTCGGCGACTCCCTCTGGCGGCGGCGCTTCGGGGCGGACCCCGCCGTGCTCGGCCAGCGCATCACCGTGGACGGCATCGCGCGCGAGATCATCGGCGTGCTGCCGCCGGAGGTGAGCTACCCGCGGGGGGCGGAGTTGTACGTGCCGCTGGGCGATTTGCGGGCCGACCCCGCGCTGACCGACCGCGACAACCACGCCAGCTTCGCCGTGCTGGGCCGCCTCCGGCCGGGGGTAACGCGAGAGCTGGCGGAGCAGGATTTCAACGTGATTGCCGCCGAACTGGAACGGCGTTACCCG